>JBFXBK010000050.1:0-33638 GCA_050183255.1 Polyangiaceae bacterium | reverse complement strand
GTGAGCACTACGCCAACCGCGAGTACGACCAGGCAGAGTACTTGCTCAAGCAGGTGGCGGAGCAAGCTCACGGCTTCGCCGACGTCCACAACATGCTGGGCGTCATCGCTCACAGCCGCGGCCATTTCAGCGAGGCAGAACGCCAGTTCGAGACGGCGGTAAGCATCAATCCCCGCTACACCGAGGCCCAGCTGAACCTGATGGTCACCTACAACGACCTCGGGAAATACGACAAGGCGCGCGGGATCTACGGCAGCGTGCGCACGCGCGACGTCAGTGGCCGGCCCCAGCCAGACTCATTCGTACGTGGAAAAATCGCGAACATGCACGCGGACGTGAGCCAGGCCTACCTCGACGCGGGCATGCCGGAGGAAGCCACCCTGGAGCTCGAGCGCGCAGTGGCACTTTGCCCCCGCTTCGCGGATCTCCGCACGCGCCTTGGGGTGCTGTACCGCGACGCCGCGAAGACCGATCGCGCGCGGGAAGAGTTCGAAGCCGCGCTCCAGGCCAACCCGAGCTACCACCAAGCCCGCCTGATGCTGGCGGTGCTGATGCTGACGACGGGCGAAGAGACCCAGGCGATCGCGGAGCTCGACAAGGTGCTCGCGGCGGACCCCGACAACAAGTCGGCGCAAATGTACCTGCGCATCGCCAAGGGCTATAGCGCGCGCGACTCCAAAGCTTGAATCCTCCGCCGGCCGCCCCCAAATCCGCACGGAACAGCGGCTTGCGGGCCGGCGCCAAGCGGCTGTATCTCCGCCTTCGCGGCGGCACGTTGACGCCTTCGCGCGCGGCGATGTCCGTAGGCGTGGGGGTGTTCATCGGGTGTCTACCACTCTACGGCCTGCACCTGCCACTCTGCGCGCTGGTCTGCCTACCGCTGCGTCTGGACCTGGTGACGTGTTACCTCGCGGCAAACATCTCGAACCCGCTCTTCGCGCCGTTTCTGCTGATCGCCGAGGTGGAGCTCGGGAGTCGATTGCTGCACGGAACCTCCGCGGAGTTCGATCGCAGCCGCCCGCTGGCTGAGATCGCCGGACGCTTCGTCTCCGAGCTTGCTGTGGGGGCGCCACTGGTCGGGCTGTGCCTCGCGCTGCTGTTCGCCGCCATCGCTTTCAAGCTCGTGGAGGGCCGGCGGCCAAAGCACCCCGAGCTCGACGCCGCCGTTCAACGCACGTTGACGCGCTACGCCTCCGCGCCGCCGAAACATCGCTACTACGTGCGGGGCAAGCTGCGCTTCGATCCCCTGACTGCTCAAGCTGCGACCTTTGACGAGCTCGGCAGACTCGTGGACTTGGGATGCGGACGCGGTCAGTTCGCCTTGCTGCTGCTGGAGCTCGGCGCCGCCAGCAGCGTCGCGGGTTACGACTTCGATGCGGAAAAGATCGAAGTCGCGAGACGAGCTGCCGACGGCGTCCAGAACGTCGACTTCTCGGTTGCTGACCTCGCAGCCCCGCCGCCGCTCCGCGGGGACAGCTTCCTCTTGCTCGATGTACTACACTACCTGCCGCAGCCGACGCAGCAGCACTTGCTCGAGCAGATCGCTCTGTGCCTGCCGGTCGGCGGTCGGCTTTTTATCCGCGAGGCATCACCTGCGGCGCGTCCTAGTTCTGCCCTGACACGCTTCGCCGAACGCTTGGGGCGCACGCTGCGCGTGAATCGCGCCGAGGAGTTCAGCTTCGTAGACGCCGCAGAACTCCGGAAGAGGCTGGAAGCGCTTGGGCTCAGCTGCGAGTTGACCGACGCCTCCGAGGGCACACCTCTGGACAACTACCTACTCATTGCCACACGAAAATCAGCGACTGCGAGCGGCTCAGAGGCCACTCTTCTGCACGAAGAAGGCCAGCGCTGCCCTTAGCTCCGGGTCGAGCTTCTCGAAACCAAGCACGCTCGCCGCCTTCGGAGACAAGCCTTCGACGCGGAAGACTTCCTCGCCGCTCTCCTTCTTGGCCTCGATGCGCGAGTCCTTTTGCTTCACGGAAACGACGGGAGCCCCGCCGGCGTCTTCCACCTTGTAGCCGTAGTCCTTGGGCTTGGCGACGTACAGACGTGCTTCGCTGCCGTCCTCCAGCTCGAGCTTGCCATCCGGCTTGAACTTGAGCTTGTGAGTGACCGTCTGACCGTCAGCAGCACGCAGCTTGATGCGGTCCGCCTCTTTGGTGAACTTGGCGATGCGAGCGCCGCCCTTCTTCACCTCGAGGTCGGTCCCAACCTGGGTGAACTCCATAGCGACGCCGCTCACGCTGGCGCTACCGTTCGGCTGGATGCTGATGTCGAGGGCGCCGGTGACGCTGATGGGGCCGCTGACCACCGTCGCCGAGCCGGGTCCGCTCCCGTTCGTCTCGCTCTTCTTGCACGCGAGCAACGCGATAGTGAGAAAGGCGAAGAGCAGCGGAGTCCAGAGCCAGCGTTTCATCCGTCGCATCATCACGAGGACTCGCGTCGCTTTCAATAGCCGCATGGTTTGGGGGTGAGTAGCCTCGCTTCGCCATGACGCGCGCTTCAAAGGTGGTGTTCTTTGCTCCTCATGCACCGGGAGAGCACGGCGGAGTCGCAAACGCCACCTGGCGCATTGCCCGGCAAGCCGCGGCGCGCGGTGAAGAGGTGCACCTCGTGTGCTGGTCGAAGCATGCGCCCCCGGGTGGCTGCGTCACTCGCGAGAAAGAGGGCCTGCTGCAGCACCACGTGGGTCGCCAGAGCGACCTCGAGCGAGACCTCATGGCGCTGGTGGAGCACGGTAGTGGCGTACTCAAGCGCAGCGACGCGGACCTGGTGCACGCGATTTACGCGAGCGACGCGGGGTACGCTGGCGTGCTCGCCGCGCAACTCGCGGGCGTAGCGAGCTTGCTCAGCCTACGGGGCAATGACATTGACCGCGGTCTATTCCGCACGGATCAGTTTCACCTGGTCAAGCACGCGGTGGAGAACGCCACCCTGGTGAGCGGCGTCTCAGAGGAGATCTGCCACAAGGCCGGGCGCGTCTTCAATCGCTCGCTGAACCACGTCACCAACTCCGTGGACGCGCAGCTCTTCAAGCCTGAAGAGCCGGACAACAGCCTGCGCGCCGCGCTAGGCCTTGAAGCTGGCGCGAAGGTGCTCGGCTTCGTCGGCGAGCTACGCGAGAAGAAGGGCATGCGCTTCTTGTTGCCCGCCTTCGCTGAGGTTTGCCGCGCGGCACCAATGCACCTGCTGCTGATCGGCGGGGTACGCCGCGACGCCCAGCGCGCCTACGCATCCTTCGAGGCTACCGCGCCGGACGCCGCGACGCGCATCAAGGTGCTCGAGTACTCTGGCAGCCCAAAGCGCCTGTGTCGCCTGCTCGCGCTGTGCGACCTCGTCGTCTTCCCATCACTCTTCGAAGGCACGCCCAACGCCGCCCTCGAGGCGATGGCAGCGGCGCGCCCGGTGCTCGCCACGCGCGTCGGGGGCCACGTCGACATCATCGAACACGGCGTCAGCGGCGCGTTGATAGACACCCAGGATCTAGACCAGCTGCCTGACGCGATCCAGGAGTGCCTCGAGAGCCCTGAGCGTCTCAGCTGGGGCAAGCGGGCGCGCGAGTACGTGATCCAGGCGCACGCCCCCAACTTGGAGAGCGAGACCTACGAGCGGCTCTACGCCGAGGCGCGCGCCGCCAAGCTCAGCCTGCTCGCGTAGAAGTCCACCAGCGCGTTGCGCCGCAGCTCCCAGGTCGCCTCGCGCTGGATGTATTGCCGCGCGGCATCACCAAGAGCCAGGCGCCGCGAGTCGTCCTGGAGCAACTCGAGCAGCGCGTCCGCCAGGGCCTTGGGCCGCGGCGATTCTATCAACTCGCCAGTGACGCCAGGCTGAATGATCTCGCGCATACAGGCGAGATCCGTCGAAACCACCGGACGGCCGCAGCTCATGTACTCGAAGACCTTGATTGGACTACAGCCTTGGTGCTTGTTGCGCACGTCGCGTCGAAGCGGCGCGAGGCAGACGTGGGAGCCTTGGATCAATGCAGGCAGCTCGTGTGCCGGAACGGCACCCAGCAACTGCACCGTTTCATCCAGCTTGAGCCGGTGCACGCTGCGCTCGATCTGCTTACGCCAGCGGCGACGCATGGGCCCCACCATGCAGAGCGCCACGGGCATTTCTCGAGCGACGCGCCGCGTGGCCATCAAGAGTTCCAGGGTGCCTTGCCAGGCTTGAGTGGCGCCGACGTAGAGCAAGCGCGCCGGGCTTGCCGCGTTCGGAGGCGGGAGTGGCTCGGCTGCCGGACGGAACAGGTCGGGATCGGCGGCGTTGGGGATCACGACCCGCGGTGTAGTCGCCGGCAAGCCGCGGCTCTGCATGAACTCCAGGGTGGTCTGGCTCTGGGTCAGCGCCCAACTCGTGCCCTGGAGCACCCGCGCCTCGAGCTCCCGCAGCTTCGCCTGCATGCTCTGAGAGCCTGCCAGGCCGGTGTAGTGATACGAGAGCTCGATAGAGGGCAACCCGTTGAGTTCGAAGAGCGTCGGGACACGCCGCCGCGCGCCGTAGGCCAAGCATGCTTCGCCTTCGAATACCCCACGGAAATGCACGACGTCGGGTCGAATCGCTACCAGCTCGCGCAGCACGCGGTCGCGAAACGCGAGGGCGCGGGCGAGCAGGTTATCCTCCAAGAGGTTGATCGGATGCAGAACCACGCCACGCGGCGGCGCTCCCGCGCCCGGCTTTGGCGCCAGCGTGACCAAGTGAACTTCAGCGCCTGCCCCGGTCAACGCTTGAGTCATCTGGCGAATACGCGTCCCCGAGCCCTTGGAGTTAGGGAAACCTTCGAAGGCGACGTAGGCCACTCGGAGCCCTTGGAGGCGCGCCTCTCCCCCAACAAAACCAGCGCTCGAGTCCGACTCCACGGCGACGTGCGTCACGCGCGAATGCTACACTGCTTTGGCGTCAGGCCCGCCTATGAGGTACGCGCCCCGCCTGACGAACCGCCCTGAGCCGCGACATGTACGACGTTCAGCAGTTGATCCACGAGGCAGAGCTGTGGGAACCGCTCGAGAAGAGCGTGCGCGAGCTGGCACCCCCGGCGTACCTGCGGGCGGTAAAGATCAAGCTGACGGCGCGCTGCAACCTCAAGTGCGTGATGTGTCGCTACGGCCGGGGTTGGGCACCGCCTGAGCTGCCCGGCGAGCGCTTCATTCGCGTGCTGCAAGAGATGGCAGAGCTCGGCTGTCGCAAGGTGCATTTCTCCGGTGGCGAGGTGCTGGCGCGCAAGGACTTCGAGGCCATCGCGGGTGCCGCAGCGGAAGCCGGCATCAAGGTCACGCTCACGAGCAACCTCACACTGCTCACCAAAGAGCGCGCGAAGAGCCTGCTCAGCCATCGCATCAGCAGCATCAGCACATCCCTCGACGGCGCGAGTCCGAAAGTGCACGAGAGCGTGCGAGGTGTGCCCGGTAGCTTCAAGAAGACACTGCGCGGCATCGAGTACATCGCGCGCTACGCCAAGAAGCGGCCACCCTAGCTGCGCGTCAACTTCGTGATGCTGCGCCAGAACTTTCGCGACTACCCGGCGTTGATTCGCCTGGTGGCGGAGCGTGGCGCCATCGATCTGGTGCCCATGCCCGTGGACAGCAAGCGCAGCGAGCTGCGCCTGAGCAAGCGCCTGATCCGCGAGTACAACTCGGAGATCGCACCCGAGGTCGAGGAGCTACGGCGCCAGCATGGATTTCCGCTCGGCAACGACTATGTCTACCCTTTCGGGCGAGACAAGTCGGAGCTCGACGCTTCGGCCGCCGGTGACTACGCGCTCTCCTACTACAAGCAGCACCAGTGCCTCGCGCCGTGGCTCCACCTGTTCGTGGCGTGGGATGGCAAGGTCTACCTGTGCTGCATGACCAACGGTCGCATCGAGCCCCTCGGTGACCTATCTAGCCAGAGCGTGCGCGACGTATGGCTCGGCGAGGCGTTCCAGCGCATCCGTGAGCAGATGCGCGCTGAGCGAATCCCGAGCTGCCACGCTTGCGATATGTACTTGGTGGAGAACCGCGAGCTCAACGCGGCGCTCGGGGAGATTTCTATCCCTGCGGCAACACCCGGCTCAACGAGCGCGCGACGCTTGCCTCTGATTTCCGCTTGAGTCTCGCGCGAATTCGATCAGCTGCGCGGCGAGCTCCCCATGCTCGAGCACAACGCTAGGTGGCCGGGGCCCCGCGCTCACGAGCCCCCTCAGCCGCCGCTCGAGGGCTTGCGGACTGAGCACGCTCGTGCCCAGCTGTGCCGCGCGGCGCGCTTGATCATCGATGGGGCGCGGCGCTGGCAGCGCCACGTGCCAAATCCCGGCAGCAGCCAACTCATAGGTCAAATTGTAGCCCGCCCGACCAATCACGATTGGAGCGCAGAAGCCCTCGGCCAGCTCACCGCTCTGCGCAACGACGCAGCCAAGCCCAGCGCGCTCCAGCAAGCCGACCACGCGTGTCCTCGCGTTTTCGTCGGAGAGTGCGACTTGCACCACGGGTCTGGGGGAGAGGTGCACCTGAGTGAGCCGGCGAGCGACGGGACCGCAACGCAAAGCCGGGCCCCGCAACCACTCGAGATTGGGCTCGATATCCACGACACCGAGGAGCCCCAGCTCGGCCCAACCGGACCTGGTGTTCAGCGCGGGGTGCGGCTCGCGCACCAAACGAGTCAGCAGGATGCGCGGCACACGAGGGGCCACGGAATCGAGCTCGCCGAGTACACCGCGTGGAAACGTATCGAGCAAGAGCAGGTCGCAACTGGCTAGCTCTAGCGCGAGACGGTCCGCCAGCGCGCGAGGCGTGGGATGCTCTTCACGGGTCAAGCCGCTCACATCAGGAAACAGCCGGCGCGCTGCGGAAGCCGCGTGCTGTGCGCACAGCACGCGCGCCTGAACCCCGCAGGCGCTGAGCGCACGCGCGATGCACGCGCCACGCACCGCGTGACCGAGGCCACCCCCCAAAGCGTAGATCAGCCAGCGCGCCACGCAGGCTCAGCTGCCGGCCCAGTCGTCGGGGGCGTCGCCGCCGAAGTCCGTGTCTCCGTCGTCGAACAACGCGTAGTCTTCATCTCCGTACGGATCATTCAGGAAGGATCCCTCGCGGAAATACCAGAAGAAGAACGGATCATCGCGCAAGTGAGCGTAGCTGTGCTTGCGATAGGGGTTCTTCAGCTCTCCGCGCAGGCAGGTTACGCAGACGATGTTGTGGCCCTGCCAGCGCGCGTGCCGGGAGCACAGTGGCTTCTGGCACATCGTGCACGTTCCAGAAGGCGGCTCCTGACAGCGATGCTTGAAAAGGATGCCTGCAGTTTCTCGACAACGCACTCGCTCTTCCGCTCCCGCTCAGCTCGCGTGTTGCACGCTCGCGACGCTCTTGTAGGAATTGACGATCGCCGCCAGCGCCTTGGGGCTGGTGACCTCACCTTGTTCGAGGTTCTGAGCAAACCAGCCGCCGCGACCGCGAACTCGGGTCGTCGCGGCGGCCTGGTACTGGAACACGGCGTAGCGCGGGCGAATGATCACGCGCTTGAGCAGAAGCCCGTTGAAGCGCTCGCTCTTCCACTGGCGACTCATGACGCTCGGACCAAACGACTTGCCGCTCGGCGCATTGATCTTGACGTTGATGCGCTCGATCACGCGATCCTTCATCTTGGTGTACTTGCGCTTCTGCGCGGTCTTGCGTTTGGCCTGCTGGATTATGTCGAGGGTCACGCCAGTGCCATCCACCAAGGCGAAGCGCATGTTGAGCCACCAGTGCTGATAGCTCGCCGCGGTCGTCTTGGACTCGAACATGCCGGTACCGGCTTCCGTGTAGTGACTGGGCTGAACGTTGGAGTAGGCGCCGAAGTCTGCCCCAACGTGAACCGGACGATTCGGGCGGATCTCTCCGTGCAAGCCGTTCAACACGCCAGCGATCACCTCTAGCTTGCGATCCTCGACGTCTTGCTTGCTCGACTTCGCCGTCGCCCGGTAGATGAACAATCCGATCCCGATGATCAGGATCGGGATGCCAATCAAGAGCCAAGCCGTGAACACGCCAACGAAGAAGCAGATCCAGCCCCACATCATCAGCTTCTTGTTCTTGGACTCGGCTGATTTGTCCTGAGCGTAGAGCTGGCTCACCTTGGCCAGCATGTGATCGATGAGCAGGTCGTCGTTGAGCTGGATCGGAGTGTGCTTCGGTTCCGCCTCGTGCTGCACGGGGAACGTGGGCAAGGGACCGATCTGAGCGGGCGGGAGGTTCATCGCCGCGTGTTGCCCCGCGTAACCTGCGACGGCGGTCATGCCGGCGGCGCCCGCGACCGCAGCGCCCGCCGCGTAGCCAACCGCTTGGGCTGAACCGCCGTAGGCAGCGTTTGCTTGGCCCGCTTGAGCATATCCTTGGGCGTAGCCTTGAGGCGGAGCCGCATACTGCGCTTGGGGCGCTGGTTGCTGCTGGGGGTAACCGCCCGAGCCCTGAGGCTGCGGGTAAGCTTGAGGCGCTACCGCTGGCTGAGGCTGCGCAGGATACGCTTGGGCTGCAGGATACGCTTGGGCTGCGGGATACACTTCAGCCGCTGGATAGCCCGGGACGGGCTGAGCTTGGGCCGGCTGAGCTTGCGGCACAGGCTGAGCTTGCGGCACAGGCTGAGCTTGCGGCACGGAAACGCCAGCATCCGGCTGGGCTTCCATCAACTGCGTGCCTTTCGGTCCCCGGCCCTGCGTCACGTCGCTGCCATCCCCTCTGCCAAAGCAAGCTCAGTATCAACCAAGCGCCACTCACTCGCTAGGGACTTGTGGTTCAAGGGAACGCGTAGTGCACACCGGTTAGACGCTCCGATAGCTCCCAGAGTCCACGCATCGCGGTTGCGTCCTGAGACTCGCTATTGCCCCGGGTTTTTTTCGGCTTGCCCCAAAACTCGCCAGGGCCACGCGGGCCAACGTAGTCGCCGTTTTGGATGTCACCGCCACACGCCGCATACAACGTGGGCAGCGCACCGGAAGCGGCTGACTGGGCGAACAGCGCGTTGCCCACATCCGTGAGCCGCTTGAACAGCGTCGCGCCTTCCATGTTCGGACCGACTGCCTGCAGGTTCGTCGATGCGTAACCGGGATGACAGGCAACACTCAGTGCGGAGACAGCGTTGGCCGAAAAGCGCTTCGCCAGCTCCTGCATGAACAGCAGGTTCGCGAGCTTACTCTGACCGTATGCGGCCCATTTATCGTAGCTCCGCTCACCGTGGATGTCGTCCAGGTTGAGGATACCGATGCGATGGGCCTGGCTGCTCACGGTCACTACCCGCGGATGCTTACCCGCTGCAGCGGCCTGCAAGATGCGCGGCAGCAGCCGACCCGTCAACGCGAAGTGGCCGAAGTGATTCGTCCCGATCTGCATTTCGAAGCCGTCCTCGGTCTCACGCCGCGGGATCGCCATCACCCCGGCATTGTTGACCAGCAGGTCCAGCGGCCCGTGCACCTGCTCGGCGAAGCGCTCGACGGACGCCAGGCTCGCGAGGTCGAGCTGTCTTATTTCCGCCTGACAATTCTTGATCTCTCGCTGCAGCTGCTCGAGCGCAGCCTCGGCTTTGCTAGGCGTTCTGCACGCCAAGGTCACTCGAGCGCCGTGGCGCAGCAACTCTCGCGCCGCTTCCAGTCCAATCCCACTGTTGGCGCCGGTGACGATCGCCGTCACTCCCGTCAGGTCGCCGATCTGCTTCGCGCTCCACGCCATGCCTTGCTGTACACCGCCTATCGGCGACATTGAAGGGAGGAGGCGCGGCTCGAATGCGAGGTTGCTGCGACGCTGAAACAGCGCTCAGGTGGCCGCGCGCGGGGCTACGGCGGTTGAGCGCGCTGCTCTCTGGAGCCTCGGTATGGTGAAGACGAAGGTACTGCCTCGAGGCTGGTTCGGCTCCACCCAGGCGCGCCCTCCGTGGGCCTCAGCGATGTGCTTGACCAACGCGAGCCCGATACCGCTACCGCGCACCTTCTGCTCCTGGGCACCGCGGCCGCGCTCAAAGCGCTCGAAGATGCGCTTCTTGTCTTCGGGTGGGATACCGGGACCGCAGTCGCTGACCCGCACCTCGGTGTAGCCCGTGACCTGACGCACTTCGACCCGCACCAGCTCGCCCGACTTGGCGTACTTGAGCGCATTGTCGACCAAGTTAATCACCGCCACCTCGAGCGCGCCTTCGTCACGTAGCGCAGAATCGATTCCGCCGGGAACCAATAGGTCGAGCTTGACTTGTTCTCGGTCCGCACGCATCCGACAGGCTTCAACGGCGCGCGCGACGACTTCACCCACCCCGCCCTCGGTCATGTCGTACGCAACCTTGCCCCGCTCGACGCGGGCGAAGTCGAGCACGTTTTCTATCAGCTGACCGAGGCGTTCACTCTCGTCGACAATGATCTGTAAATACTGATCGCGCTTCTCAGGACTCTCGACGCGACCGCTCTGGAGCAGCTCACCGAACATGCGCACCAGGGACAGCGGCGTCTTGAGTTCGTGGGAGACGTTGGCGACGAACTCGCTCTTCAACTGACTCAGTCGCCGTTCCCGCGCCGCGGCGACCAAGACCACGATGATCCCCGCTATGACCACCAGACCGCTCAAGCCGACCAACACCATCTCGAGCACGCGACGTCGGGCGACGTTCTCCGCTAGCTCTTCTGCGGACGTCAGAGTGACGTTGACCCGCCATTTGTAAAGCGTGGTGGCGAACGGGCGCCCAACGGTGAACTCACCCCCTGAAAGCGGTGGCCCGTAGACGATGCGCCCCTCGGCATCCACGACATTGATTCGGCTCTGGTCGCCGCGCTCGGAATAAACGCGCGGAAATATCTCGTGGACGATGCGGGGTACGTCGTGCCAAGCGACGATCAGGTAGTCGTTACCATCGTGGCGCCGCTGCCAGTAGCTGACGAGGTAGTTCACGCCGGCGTACGACTTGTGCAGGTGCCGCAACCCGCCTTTGGGCTCCTCGTCGAGCACCATGTCATTCAACATGCGTTGCGTCAGCAAGCGCCGAAAGGACTCGTCCTCGGGCCCCGGTGCGCGAGACGCAAAGGCGACGACGTCGCGCAGCGGCCGACGCAAGTGCACCACCAACACCGCGCGCACCGTGGGCGTCTGTCGCGCGGCGCCTTTGAGCCAACGTTGGCTGAGTGTGCTGAGATCGCCGATATTGACGTCGCTCGCGACCGCGTCGTCCTGCTCGACGATCAGTTTGTCGAGGCGATCCGCCTTCTCGTTGGCGAGAGACAACGTGGCCTCGACGACCGATTGCTCACGCAGCTTCTCGAGTTGGAACGACGTGCGGAACGTCACCGTCGCGAGCACACCCACCGCGAGCACCACGAGGGGCACCAGCAGGAAGGTCAGCAAGCGCGTGCGGCGCGATCCGTCAGCCACGGGAGCTAGTGTGGCGAATCATCGGGGAAGCACCAAGAAACGCTGCGTTCTCCGTTCGACCGGCAGAACCAAGAACCGTTCAGCGCTTGGCCAGCACGACGTCGGAGTCGAGCACGATGGGACGCTGAGCCAAAAACTCCGCAAACTGCTCGCAGATGTAGTCGAGCGCGTTGGCTTCGTTTTCGAAGAAGTCTCCCCCGCCCGGGGGGTTGCTCAGCTCGACGACGCCAAGGTAACGCCCGCCTTGGCGCACTGGGCCGAGCATCACGGCCTCGGGAGTGAGCCCCAGGAGCTGCCAGTGCTCGCCGAGACCCGGGATGCGATCTTTCGAGAAGCGCAGGGAGCGCGGGGCACGCAGCACGTCGCGAAACAGCTCGTCGGAGTCCGGTGTCGCATGCATCAGGACCTTGTCGGCGCTCTGCCCGCGGGCACGAACGACGATGAAGCGACGCGTGTTGATGTCGAACACGTGCACCACCGTGGCTTCGGCGGGCAGCGTCTTGGCCAGCACGTCCAGCATGAACTCTGCGCCCGCCATGACGTCGGGCATGAAGTGCAGATCGTGCATGGTCTCGAAGAGCTCGCTGATCAGGTCGTCCTTACCCTCGCGACGCCGCAGCGCGATCTTCTGAGACGGCGTGTCCGGGTGGGTCGTGGTGCTCTCACCGCGCTTCTTCTTTTGCTTGCCGCGTGAGGACGGCGCGGGCTCTTCCTTGGCCGGCTCTGGCTTGGCGGCGGCGGACTCCACTTGCTTGGCAGGCTCTGCTTGCTTGGCAGGCTCTGCGGCTGCCGTGGGAGCCGGGCTGGGCGCAGGCGGCGGCTGCGAATGGATCACGGGTTCTTCCGTGATCTCGAAGCCATCGCTCGCCTCAACGGCTTCCTGGGCTTCATGATTCAGTGCGGAAGCGACGTCTGGGTCGCTCATCGACACTGGAGCGGTATCGATGCCTGGCCCACTGTAGGGGGGCAGAGACTCCGGCGGTGCTTCGCTCGGAGGTGCTTGGCTGACGGGCGCCGCGTCGGTTCCGCGGGGGAATGCAAGCACCGGATCGCCGCGCCAGTCTTTCCAAGCGAGGGTGACCAGCGGCTTGTTCGCGGGTCGCTTCTCGAAGACGTGGTCAAACACCGCGAGCTGAATGAACTTGCCCGGGGCGCGTCCCTCGAGGGACGTCTGAACCTCGCGGAAACGCGTCAGAATGAGCTGCTCGGCTGCCTCGCGCGTGGTGCCGGGCTTGACGGCGTACGCGAACTCGCGATAGCTGATCGGCGTGCGCTCCGACGGATCCTCCGAGCGCTTGCGCACCACGTGGTACTCGACACCCGCCTCGGCGGCGGCTGTGGCGGCGGTTGGGGAGGTGGCTGCGGCTGCGGGCGGCGCCTCGGACTTGCCAGGGTGCACCGGCTGAATCTTCGGAGCCGCTGCGGTGGTCGTCGCCTCGGCCGCTGGGCTCGAATTGCCATTCAGCGGGGTGAGTGCTGCGTCGTCCGGCGCCTTCGCCACGGTGTACCGAGTCTTGGTCGCGGGATCGACCGCACGATACCCGTTGTCCAACAGCTCGATGGCAAACTTGGACAACGGACCGATGTCGCCGAGGGACTTGCGTGTCTCCTGCAGCGCGGCCTGCCACTGCTTGGCCTCGACACAGTACCGACTTGATTTGCTGACATCGCCCGTCGGCGAGACCTCTACGAACCAACGCATTGAATGTTCTCGAAGTTCGCGCCGCTCGGGGCGCGAAAGACTCTCCGCCAAGGCGCAACTCCCCAGGCCGGAGTGGCGCTCGTAGTAGAGCGCCTACCCAGCGCCGTAGCAAGCCCCATCCACGAAGCGAAAGAGTCACCGTGGGAGGCGTCGGTCGAGCTGCGGAGGTGCGACGATCTGCCTCCTAGAAGACTACTCGCACTGGATTGTTGCAGCGCTCCTCGCACTCGACTCGCTCGCGACACGTTGCTCGCTCTCGCCTCTGCTGCAATGAACCGAGCGGCTACGGCGATCCTCTCGCCTGTTCAGTGGGGGCCGAGTGCCGCGAGGTCGTCCCCGATTCGTCGAGTCGCCCCACCCGTGTTACATGGCGCGGCCCCTGGGTTCGACACACTCCGCCAGGGACGAGCGACGCACACGATGACCTGGTGGGAACGCCTCAGCCTGATACGCAAAGACCTGTTCGTGCGCGGGCTGGCGCGCGAAACCGGCGCCGAACTCCAGTCGAAGAGCCGCGGGCAAGGTCTGGAGTTCTGGCTCTACGCCGCCTTTGCCGCGGGCTGCATTTGGTTCGTGGGGAACCTGTTCTACGGCGCGCTCCGCCTACAACTGGCGTACGCCCAGAGCTATTCGAGCGGGGACCTACTGACTCCTACGGGGATCTGGTCCGCACCGCTGGATGACGTGTTCATCCATTTCGATTTCGCGCGCTCGACGGCGCGTGGCTATGCGTTCCAGTGGTCAGAAGGCAATGGCTACTCGAGCGGGGGCACGAGCCTGCTCTACCCGTTCGTGCTCGCGTTCGGCTACTGGGTTGGTTTCCGCTCGCTGAACCTGATGCTGTGGGCGGCGATCGTCGCGTGCATTTGCACCCTCGGTTTCCTTCTTGGCGCTCGCAGGCTCTTCAGCGGACTGCCGCGTTGGACGGCGTGGCTCGCTCCGCCGGTGCTCTTGTGCGTGGGGGCCCTCGATTGGTCTCTCTTCAGCGGCATGGAGGTTGCGCTCTTCCTGGGCCTCTGGGGTGCCGCGTTGGTGGCCTGGGACGACCTCGTCCGACAACCAGAGCTTTACCCCACGGCAACGAAGTTGTGGCCCGCGGCCGCACGCCTTGGACTGAGCGGCGCGCTGCTCGTCGCGACACGTCCCGAGTCCGCGCTGATCGTTGCCTTGTTTGGCTGCAGCGCGGCGTACAGCGTGTTGAAGCGTCAAGGCAACAGGAGTGGCCTGATCACGCTGGTTTGGAGCGGTATCCCGGCTTTTGCAGTGCTGCTCGCACACGCGGTCGCGAACAAGCTACTCACGGGAGACAGCACCGCAGCTGGCGCGCTGGTGAAGGTCGAGATGTATCACCCACATCTCAGCCGTGAGCAGGTCTGGGACGCCTGGGCCTTCAACCTCAAGTACCAAGTCCTGCGCATCACGCACTACCACCTCTCCGAGCAACCGGGATGGGGCTGGATCTTGTGGGGGTTAGGTGCGCTTGCTCTGGTACCTCGCAGGACGCGGAAGTACGCGCTCCTGCTTTGGCTCAGCGCAACGGCGTGGGTCCTCGTAGTGGCGCTCAACGGCCAAGTGCGCTGGCAGAACGAGCGCTACACCATGCCTGCGCTCGCCTGGCTCTTGATGCTGGCGGCGTTGGGCCTGGGCGGCCTGCTATCGATTCGGCCAGCAAGAGCGAGCCGCGGACTGAAGCTCCACTTGCTCCAAGCAGCAATTGGAATCCTCGCGGCAACACTCTTCATGCTCAACCAACTGCCTCGCTTCCGCGAGCAGGTGTGGTTCTTCGGGCGCGCGTCACGCAACATTCGAGATCAGCACCTGACCGCGGGAACGCTGCTCAAGCAACTGGGCCCGAAGCGGGTGCTGGTGGGCGATGCGGGCGCGCTCACCTATCGCTCCGACCTCCCGGGGCTCGATATCATCGGACTGGGCGGCTACCACGACCTGCCGTTTGCGCGCGCAAGCCAGTGGGGTGTGCCCGCCGCGTTGGAGTTGGTGGAGCGCATGCCCGCAGGCGACCGTCCGCAGGCGATGGCGATCTACCCAAGCTGGTGGGGCACCCTCCCGCTCTGGTTCGGCGACGCGTTGGCTCACGTGCCGGTGCGCGGCAACGTGATCTGTGGCGGAGCGGACAAAGTGATCTACCGCGCCAACTGGCAGAGCTTCCAAGGCAGCGCGCTACCCTTCCGTCTCGCCGCGAACGAGAGTGTGAGCGACGAGCTGGACCTCGCTGACCTGGTGAACGAAAAGCAGCACCAGTTCGCTATCCAGGGCGCCCTCGGCTTCGTCACGATGAAGATGCTTCCCAATCCCGAGGACCTGGATCGCGATCTCTGGGACGCGGGTCGCATCGTCCCCCAGGGCTCGGAGACTTCCTTCAAGTTCAGCGGCGACGCCACCAAACCAGGCAGGCTCGTGGTAAGAGCCGCCCAAGCGACGCGGTCCGTGCTCGAAGTGTTCGCCAACGACGTATCCCTAGGGCAATTGACGCTTGAACCGAGCGACGGCTGGCGCGAGTTCAGCCTGGAGGTTCCCAGCGGCTCCCTGGGCCCGAACGTAGCGTTCCGCATGAAGCAGCTCGAAGGGGAACGCATCCTGTATCACATCTGGTTGGTGCAAGAGGGGCGTCGCTAGCTCGATGGACCCTGCGCTCCCCGAGCCGTCACGATCTCCGCTACTCTGCCCCCGTGCCTCAGCTCAGCACCCCATTCGGGACCTTCGGCGCTCCGCCGGACGTGGTGGCGTGGGTGGCGCTTGCCCTGGGCATCGCCGCGACGGCCATTGGTCTACGCAGGACGCTGCTGACGCGGCTCGAAAGCATCGGACAGAACACTCCGCAGGTACTGGTAGCCGCCCTCGGTGTGCTCGCAATGGCGCTCTCCGCGGGATACGTCGCCTACTACTTGCGCGGCGGACCGAGGATCATCGACGCGACAAGCTACTGGCTCGAGTCAAGGAGCTTTGCCGCTGGCGCCTTCGACTTTGGTGTACCAGCAAGCGAAGCTAGCTTCTCCGGGCGCTTTCTGCTGACGACCGCGCCATTGCGGGCCGCGGTCATTTTTCCGCCCGGCTATCCAGCAGCGCTCGCCGTCTTCCAAGCTCTAGGGGTCCCGCTGTGGCTAGCCCCGCTGCTGGGCGCCGCGATTGTCGCGCTGACCTACGGTTGCGCCCGAAGACTTTTCCCTGCGGATCCCAGAGTGGCCTTCTGGGCGGCGGTGCTCTCCGTCTTGTCGGCCGCGATGCGTTACCACACCGCAGATACGATGAGCCATGGCTTCTGCGCCGCGCTGTGGCTGGGCGCGGCATACTGTGCGCTGCGAGCATGGTCAGCGCCGCGCAGGGGGACAGCAGGGCTGTGGCTCGCGGCAAGCGGCGGCTGCGTTGGGTGGCTACTGGCAACTCGCCCGTTCACTGCCGTAGCGGCGGCGCTGAGCCTATGGCTATTGCGCGGCGCGTGGTCTGCCGTGTCCCGGGAGCGTCGCGAGGACTCGCCGCCCACACCCGGCTGGGTGCTCTGGCTCGCTGTCGGAGCGTTGCCGGGCGCCGCGCTCTGGCTGTGGCACCAGTCGGCGACTTCGGGCTCTTTGTTCGGCTCCTCGCAGTTGGCTTATTACGCGCTCGCGGATGGTCCGCCGGGCTGCTTCGGCTACGGCCCAGGCCCGCGCGGCTGCCTGTACGAACATGGGGATTTCGTACACAGCCAGCTACCGAATGGCTTTGGCCTCTGGCAAATGCTGGGCACCACGGCAAGGCGCCTGAAGGCGCATTTGATCGACGCGGGGAACCTGGAGTTGTTCGCCTTGGCCGTGCCTTACGTGGTGTGGCGCGAGCGCCGCTCGGCGGTCACACGTTTCCTCGCGGGAGCGCTACTGCTGCAGGTCGCCGTGTACGCGCCGTTCTACTTCGACGGCAACTACCCAGCTGGCGGCGCGCGCTTCTTCGTCGATGCCTTGCCCTTTGAACAGCTGCTGCTGGCGGCGGGCATTGCGAACTGGCGCCTACGGGGTTGGGTGCCTTGCGCGTTGTTGCTCGGGTTTGCGCTGCACTCGGCGTATGACCACCGGTCGCTCAGGGACCGCGAAGGTGGAGGACCCATGTTTCCCTCCGAAGCCGAAATCCGCGCTCGGCTTGGGCCAGGGGGAGACACTGGAACCGCGCAAGTGATCTTCGTCGACACCGACCATGGGTTCAATCTCGGCTTCGACCCCAGCGCGTTCAAAGAGTGGAGCCGCGGAAGGAAGCAACAACGCTTCGTCGCCAGGCGGACCTACGACTCGCGCGAGGCCTTGTTGCTGAAGACACTGGACGCGCAGGGTTGGGTCTACGACTTCAGTCCACACGGAAACGTACCAGCGACGTGGAGCGGCTGGTTCCCTCCCCCCCAAACCCAGGCGCTGCCCTCGGGCCGTGTACGCTTGGAGTCGGAGTTCGACTGGCCACCGCGCGAAGTCGCTGGGGGCTGGGTTCATCCAGAGTGGCCGCCGGGGCGATGCGTGAGCTTGCGGCGCGGTTTGCGCTTTCGCGTCGCTTCGACCCACCCAACCGCCGTGAGTCTCGCGGGCGAGCCCGCGACGCGTGCTGCTGTGGAGTTGGTTGCTGGCAGCGGCGGCGCCTACCGCTTGATCACGCAGTGGGCGCGCATGGAGGGGTCGGCGCCGGGCAACGTGCTGCTACAGGTCGGTGAAGCCAGCGAACAGCAAGCGCTCGCGTTTGACGTCGGTCAGTGCCAGCAGGTCGTGCTGCCGAGAGTGGAATTGCCGCCCAGCGTCAGCCCAGGTGCGCTGCCCAGATCGCGCCTTCAAGTCACGGTAACTCAAGCAGATTTTGTACTGGATTGGGTCGAGTTAGAGGCTTTGTAGGACCCGCGCGGCGACTCCGGGTCGAGGTGACGTCAGGTAGCAAAACGCGCGCCGACTTGGTCCCTTTGCCTACAGCGAGAGGCGAGGCTGCCCTATTGAAATCGTTGACAATTCCCCCGACGGCAGGGACGATTTGCGGTGTCGCGACCGTGCGTCCGAGTGGAGGCCGCTGGAGGAGTGGGGAATGACCAAGAGTGAGCTCATCGAAGCCATAGCAGCCCGGTCGGAGCTGACGAAGGCGCGGGCGGAGATGGTGGTCAACTGCGTGTTCGACGCGATGACCCAAGCTCTCCAGCGCGGCGAAGGTATCGAAATCCGTGGCTTCGGCAGCTTCACGGTGCGCCCTTACAAACCTTACGACGGTCGCAACCCGCGCACCGGGCAGCCGGTCCCAGTGCCTGCGAAGCGCTTGCCCTTCTTCAAGGTCGGCAAGGAGCTCAAGGAGCTCGTCAACGCGAGCCGTGAGCGCGAACTCGAGGCTCGGCGTCAGGCGGGCGAAGCGGGTGAGCTTCCGCTGCGCGACGACTCCGACGACGACGATTGACCCGGAGCGGCGGGTGTCTTCTGCTCGCCGCTGCGAGTGGCAAATTCAGGTGCATTCTGCTGACCCTGAGCGCGGTGGGTGTGTCATACCGCGGGCCTCATGAGTGCTGTGAGCATCGATGAGCAGCTGGAGCTGCTAACCCGTGGTGTCGTCGACCTGCACGAGAGAGCGGACCTGGCGGAGCGCTTGAAGTCTGGGCGGCCGCTCAAGATCAAAGCCGGCTTCGACCCGACACGACCCGACCTCCACGTGGGGCACACCGTGCTGATGCAGAAGATGCGTCAGTTCCAGGACCTGGGTCACCACGTGGTGTTCTTGATTGGCGACTTCACCGCGATGGTCGGTGACCCCACCGGGCAGAACGACTCCCGCCCGCGTTTGACGCGCGAGCAGGTGCTCGCTTCGGCGGAGACCTACAAGGCCCAAGCCTTCAAGGTGCTCGACCCCAACCTGACTGAGGTTCGCTACAACAGTGAGTGGCTGGGCAAGCTGTCGCTGGATCAAGTCATCGAGCTCGCTGCGAAACGCACGGTCGCGCGCACCATGGAGCGCCGCGACTTCCGCGAGCGTTTCGAGCAGAACCGCGACATCTACTTGCACGAGTTCCTCTACCCGCTGCTGCAGGGTTACGACTCCGTGGCCCTCGAGAGTGACGTCGAGATCGGTGGCACGGATCAGCTCTTCAATCTGATGGTCGGCCGAGATCTGATGAAGCACTACGGCAAGCAGCCGCAGATCGTCATCACGACTCCCATCCTCGAGGGCATCGATGCACGCATCGAAGCTGGCAAAGTCGTCGGCAAGAAGATGAGCAAGTCGGCGGACAACTACATCGGCGTCACCGAGGCGCCGATTGAGATGTTCCGCAAGTGCATGCAAATCGACGACAGCGTGATCTGGCGTTTCTATGATCTGTTGAGCGGGCGCAGCAACTCCGAGATTGAGAAAATCCGCGCGGAATCTGGCCCGCTAGATGCAAAGAAGCTCTTTGCTGAGGAGCTGATCACTCGCTTCCATGACGCGGGAGCCGCCGCCACCGCGCGTCAGGAGTTCGACTCGACCTACCTCAAGGACGGCATCCCTGACGATGTCCCCGAGTTCGCGTTCAAGACGGAGACTGAAGGCCTGTCCCTCGGCAAAGCGCTGAGCGACGCCGGACTGGTGAAGTCGAGTAGCGAAGGCCGACGTATGATCGAGCAAGGTGGCGTCGAAGTGGATGGTGAACGCGTGACCAACGTCAAACATCTACTCATGCGGGGCACACGCTGCTTGCTGCGGGTCGGCTCGAAGAAGCGCCGCTTCGCCTACGTGAGCGTGAACTAGCGGACGTCACCAAGGAACAGCGCATTGAAGTCCATCCAAAGGCCGCGTTTGCTTGCGCTTCCCCGGAGGCCCGGTGCAGCGATCGCGCTCTGCCTGGGCATCTCAACCGCCCTCGCAGCGTGTGGTGGCTCAGCCAAGGATCCAAACAGCGCGGCTACCTCGAGTCCAAGCGCGAAGCAGGCGGACCAGCCGCCGCTGTTCCTAGGTGCTCCGGCTGACTACGTGCCAGCCGCAGGACTGCGGTGGTTGGTGCTGGCGAAGCCCAAACAGCTGCTCGCCGACGCGAAGGTTCGCCAGGCATTGGCTCGCCTGGTGCCAGAACGAAGTCTCGGAGAGTACAAGCTCAGCAGCGGCGTGGATCCGGCGAAAGTCCCTCAAGCAGCGGTCGCCGGCTTCGACTACTCCACGCTGTACATCGCCCGGGTTGCGGACGAAGACGCGCTGATCGAAGAGCAGTTCGCGAAGCGCCTGCTGACCTCCAAGCCGCTCAAGCACCCGCACCCTGATCTGTGGCGCATGACGGGCATGGTGGGAACGACACCGCAGACGCTGGTACGTCTCGATCGCCATCTGGTCGCCGTTTCCGTGGGGGATCCGACTCCAGCCCGGGTGGTGGAAGCCTTTGCGCGGCGCAAGCTCAAGAAGTCACCGCCAGCGCTCGCAGGCGCAGCGCTGAGCACACTCCCGAAGGAGGCGGTCGACGCGCCGCTCGTGTTCCTGGCGCCAGGTCCGTTCGACGGAGAGTGGATGCAAGGCGCCCACGGCCTGCTGGCGCACGCGCTGGCTGCAGCGATCACGCTGCGTCCGCTGAGCGGCGGCAACGCGGGAGTGGGTCGCTTCACCCTGTATCTCGCCGGTGATTGGAAAGCGGTGGGTCCCGACTCGACCGCGCGGCTGATGGACGCGTGGGACGAACTGTCGACGAGCTCGACCGGTGCCCTGTTCGGACTGGATCGTCTGACGTCGAAGCCCGTGGTCAGCGGAGGCGACGACCTCCTGAAGCTCGAAATCGACGCAGATCTCGACCGGTTGTTGTCTGGTTTGCACGCTGCAGTTGCTGCCGATGTGGGGGAGTTGATGCGTCTGGATCCCCAGCCGGTGGGCCCACCAGCTAAGCCGGGTTCGCCCCGGGACTTGGTGCCAGACTGATTTCTCAAAAATCTCGAAGGGTTATCGCGCTGGTTTCGGATCCTGGGTGCGATTGACCCAGAGCAATCAAGAGTGTATGACCCGCGCCGCTTCGGGGGGTTTCTCCGGGCAAGGAGCGCAAAGCCAGTGATGGCGTCACAGACCAACGGTTCAAACGGAACCTCTTCGCCGACGTTCTCCGTGGGCGACAAAGCAGTGCACCCCTCCCACGGCGTGGGTGAGGTGATGGAACTCGAGCAACGAGAGCTCGGGGGCCGCAACGCCACGATCTACGTGCTGCGCATCATGGACACTGGCCTCAAGGTGATGGTCCCCATGGAGGCGGCGGAGCGCGTAGGGCTGCGCCGCGTCATGCAGGCCGACCAGGCCGAGGAGATCTTCGACATCCTCAAGGCGCCTGAGGTCGCGGTGGACGTTCAGCCTTGGAGTCGTCGTTTCCGCGCCTACACCGAGATGTTGAAGAGCGGCTTGCCGACGGAGATCGCCAAGGTGCTGCGCGTCATGTATCGCCTGAAGTTCGACAAGGATCTGAGCTTCGGCGAGCGGCGCCTGCTGGATCAGGCCCGTAGCCTACTGGTGCAGGAGCTGGCTCTCGCGAAAGAGGTCGAGCCGGCCAGCATCGAAGGTGAGATCAAGCAGATCCTCACCGCCTGAAGGGCTCAAGACTCAGCGAGGGCGACCGTTCTGAGCGTAGATGACTACGTTCGACGCCGCCCAGCCTTTGAACTTCGACGAGTTTGCGCCCGCGGCAGAGGAGCCACTGGAGCCGACGAGCGGGACGCTGGTGGCTGCGGCTCCTCAGCGCTCGCTCATCCTGGCCGTTGGTAGCTTCTCCCAGCGCGAGCGCACTCGACTCGCGGTCGTGGCCCAGGAATCCGCACTTGAACTGGCGATCTGCGCTGAGCCCAAGCAGGCCATGGAGCGCGCCGCCGAGGCCACTCCCCACTCGGTTCTGGTCGATGCAACGCTGCCAGGCTGCGAGGCCTTCTGTTGCGACACGCGAGCGCAGAGCCATCTGGCCCAGGTGCCCCTGTTGGCAGTGGCTGCAGACCTCGACGATCTGAGCTTCGCGAGTGCTTTCAGCTGGGGAGGCGACGACGCGGTGTCACTGCGACATCCGCGGGCGCTGATCGAGCGCTTGCGACGTTTGCCCAAAGACGAACTGGTGCCACCAAGCGCGCGCCGAGGTCGGGCGCTGGTGTGCGAAGGAGACCACACGCGTCGAGTCGCTCTCGCCAGCGTGCTGCGAAACGCTGGCTATCAAGTCACGTTCGCTGTAGCTGGTGAAGACGCCGCTCGCTTTGCTCGTTCGAAGGACTTCGCGTTGGTCGTGATGAACGCCGAGCTCGAACAGCATCCGCGGGCCTTGCTCGAGGAAGCGCGAGACACGGGCAGTGAAGCACTCTGGATCCTGACCACCGCACCGAAGCACCTCGCGGAACTACGAGAGCAGCTGGTCGGGGCTCAGCGCGCCACGGTCTGTGACGGCTACGCGCCTCCAGAGAACGTGTTGTTCCTAGCGAACGAGCTCGGTCGCAACCAGGGCGTGGACAACCGTGCCAGCGCCCGCTTGTTGTACGGAACGCGCGTGGACTTTCGTGCCGCAGGGCTGGACCACGATGACCAGGGCTACACCTACAACGTCAGCGTTGGCGGGCTCTACGTGCGAACCTTGAATCCCCCGAGCGAAGACGTGGTCTGGCTCGAGCTGACTCCACCCCGCACGGATCGCCGAGTGCGCCTGGAGGCTCACGTGGCGTGGCGGCGCCCCTGGGGCCCCAACCTCTCCGCGACCGTGCCGCCCGGCTTTGGTGTGCAAATCACCGACGGCACCTCGCGGGATATCGACGCCTGGAAAGAAGGCTATCGAGCCTTCGCGCGAGCTCTCAGCTAGCTCACTCTCCGAGTGACCTCTCGCCTTCGCGCTGGACCGCCCCAGGCCTGCTATGTTCGCGGGCATGAAGATCTACACCCGGACGGGTGACGACGGCACGACGGGCCTATTCGGCGGTGCGCGCGTGTCCAAGTTCGATCCTCGAGTCGAGGCGTATGGAACCGTCGACGAGGCGAACAGCATCCTCGGGCTCGCACGAGCTGCCGGGGTCAGTGGCGCGCTCGACGAGTCGCTTGCTCGCATTCAGGCGGAGCTTTTCACGCTCGGCGCCGAGCTGGCCTGTGCTCCGGGCAAGGAAGACAAGCTCGGCCTCGAGACCGTGGGCGACCCACATATCCAAGCTCTCGAACACGAGATCGACGCCCTCGAGGTGGGCCTCGAACCGCTGAAGAATTTCATTCTGCCAGGGGGCTCGCTGGCAGCGGCGTTCCTCCATCAGGCGCGCTGTGTGTGTCGCCGCGCGGAAAGAAGGGTGCTCGAAGCACGCGAGCAAGCCCCAGTACGCGAGCAAGTGGTCCGCTACTTGAACCGCCTAAGCGACCTGCTGTTCGTTCAAGCGCGAGCGGCCAACCATCAAGCCGGACACGTCGACGTGGCCTGGACGCCGCGAGCCAAAGGCTGAGCCGATGACGATTTTGAAGATCGCGCAGCTTGGCGAACCCGTACTGCGTGAGCGTGCCAGGGAAGTGTCCGCGGACGAAATCGGGAGCCCGGAGTTGGAGCGGCTAATCGAGGACATGGTCGAGACCATGCGCGACGCGGACGGAGCCGGCTTGGCCGCGCCTCAAGTGTACCGCTCGCTTCGCCTCTGCGTGATCGAGGTGAGCAACAATCCCCGCTACCCAGACCTGCCGGACCAGCCCCTGCTCGTCTTGATCAACCCGGTTCTGGAAGCGGTGCTGGCAACGCCGGGAGTGATTGGCGAGCACGAAGCAATCGAGATGTACGAGGGCTGTCTCTCGGTGCATGGGGTTCGGGGGAGGGTGCGCCGTCCGCGAAAAGTGCGGTTCCGCGCACTCGACCGACAGGGTAAGCCCATCCAAGGCACCTGGGAGGGCCTCGCCGCTGCCGTGATCCAGCACGAGACGGATCACCTCGACGGCACCTTGTTCGTCGATAGGGCGGACCCACGAAGCCTGTGCTTCTTGAGGGAATTCGCCCGTTATGTGCCACTCCAGGCTAGATTCCGCGACACCGCCGAGCGCCAAGAAGATTCAGCATGAGCCGCAGACCGCAACCTGGAGACGTGATCCGAGGCAAGTACCGCATCATTCGCCTGATTGGTGATGGCGGCATGGGCACGGTGTACGAGGCGAAACATGAGGTGCTCGGAACTCCCGTCGCGCTCAAGTTCTTGCACCCGGAACTAGCTAAGCGACCGGGGCTGGTATCCCGTTTCCTCCAGGAAGCAAAAGTCTCGGCGAGCATTCAGAGCCCCCACGTCACCCGCGTAACCGACGTCGACCAGACTGAAGACGGCGCCGCGTTCATCGTGATGGAGTTGCTCAGCGGTGAGCCGCTGCAGGCGGTGCTCGACCGCGAACACAAGCTGTCGCGAGACCGGGCCATCGACTTTGCGCTTCAGATGCTGAGTGGCCTCGAGGCCGCTCACGCCTTGGGCGTCGTGCACCGTGACTTGAAGCCTGACAACGTGTTCATCACGCGCACGAGCGGCGGCCCGCTGCTGCGGTTGTTGGACTTTGGCATCGCGAAGCTGCGTGAGACGAACGAGTACAAGAAGGGGCTGACACGTCCTGGCGCGATCATGGGCACACCGGAGTACATGGCGCCTGAGCAAGCCTACTCCGCGGACCAGGTCGACCATCGCGCGGATATCTACTCGATGGGCGCGATGCTCTACGAGATGTTGGTTGGTCAACGACCGGCCAACGGCGAAGACGCGCACGTGATCATCTCGCAGGTCACGACTGGCCGCGTGAAGCGCATCACTGAGCACGACCAGACCATCCCAGAGCCACTGGCTGAGGTGATCCACAAGGCAATGGCTCCTCGCCCGGAAGAGCGCTTTGCCTCGGCGACGGAAATGCGGCTGGCATTGGCTCGCTACGCTGGCGAACTCAGCCACGCCGGGCGTTTGGCGGCGACCCCAGCGCCGCCGAGCGGCGACTATCCCGCAACGGAGAAGACCGGCGGGCCCCCTGCCTCCAAGAGCACCGTCCCGAAGACGCTGCCTCCCGAGGATGAAGCACCGCCAGCACCCGTCGGCACCGAACAGGGCGACTTCGGCAAAGGCGGCACGCAAGAGGTCTCGCCTCAAGTCGTGCAAGAGCAGATGCGCATGACCGGCATGCAGCCCCAGAGCCCGTACGGACCACCGCCCAACGCGCCGGTTCCCGGCGGAACCACACCCGGACCGATGGGGCCGGGCCCGATGGGACCAGGCGCCATGGCACCCGGCGGAATGGCCGCGGGAGTACCTGGCCCTGGAATGGGAATGCCCGGACCGATGGGGGGACCGCCCGGCTACTACCCTCAGGGGGCGCCGCGCAAAAAGGGCGGAAAGGGCATTATCTGGCTGTTGCTCACGGTCATGCTCGGCGCTGGCGCGGCGGCCGCCGTGATCGTGGTCACCCAGCAGGACGACGACACGCCGCCTGCACTGCCCACCATCGACACGGCACCAAACACCACGGTCGCGCCAGAGAACACGAGCCCCACACCCACACCACCCACGGCCACCGGCGAGCCCATCCCCGACCCGACGTCGACGAGCACGAGTCGCCCCAGCAACCCAAGTAATCCAAAGCCTAAGGCGGATGCTGGAGCGCCGGACGCGGGCGCACCTCAGATCCCGCCGTTTACGCTTCCGTCGACACTACCCGCGATCCCTTCGACGCTGCCGCCGTTCCCGACGAACCTCCCTCAGATCCCGGGGCTGCCACCGCTCCAACCTCAGCCAGCCCCGAGCAACTAGTCAGCGAGGTCGATTCAGCGCGCCTGCGGCCCCGGTGGCGGTGGGCACGACACTCCTCGGAAACCGCGACGCAACGCGACTCGGGACAACTCAAGCTCGTGGCATTGTCTGAACGAGCCCTACGCCTGCGGGGTGATATAAGAGGCGCGTCTTCCGCGGCGCGCGCGACTCAAACGCGCAGCCAGGTCAGCACCATGAAGAAGCGCAAGCCATCCTCTGATTTCGTGCGGGAGTACACGGAGAGCATGCCGCGGGACTACCTGCAGCAGCACACCCACGCCGAAATCGTACGACACGCTCAGGTCGCGGCGGCCCGTCGCGCAGAGCTGGTCCGCGTGGAGGTCGATCCGGGCCCGCTGCAGACGGGCACCGTGTACTTCGTGGCCGACGATCGCGCCGGGCTGCTGGCGCGTGCGAGCAGCGCGCTCTCCACGCTCAAGCTCTCGATCGACGACGGTGAGATCTGGATTCGGGGCACTCCCACGGGGCGTCAGGAAACGCTCGGCGTGTTCAAGGTGCACGCCGAAGATGGGGGCGAGGTTGACACGAACCGCGCCCAGGAGATCGAGGAGTTGCTGACGGCCCTGTTGGAAGGGCGCCTCGATGCGCCTTCCAAGGCCGGCCGCGCTGCGACACCTGGCAGCGAAACTCGCGTCAGGTTCGTCGAGAGCTCCGACGGCGGACTGACGGTGCTCGAAGTCGAGACGCGAGATCGCTCCGGCTTGCTGTCCGCGCTCGCCACAGCTCTATTCGAGAAGAACGTGCAAATCGTCGAAGCGCAGGTGCGCACCAAAGACGGCGAGGTACACGACCGCTTCAACGTGGTGGAGCTGGACGGCTCACCGATCGACTCGTCCCGTCGACTCGACATCCAGGTCGCGGTGTTGACCGCGGTCGACACCGCGAACCGCTAGCCCAGCGCAGCCCGATATACCGCTAGGGTTTTCCGCGCGGCATCATCCCATTGGTAGCCCTTCACCCACTGGGCAGCCTCCTCCACGAGGCGGCGTCGCAGCGCCTCGTCTCTATCCAGGCGCCTCATGCAGCGCACCAGGTCGCTGTGACTATCTGGGATCGCGTGAATCGCACCGGGTCCAGTGATCTCCTCGACCGCCGCTGCGGTTGACGCGAGCACTGGAGTGCCGAGCGCCATCGCCTCCAACCCCGGAAGGCCAAATCCTTCGTAGAGGCTGGCGAACAACAACATTCGAGCGTGCCGGTACAGGGCGATCAGTACTTCGTCGGAAACGAAGGAGATTGGAATCACCCGTTCTCTGACATCAGGTCGCGCGAGTAGCTTGCGCATCTCCGAGTCGACTCGCGCGAATCGACGCAGCAGTACCAGCTTGTGACCGGGGTCGTCCTTGAACGCGTCGACGAAGGCCCGGATCATCGCCGGATGATTCTTGTAAGGCGACCCTTGCCCGACGATCAGCGAGTAGCGAGCATCCTCAGGCAGATGCTCATTTAGCAGCGCGCGGGGCGCGGGCGTTGCCAGTTGAGCGCGAAAGCGCGCATGTTCGATTCCGTGGTGAATCACGCTCGTCTTGTGGGCGTGGCGCGGGTAGTGCCGCGAGATCGCAACCCGCGTCGCTTCCGAGATCGCGATCACTTGAGCGGCACCCGCAACCGCGCGCCGGATGTTGCTGCTGTACCACAGTCCGTTGGCGATCCTCACGGGGAGAAACGCCGAGGCCAAGCGCGGCGCTTCGACCCACATGAGATCGTGGATCGTGACGACCCAGGGGATGGGAATGCCGAGGGGCACCAGATCCGCCGGCGAGTGATAGAGGTCGAAACCGCTGAGATCTACCTCGCGCGCGAGGGCGAATACGGTTGGGGTGCTCTTCGTCTCACCACGGAAAAAGATCTCGGGGACTCCATCTACCAGCGGCCCCAGCTCACGAGCATCCGGATGACGCAGGAGGCTGAACTCCAGATCACCCCTGATGGGCGCCATGTGGCGCACCAACGCGTCGACGTAGTTGCCAATGCCGCTCTTCTTCGCGACCACGGAGCGAGCGTCGATCACCAAGCGGGGCATCCGGGCAGCATACACAGCGAAAAAAACCCAGCAATGCCGCTAGATACTGGCTTCGCTCCCGCTTGATTCAAGCCGCTCCGGCACCCCCCTCTTCTCCGCTGAAGCTGCCCGGCACGCGCTAGCGAGTCGCCCCACATTCGGCTACTGTCCAGTGCTCACATCTGTTCGAGCCGATTAGTCACCATGGCAGACGCCCGCCGACCCGATACGGAGACCGTAGCCGCCACCCCGGCGGTACCCGAGCCTACGCGAGAGGATGCGATGCCCCTCGACCTCGAACTGGAGCCGACTGATCCCAAGGCGTCGCCGAAGCCTCTGAGCATGGCTGGCCCGACCCAGGAAACGGCGCCGGAGTTCACGGAAGAGAGCGCGCCGGATCCCACGCAGGAGAGCGCGGTCCCTGAGGCGGCAAAGAAGGCCGTCGCGGGTCGAACGGCGCTGCTCGAACCCACCGAAGCGGACATGCCAGCCTTCGAGCCCGTCGGCACGGACATGGGTGACGCCGCCGGTGATGACGGCCTGCCCTGGAACAAACCTGGCGCGACGCAACCGGGAGAACCCCCGATCTTCGACGCTTCGGTCGGAGCCTTCCCCCCCCCACCCGGGCCCCCTTTCGGCATTCCGCCCGGAAATGCTGCTGGGCCCGGTGCGCCAGGCATGGGACCCGGCCCAGGCATGGGACCCGGCCCAGGCATGGGACCCGGCCCAGGCATGGGTCCGGGCATGCCCGGTCCCGGCTATGGCGGCTTTGGCGGTCCAGCTCCGGGCGGCCCCGCGTACGGCGGTCCCGGGCCCGGATATGGCGGCGCTCCCGGAATGCCACCGGGCGGAGCGTACCTGCCTCCGCCCGCCCCGGCTTATTCCGGAGGGAAACAACAGAAGAGTCTGCTGGTGCCGATCCTCGTGGTGCTGCTCGGGCTGAGCGGTGCGGGCGTAGCCGTGGCTCTGGTGATGAACTCGAGCAGCGGAAGCGACGACGCACCGGTCCAGCCGCTCCAGCTGGACGAGCCGGCGCCGGCCACGGTTGCTGCAGAAAACGCCGGCGACAACAGCGGCACTGCGGACACCGCTGACACCGCCGCCGCAGCCGAGACCTCGGAGCCAACGCCAACCCCAGCCTACACCGCACCGGCGAACACCAAGCCGAGGACCACTCCGACGGCGGCGCCGACGCCGACGCCCACCCCTACGCCAACGCCAACGCCGACACCCACGCCGACGCCAACCCCCACGCCGACGCCAACCAGCACGGCGCCTCGTCTGCGCCTACCCGGCTTGAGCAAGCCTCAGCCTCAGCCTCAGCCCACCGCCACCTCGACCGGGACCGGGCGGCCGCGACTCAGGCTCCCGTAGGCTCAGGCTCCCGTAGGCTCAGTAATTTCCTCCAGGAAATTCACACGACTACCTGAGCGTGCGCCTCAACGCTTGAGCAGCTGGGCGAGCACCTTCCCCGTCGCGGTCTTGCGCTTTCGCACCTCGCCTGGTGTGCCCTGAGCGACGAGCTCACCGCCCGCATCGCCGCCCTCCGGCCCCAGCTCCACGATCCAGTCGGCGCTAGCGATCACGTGCGGGTGATGCTCGATCACCACCAGGGTGTCGCCTCGCTCGACGAGCCGCCCAAGCACTAGAACCAAGCGCCCGACGTCGCGCAAGTGCAGTCCCGTAGTCGGCTCGTCCAGGACGTACAGCGTCGGCTGATGGCGTGCGCCCTCCGTCAGCTCGGCCGCCAACTTCAAGCGCTGAGCTTCACCACCGCTGAGCGTGTGAGACCCTTGCCCCAAGCGAACGTAGCCCGCTCCGAGATCCACCAAAGTGCGCAGAGGCTGAACGATGCGCGGATGATTCTCGAAGGCGGTCACCGCTTGCTCAGCCGAAAGATTCAACACGTCGCCGATCGAGAGGTCGCGATAACGGATCTCCAGTGTGGACGGTTCGAAGCGTTGGCCATCGCACGCCGGACACGTCGTGATCACGTCAGGCAAGAAGCTCATCTCGTGAGTGATCGCGCCCTGACCATCGCACGTGGTGCAGCGCCCGCCGCGCGGCGTGTTGAAGGAGAAGCGGCTGGCGTCGAAGCCGCGCACCTTCGCCTCTGGGGTGGCCGCGTAGAGGCGTCGCAAGTCGTCGAAGATCCCGAGGAACGTGGCGGGCACGGAGCGCGGCGTGCGCCCGATCGGAGACTGATCGACGCTGATCGCGCGCTGCAGCGTCCCGGTATCTCCAAGTCTCTGGAAGGCGCCGGGGGTTTCGGCGACCAAGCCTAACTTCTGACGCAGAGCGGGCAGCAACACCTGTCGCACCAGCGTGCTCTTGCCGGAGCCGCTCACGCCTGCGATCACGCTCAAGCGCCCGAGCGGCAGCTTCAGGTTGACCGACTTCAGGTTGTGCTCCGAGGCGCCGAGCAGCTCGAGCCAGTGCTGTTCGGCAGCACTCTGGACACTGGCGCCACTCGCGCGCTTCGTCGCCTTGGCAGCATCCGTTTCCACGGGGAGCGACTTGCGCAGCTGGGGCGGCTCGCGCAGGCTCTGGGCGGTTGGTGAGTCGGGTTGAGCGAGCACGTGTTCTGGCGCGCCCACTGCGACGATGCTCCCACCATGGCTGCCGCCCCCTGGTCCGACATCGACTAGGTAGTCGGCGGCGCGAATCGTGTCTTCATCGTGCTCGACGACGAGCACCGTCGACCCTTGTTCGACCAAGCGCTTGAGATTACCGACGAGGCGTGACGTGTCTCGGGGGTGCAGGCCAATCGTCGGCTCGTCGAGCACGTACAGCGCCCCGGTCAAGCCGGAGCCAAGCTGCGCTGCCAGGCGGAGACGCTGCATCTCCCCCCCACTCAAGCTGCGGGCGCCGCGATCCAGGCTCAGGTAGTCCAAGCCAACTTCCTCGAGGAAACTCAAGCGCCGTTCGAGCTCCTGCACCACCGCGTCACCGATGCGCGCGCGGTCGCCGCTGAGTTTCCACTTACGCACCTCAGCCACCGCGCGGCGCACTGCCAGATTCATCAGCTCCGGATAGCGCACACCCCCGCTACCATTCGCGCTGAAGCGCACGGAGCGCGGCACCGGACCGAGACGCTCTCCGGCGCAATCAGGACACACGGAGAACACCTCTTCACTGCGCGCCTGCTTGCCGCGGCCGACCTTGCGCACCTCGCTGAGCACGCCGTCACCCTCACACGTCTCGCAGCGACCCTGCTTGGTGTTGAAGGAGAAGAAGCGGGGGTCGAGCTCCGGCACCGACAGGCCGCACTTCGGACAAGCCGAGTTCTGCGAGATCAGCCGCGTGGCGCCGTTCGCGTCCAGCAGCTTCACGGCGCCCTTGCCCCAGCGCAGCCCCAGGCGCAACAGCTCCGGCGTGATGTCTTTGGCGCTCAGCTGACTCCCCAAGAGCAGGTCTATGTCGTGCTCCTTGCTGCGGCTCAGCTTGGGCGGCGTATCCGTCTGGATCCATTTGCCGTCCACCAACGCGCGCGAAATGCCGCTCCGCTGCGCGGTCGTGAACACGTCGAGATAGGTGCCCTTACGCGCCTGAATCACCGGCGCCAGCAGCTCGAATATACCCTTCTGAGAGCGGACCTCAGCGAGCACCTGCTCGAAGCTCAAGTTCGCGATCGGCAGATCGTGGTCCGGGCAGTGCGGCACACCGAGCTTGGCGTAGAGCAGACGCAGGTAGTGCGCCACCTCGGTGACTGTCGCGACGGTGCTCTTCGACCCCGCGCGGCTGGTGCGCTGCTCGAGGGCGACCGCCGGGGGCACGCCTTCCACGCGGCTCACGTCGGGGCGCGGCAACGTCGGCAGGAACTGCCGCGCATAGGGCGTCAATGTCTCGAGGAAGCGTCGCTGCCCCTCGGCGAAGATCACGTCGAAGGCCAGGCTGCTCTTGCCAGAACCGCTGGGCCCGGTGACCACGCACAGCTTGCCGTGAGGGATCTCCACCGAGACATCCCGCAGGTTGTGCTCCCGCGCGCGCTCCACGCTCAGCACTGGGCGGCTTGGTTCCGCCGGGATTCGTTCAACGTGCAACCCTGAACCGAGGCGCAACGCATCCGCGGTCGCGCCGCGCTTCAAGCTCTCCGGCGCGCCCACAGCCACGACCTCGCCACCCCCGGCTCCGCCCTGGGGACCCAGATCGATCACCCAGTCTGCCGCGCGGATCACCTCGAGGTCGTGATCCACCAGCAGCACGCTGCCGCCCGCGCGCAGCACGTCGTCGAGGGCGCGCAACAGCAGACCGACCTCGTGGGAGTGCAGGCCCGCGCTCGGCTCGTCCAGGATCAAGAGCGCCCGGTCTAGCTTCTCGCACAGCGCCCGCGCCAGCTTGAGCCGCTGCGCCTCACCACCGCTCAACGTCGAGAGCGGCTGCCCAAGCCGCAAGTAACCGAGCCCGAGCCGCGACACCGGCCCCAGGGTGCGCTGGATCTCCTTCTGCGAATCGAACAGCCGGAGCGCGTCGTCCACCGTGGTGTCGAGGAGCTGCGCGATGTCGACGCCCGCATACTCCACCGCGAGCACGTGGGGCTTGAAGCGCTTACCGCCGCACACCGGACAAGACAGCCTCACATCCGCGAGGAACTGCATCTCCACCGTCTCGAAGCCCTCTCCCTTGCAGGCCTCGCAGCGCCCGCCGTCCACGTTGAAGGAGAAGGCACTCGGCGGGATGGCGTTCGCCTTGGCGAGGGGCCGCGCCGCGTACAGCGCGCGAATGCGATCCCAAGCTTTGGTGTAGGTCGCCGCGTTGCCCCGTGAGGTTCGGCCAAGCGGCGACTGATCCACGAGGATCACGCGCTTCAAGGCTTCGGCGCCGCCGAGCGAGGTGTGCGCGCCGGGGCGTGGGACATCGAAATCTCCCAGCGCGCGCTGCACCGCGCGCCCGAGCACGTCCTCCACCAGGCTGCTCTTGCCAGAGCCGCTGGGGCCGGTGACCGCGCACACCACGCCCAGCGGGAACCTCACGTCGATCCCCTTCAGGTTGTGCTCGGCGGCGCCGGTCAGCTCGAGCCACTGGGTCGCCACCCGGCGCTCGCGTACGTAAGGCGGCGCCTGCAGCGAGTAGCCAGCGCTGGCTGCGTCAGCGACCTGGAGCTTCTGGTCAGCAGCGCCAGCAGCTTTCCCTGCAGATTTTTTCCTGGTGCTCTTCGGCTTTCCATAGGCAGCGCTGCTGGCAGATCCCTTGACAGCCTTCGCGGACTTCTTGGGGGTGAGGCGCGAATCGCGGACGATGTGACCGCCCGCTTCACCCGCCCCTGGGCCGAGCTCAATCACGCGATCGGCCGCGGCAATGAGCAGCGGGTCGTGCTCCACAACCACCACTGCGTTGCCCCGATCCGCGAGCTCCCGGAGCAGCTTGGTGAGCGGCTCGATGTCGAGGGCGTGGAGACCTACCGTCGGCTCATCCAACACGAACAACGCGTTGTGCAGGCTGGTTCCGAGTGCCGCGGTGAGCGTCACCCGCTGGGTCTCACCGCCGCTCAAGCTGCGGGCCTGACGATCCAGGGTCAGGTAGCCCAGGCCCACGCGATGCAAGTAGCCGAGGCGACTCTCGAGCTCGCTCCTCGCCAGCTCTCCTTGGCCGCTGTGGGTCTCCAGCGCAGCGATGCGTTCATGGGCGTGCTGGATCTCCAGAGCGTGCCACTCAGCAAGATTCAGCCCGCCGACTTGATAGCCGAGGGCGTGGGCGTTCAGGCGCTTGCCGTCGCACACAGGACACACGTCGTAGGCACGATAGCGTGAGAGGAACACGCGCACGTGCATCTTGTAGGTGCGCGTCTCGAGCCAGCGGAACCAACCTAGAACCCCAGGGAAATGACCACGCTTCCAGTCACCATCACCCTC
>JBFXBK010000049.1:0-33837 GCA_050183255.1 Polyangiaceae bacterium | reverse complement strand
CAAGCCCCGCCAAAGTGAGTGGCTGGCGGGCATCTCGCTGTCGCGCCTGGTTTGCAGCGCGGCTACTTATCCGGGCGGAAAGTTTCCGGATTGATGCCAAAGCGATTGAAGAGCTCGTAGAGCCTGGCCCGCCGCATGTTCAAGCGGCGGGCCGCTTCTGCGACGTTGCCGTCGCACAACTCCAGCGCTGTGACTAGGCGCTCCTTCTGCAGGGACTCCACGTCGACCCTGGAAGGCTTGACGTGCACGCCGCTCTGGGGCGGGACCAGCGAGGGCTCGCTGGGCAGGCTCCAAGAAGGTCGCGACGGGGGAGCGTCGAGGTCCAGTAGATCTTCCGGGCGCACCTCGCTACGACCAGCCGCTCGCGCGGCTAGGCCGGACGCGCGCACCGTGTTTCGCAGCTCTCGCGCGTTGCCTGGCCACGGCCGCGCCAGCAACCCCTCCACGGCGCCCGCCGTCAGGCGAATTGCAGCGTCGGGCTGCAGCCCGTCCAAGAAGTGGCACGCGAGTGCTGGGATATCGTAGCGGCGCTCACGCAGGGGTGGCAGCCGCAGCCGCAGAGTTGCCAGCCGGTGATACAGGTCCTCGCGGAAAGAGCCATCATTGCACATGCGCTGCAAGTCGCGGTTCGTGGCGGCCAGAACACGCACGTCGACTGGCTCTGCTCGGTCCTGACCCACGGGGCGCACGGCATGTTCTTCGAGCACCCGCAAGAGCTTGCTCTGAGCCGCGAGCGGCAAGTCACCAATCTCGTCGAGCAACAGCGTGCCGCCGTCTGCGCTACGGAACAGCCCCTGGCGGCTGTCCTTGCTGCCGGAGAACGCGCCGCGGACGTGGCCAAACAGCTCCGACTCGATCAGCTCAGCAGGTAGCGCCGCGCAGTTGACGGCAACGAAGGGGCCCTGGCGTTGACTCAACACGTGAAGCTCGTGCGCCATGCGCTCCTTCCCGGTGCCCGTCTCGCCCTCCAGGAGCGCCGCCTCCGAGGCGGCCAGCGCTCCGCTCAACGGGTCGACCAAGCGGCGTAGCCAAGGCCCTCCGAGCAACGTCAAACCGTGCCCCGGTTGCTGGAAAGACTGCACGTCGTCGGTGACGTAGAGCAGCGTGTTGCCCATGCGCAAGATACTGTCGAACGGGACGAAGAGTTCCGTGCGGATACTCACATAACGGAGTGTCGACGCTTCGGCCTGAGGCAGCAACGCGCCTGTGCCGTTGTGGCTGCCTCGGTCGCGGACCAAGAGGCCCCCCGGTGCTGGTTCAACGATCGCGTGCAAGCGCGAGACGTGTTGGTCCGGGAGGCAGAAATCCGTCGTGGCCTCACGCCCCACTCGCACGGCTTGTTCGATCGCGCGCGGGGTCGGCCCGCTGGACGGCACCAGGTCCACTCGCCGACCCTCGGTGAACAGCAACACCAAGCCGGGGGAGGGCCGGTAAATATCCCGACCGTCGCTCGAGCGCGCGATACTCAAGGTTGCTGTGGTCTCTCCGCTCATCCGTCGAGGTCGAGTGAAGTCGAAAGGCCGGGCGCCAACAAGGGGGGCGGCGTCGGCCCCCAGCCTCTGATGGCGTCCGCTACGCGGTGACGGGTGTGGGATGGCGCTTTCCGTCGCTTCTTCGCCCACATCCGCGCATGCGGAACGTCGCGTCAAGACGTGAGGCGGACAGCTTGCCAAGCTGGATTCTGCGCTTTAGACGACTCCACGACGTCGGCGGATCGAACGGGTTTGCGGCGGCGGACTTCCGCACTATGTTGTGCGTCCGCTGGGCGTCGTGGCAGCCGGTCACGCCGATCAGGCAGAGGAAAGACGAGAGATCATGGCATCAGAGAACGTGAAGGAGTTCAACGACCTCAACTTTGACGAAGAGGTCATCAAGAGCGATGGCGCCGTCTTGGTCGACTTCAGCGCGACGTGGTGTGGCCCGTGTAAGATGCTGAACCCCATCGTCGAGCAGGTCGCCGAAGAACTGAAGGGTAGCCTCAAGGTCGGCAAGGTTGACATCGACGAGTCACCGGTGACGGCTTCGAAGTACGCGATCCGTAGCGTGCCAACGCTCATGTTGTTCAAGAATGGCGAGCGCACCGCGACCCACACCGGCGCCGTGCCCAAGGCTGCTCTGCTCAAGTTTATCAACGGCGGTTGAGCAGCGCCGAAAACACCCTCGGCGCCTCACGCGAGGCGTCGCTCTCGAGGCTGCGCGCCAAGTCGGCGCGCAGCCGCTTGCGTTTCTTGTGGGGCCTGCGCGGTGTCGCCGTCTTCGCGCACCTGTTGGTTTTCGCTAGCGCTTGGTCGCTCGGTCAGCATATCCCCGCGGTAATCTGGCTGGCGATCACGTTGCCGCTTGGGTTGAGCCGGCTGTGGAATTTGTTCGCCGACCAACCACGGCCCGGCTGGCTCGTGTGGGGTATCGAGCTGGTATTCGCGCACCTGATCGGCGCGCTGCTCGCGCTGATCTTGCTGCCCGTGGCAGCTCTGATCGCGTGGGGCGCCGGCTTGCTTGCTGCCGCGCCGCTGGTCGCCTACCTGCTCGGCGTCACAGTGGCTGGCTACGGGGTGTTCATCCGGCGGCGGTGGATCGTGGTGCGAGAGCTCGAAGTTCCCTGCGAGGAGCTACCCTCTGCGCTAGACGGCTTTCGCGTTGCGCACCTGAGCGACTTGCACATCGGCAGCTTCGACCCGCTGAGTGTCGGCTTGCGTTGGGCGGACCGAGTCAACGCGCTGGAGCCCGACCTGGTCGCTGTTACTGGCGATCTGGTGACCAGCGGGACGTGGGGCTACCCCGACGCAGCTGAGGTGCTTGGTCGCGTTTCCGCGCGGTACGGTGTTTTCGTGATCTTGGGCAACCACGATCAGTGGAATGCCGAGAAGTTCAGAACGGAGCTCGCGACGCGCGAGGTCTGCGTGCTGAACAACGCGTGGCAGGCCGTGGAGGTCTCCCCAGGCGAGCAGCTGCTGGTGGCTGGGCTCGGTGATCCGTACACCCAGTCGGCGGACCTCGATCGTACCCTCGCCGAGCGGCCAGAGGGCTTTACCTTGCTGCTAGCCCACTACCCAAGCTGGGCCGAACGCGCGCGGGACCGTGGCGTCGGTTTGGTGCTTTCCGGGCACACACATGGCGGGCAGGTCGGCGTCCCCTTTCTCAGCCAGCGGCTGAACGTGGCTCGGGTGATGGGGCAACGCAGCCGTGGCCTATTTCGCCTTGGGTCGATGCAGCTGTATGTATCGGCCGGACTTGGTACCAGCGGACTGCCCATCAGACTGGGGGTTCCTCCTGAGATCGTGATACTACGCCTCAAACGCGTGGAGGCTCGATGAGTTTGGATTTGGTAGTCACCTGCGCGCGAGGAACCGAGCGCGCGCTGCGATTCGAGCTCGAACAGCTCGGGGCGAGCGGCGTGAAAGGCACGGGACGCGGCGCGGTGGAGTTCGTCGCAGACTGGAAAATTGCCGCGCGGATTTTGGTGGAGTCACGGATCGCGCACAAACTGCTGTGGCGTCTACTGCGTGTGGAAGCGCCAGACGAGCGAGCACTGGTCACCGCGTTGTTGGATTTCCCTTTCGAGGCCCACGGCGGACGCAACGACAGCTTCGCGATCGACGCGCATTTGCATTCGTGTCCGTGGACTCACAGCCTGTTCGCGGCGCAACGGGTGAAGGACTGCTTGGTCGACCGTTTTCGCGACCGCGGATTGGAGCGCCCAAGCGTCGACACCAAGCGTCCGCGGTTGCGCTACGTGTTTCATTGGGAGGGCACCCAGGCGAGCCTTTCATTGGATCTCGCGGGGGCGTCGCTGTCTCGGCGAGGCTACCGCGACCCAGACGCCGCCGCTCCGATGCGGGAGACACTTGCTGCCGCCATTCTGGCGCTCGGCCACGCCGACGTGCAGCGTCCGTTTCTCGACCCGTGCTGCGGAAGCGGGACCCTGGCAATCGAGCAGGCGTGGCGCGCGCTCAAGCGCGCTCCGGGACTTGGACGGCAGTTTGCCTGTGAGTTTTGGCCTCAGCAGCAGACCGACCTAGCTGAGGCGCTGCGCGAGGTGCGTGGATCCGCGCGGGAACAACAGCTGAGTCAGCTGCCGGCACCGATCGAACTCAGTGACTATCACTCCGGAGCGGTTCAGAGCGCCGAGCTTCAGGTGCACGCTGCCGGTCTTGACCGCTTCTTGTCGCCCCGACGCTTGGACGCCCGGAAGCTCGTGTCGCCAGGAGAGCGGCCGGTGGTGGTCTCCAATCTGCCTTTCGGCGAGCGCATCTCTGGAGGCAATCGTCTGCAACTGGACGGCTTCTATCGTACCTTTGGGGACCGCCTGCGAGAGCTGCCTACCGGGCGGGCCATCTTGTTTTCGGGGTACCCCGAAGCGGAAGCGTTGCTCGACCTGGGTCAGCCGCGACGCTTCAGTCTGATGAGCGGCGCGCTGTCAGCAAAGCTGCTCCGCTACGATTGGTAATGTCGTTCCCAGAGGGCGAACAACCTCCGGTCAGGCACGGCAGACAGCCGCCGAAAGCTGCTTAAGGTCCAGTTCCAGTGGGCCGTTTGCTGAATCGTGAGACTCGTGTTCCTGCTCGGTGGTGCAGCGTCGTTGGTGCGCGACCTGCAAAGCGCTTTGGGGGCTTCGGCCGACGTACGACCGCTGACCAGCGCGATGGAAGCCGTTCAGCTACTCGAGCGCGATGAACGAACGGTCCTGGTCGTGCCTGGCGACGTCGTTCTGGAACGGCGGCGCTGGGGCGCACACCCACGCGCCGTGATCTTCGATGGAGACCTGTCCGCCTGCGCGCGGCGTGTTCGGGAGATTCAGCGCTTGGCCGATGGCCGCAACGAACCGAGGGTCGCAGCGTTGCTGCTTGCCGTGACGAACGCACTTTGCTGGAGCTTGGGTGATGACTGCACGGTGGAACCGTGCGTATTTCCAACAGTGCTGCGTGAGCGGGAGATCGCCCTGCTCTCAATCGCGGGTCCCTCCGAAGGTGGCGTCGTCGTCGTGCCCGAGGGGCAGCTGGCGGTCCGTCTCGGGAGCTCCGCGATGTCCACGTGCGCCTGGGATCGCGAGATCGCTGCGACCTCGACGTTGTTGGGGCTTGCCGAGGAGGTTCGGACCGCGAGCGAGGGCTTCCTCCTCCAGTTTGGCGCCTTCGACCTGGCCACCCCCGTCGTGATCTCTGGAGATGGGCTCAACGTCCGCGCTGGAGCGTGCCCCCAGTTTGCTTACCGTATGGATTTGTCCTCCGCGTCGCACGACGAAGAGTCTGCGGCGCTGGTCGTTGCCGGCTGGCTCGGGACTGGACATGGTAAGCCAACGACCACCGCCGAGCGCCTGGCGGGCTTGGACGAGCTGCGCCAGGAGTTGATGGTCCGCCGAGGAGCGGGTTGATGCGGGCCGTGTCTTCTTGTGAGCTGCAGCCCGGCAAGCTGCTATCGAAGGTGGTAGCTCGCGACGGCCGCGAGCTGTTCGCGCAGGGAGAAGAACTGCGGCAGGACCACATCAGTCTGCTGCAGTCGTTGGGCATCGACGAGGTGTTCTTCGTCGACTCCGAGGTGGAGGCAGAGCGGGTGTGCGAGGAACACAACCGGATCTCGATCCCTCCGCTCGACTTGGGCACTGGCTACCGCATCGACGAGCCTGTGCTTAGCCCAAGTGGTGCTTTGCTCCTGCCACCGGGTGCCCGGGGTAGTCCAGCACTGGCCGAACGCCTCGCGAGGCACGGGGTGGAGGCCGTGTGTATCCATCTGGGTGGAAGGCCACAGCCGCAGACGATCCGGTTCCTCGCGTCAAAGAGGCGCCTCGAGGTTCAGCGCCGCAAGCTGAAAGCCAAGCACCGCTCGCCAGCGTCGAAGGTACGCGCGCCAGTAGACGAACCGATGGTGCTCTCCCCAGAGGTGGTTGAGTGCATGTTGATCGCGTGGCTCGAGGTGACTAGACGTTTTGCTCGGGTTGGTTTTCATGTGGAAACACCAGAGGTGGCGCGAGGTGTGGTCCACCGGGGAGACTTCGTTTGGCTAACGGAGCTGATGGGCGCTCAGAAGCGTCAGATCTACTTCTCGATGCAGCGTCGTTGCGCTGCGGGGTTGGCGCACAAGGCGTTGGACGTTCCCGTGGACATGCTGGACGAAACGAGCATCTTGACCGTCGCGGATCGCCTGATGTCGATGTGGGTCGAAGACGCGCGCGGCCTGGCGGCTCGAGGCAACATCGTCTGTGAGCTGGGCCCCCTGTTGAACATCAACGGTTCGGGTGCTGTAGTGCGAGTGTCAGCAGCCGACACGACCGTCACGTTCCCATTGCGCAGCGAGTTTGGCTGGGCGCGCATTGTGTTCAGGTGTGCGAAGACCGAGGCGCAGAGCCTCGAGAGGACCTTCGGACTCACGGGCACACTCTGAGGGCGCCTTTTATTGCCTTGAGGAAACACGCCGCCGGTTTCGGCCGCGCTGAACACAGCGCTAGGCCCACTCAGCCACGAGATCGGTGACTGGTGAGCCAGAGCGACCACCGCACTCGAAGCGTACGCGTAGTTGGTGAGCGCCGGAAACCTCCAACGCCGCCTCGCAGCTGCCCAGCTGCTCCTGCCAGAGACTGTCCGTAAAGCCGACCGCGTCGAGCCATCGCGCACGAGCGAAGCCATGACCGGCATCGACCACTTCGAGCGTGCCGCAACCCCGGTAGAAGAGCCCGAAGACCCACGGCGCGCGTTTCAGTACCAGGCTCGGATCATCGCCTGCGACGTAGAATCGATGCGCACCGCGGAAGTTGTGGCGTGAGCCCTCGTACCCAAGTGTGCGCGACAACTCGGGGCCAAGGTTCGTGATGCGCTGCGCGACGTGATGCAAATCGATTAGCCAAGCCAACGGGTACCAGCCGTCAGCTCGAACTGCGCCCTGCGCGAGTTCCGCGGCGATACTCTCCGGCAGCTCGCCGAGCGCGTGGCGCAGGCAGTCTTCTCCGCGCAGCTGCTTGAGGCTTCGGCACAGGGTGCGCAGGGCCAGACCGCTGACCTCTGGCGCGCACGGCTCCGTGGGTCCGCCTTCCTCGCCGATCCCCGCTCGGCGAATCAGTCGCACGCCGCTCCTCAGGATGGCTGGATCCCGTGGCTTTCTAGCGTGGCCGTCGGACACGGCGGAAGGTTAGCTCGCCGCGCGCACGCGGTGTTGAAAAACGCCCAGCGAATCCGCATATCCAGCTGGGACGCGCCCCGAGAAGATTGAGCCGCGCTTGTCCGGGTGGCATTAACATCGGGCTATGGTGCCCGCGACCCGAGAGACTGCCCCAGCCAACCGCGCTCAGGAGCATGCGGGCGGAAATCCATCACGCCGTAGAACCCTATGGGTGGTCGGCGCTGTCGCGGCCCTCGCGGCGACCCAAGTTCTCAGCTGTGGAGCCGATCGCCCGCACTTGAGCCAGCCGCGCCCTTCGCTGCTCGAGCCCGCGCAGAGCGACAGTGATTTCATTAGCCCGGCAGAGTGGCACTACCACCCTTCCGAGCAGGGGCGGATGCGCAGCGAGCGAAAGCTGCCCGACGGTTCGACACTGTTCGCGGGTGACCGAGGGGAGCGTTGGATAGGTAGCAAGGCGGGGCTGAAAGCAGCTGCACGCCTGGCGCCGGAGACGCTCATCAGCATCCTTTCGCGGGGGGAGCAGGGGTGGCTGTTCGTTGGTGCAAGTGGGACCACCTACGAGGCAGACTCACCCCTGGGCGAGTTCACTCGAGTCGTCGAACCCCTTGAGTCGCTGATCCAAGTGACGGCTTCTGGCGCGGCGCTGGTAGGCATCCGCAAAGACGGCAGGCTCGTGGTGTCTCAGTTTTCTGATCCCGGAGGAAGCGCAGATTGGCAACCAGCGAAGGCGCAAGGCGCGACTAGCGCCGATCGTTTCGTTGGCGTCGAGCTCCTGGACGACAAGCGAGGCTACGCGCTCTCCGAGCCGGAGCGGTTGTGGAAGACCGAGGACGCCGGGCGATCTTGGACTGCGCTCAGACTAGCGCGTTTTGGAGCATACAAGCTCGAACCCGACGGCAAGGATGTCATCGTGCGTGGCGTCGTGGACGACCGCGTGCTGGCTACCGATCGGCTGACGCCGTTCACTGGCAAGCGTGCCGGTGCGCGAATCAATCTGGATGGCTTACCGCCCCGAGGTCCAGACGCAGAAGCCATCACGAGCGACCGGGCGACGCTGCTCGGGGATCGCTACTTCGAACTCACGTCGGCCAACTCGCGCGCGAAGCACTGGGAGCTGGTAGTTGGCAAGCTGGCAGCACCTTTGGTGGTGCGAAAGACGACCATCCCCAGGGAGTGTCGGTCGGCAAAGATCGCAGGGTTCGGCACGCGACTAGTCGTTGCCTGCACGACGCGTGCCTCGGACACCAGTCACCCGATCGACTTCTACGCGAGCCTCGACTCAGGCAAGAAGTGGACGCAGATCGAGGTCAGCGCGGTTGGCAGGATTCACCAACTCAAGCTCGCGGTGGGCGCCAAGGGCGCGCTCTTGGTCTCCGGATTGTGCCCGGAGCGCGCAGAGCGTCGTGGATGTCGGCCTGAAGGTGTATTTTACCTTGGGGAAAAAGAGGATGAAGATGCTGGCTCGAAGGAGACCGCCTTCGTGCCTGCCTCCACGCCCTCCCTGCGTGGCAACGCGCTCGCGCTCGGCTTCGCTGTTGACGGGACGCGCGCCTATGTGGCCGGCGTTCGCGCCAAGAGTTCAGTGTTCAGCGTCTACATCTCGAAGGACGGGGGAAAGACGTTTCGCCCTGAAGAGATCGAGGGCCTGGGAGACCAAGTCGACGAGTATGCTGCGCCGTGGCGTCGCTCGACCGCCCGGACGCTCCGAGTCAGCGCGAGTGGCGCGGCGCCCGACGGGTCCATCGGGTTCGTGGTTGAGCGCGAACCAGAGACGAAGCTCGTCGTAACCGATGAAAGCGGTCGCCTACTGTCGATGGCGTCTGTTCCAACGGTGGGCGTTGCCGTGGGGATAATTGGAGGCAGGGCGCTCGCCGTCGCGCCGCGCAGCGGCGAAGCCTGGGAAACTCAGGACGCTGGAGGTGAGTGGCACAGCCTGGGGCCGCTGCCAGCCCCGGTTTGCGGCAACTCGGGCAGCTGCAGCGGTAACGTTGCGTGCGGTGCGCTGGGCTGTGTCGTAGGGGGTGTGCTCACGCGGCTGGGCTGGGGGATCGACGAACGCCTCGAGCTACCAGTGCTATCGGGGCGCCACGACGAGCGTCGTCGGGAAGTTCGGATCCGCACGCCTCTCGTGTGCAACGTGGCTGAGGGGGCGTGGCACAAACTCGAGGGGTTGGACGCCCCTCCCGACGCGACCATGGCGGCGTTCGGCAAGGCAGCTTGGTTCGGTGTGTCCGTCGATGGCGACACATCTCAGGTCGACTTCCTCACTGCTCAGAGTGGTGCCCGCCAGCGCGTCGACCGCGAGACACTGCTCGCCGCAGCCAAGACGCCCGAGCAGGTGGCCTTTCACTATTCGGTTCAGGTCGAGGGCGCGACGGCGATGCGCTTCGGCGTGCCGAAGCCGGGAGCGAACATCACCGATGTGGAGGTGGCTTGGCACAACCTCGAGGACGACAAGTCGCTCAAGGGCAAGATCCCCGACGTGGGTCCGTATCGTCCGAGCGACTACGTGAGCCTGGGAGACAAGCGAGCCCAGCGTGCATCCCCAGACCTGGTCAGTATCGTGAGCGGTGGCATCTTTATCAGGCCTCACCGCCTGCTGCGCGACAATCAGACTGCTTATTTTCTGGATGGAAAATCGGTAAAGGAGCTGCCGGGTCTGACGTGGCCCGCGGTGCGTCTCGGTGGACGGGTGAGCACGGAGTACGTGCGAGTCGACGGCCAAGCGTTACCGCTTGGAATCGTCGGTGACGGGATCGCGCTCATCACGGCGCTGTCTGGCGGAACGTTCCAGACAGCTGCCTTGGGGCTGGCGGAGCCGCAGTTGTATGGCCTGAACCTGTCCCGGCGTCTCACCTATGTCGATGGCCGAGCGACCTTCCAGCTGAGCTACGTGGACGTCGGGGGGCGACACTCCCAGACGCTGTTGTTCCCGCTCAATAGCGCTCTCGACGCGGCGCCGACGCTAGCACCGAGTCAGGCTCAGCTGGGGGTGACGCCAGGGCGCTGCGACAGCGATCAACTCAAGCAGTCCCCACGGATTGTGTCCCCGTTTTCGCCGGGCACGCGCCACCCCATCCTGGTCAACAGCCCCAGCGACCCGCAGATCTTGATGATGTCAGGCTCGGCGGTTCTTCACGGCAGCGCCAAGGATCCTTGTCTTGCGGCGTTGGATGCAGGCGCAGTGTCAACTGGAGCAAACCCTGCGCCGAGCGAGACGGCGTTGATCTTGTTGGACGATCTCGAGCACGCCTGGCTCTTTCGGCGCGAGCAACTGGAGACGGAGCAACCGAGCCTCGTGCGTCCACCGACGCGCTTTGGCATCAGTGGCATGAGCCCAGGGCCCATCGAGTATCACGCGATGAGCTGTAGCTTCGAGCCCGACGCGCTGTTGCCTCCCGAGGTGTATGCGCAGCCTGGAACCCGCGTCACTCGCTAGGCGAAGACGGCTTCCGCGCTGTGGACGCCCGTTTGGCGGGCCATGGCGCTAGCGCTCGGCGCTGGGTTGTACTACCGCCCTCGCCATGATTCCGCGCTACACCCCTCGTGAGTTTCTGGAACTTTGGTCCGATGATCAGCGCTTCAAGGTGTGGCTCGAAGTCGAGCTCGCCGGCTGTGAAGCGATGGAAGACGCAGGGCTCGTTCCCGCAGGCACCGCAGCGAGCATTCGGGCGCAGAACCTCGAGCTGGACGCCGCGCGCATCGACGAAATCGAGCGCACCACACGCCACGATGTGATCGCCTTCTTGACCCACGTCGAGGAGCTCGCGGGCGCACCCGCGCGCTGGCTACATCGAGGGATGACCTCGAGCGATGTGCTCGACTCCTCCTTGGCCGTGCTGCTTTGCCAGGCCGCGGACCTGCTCCTGGCGCGCACGGACCGCCTGATCGAGGCGCTCACTCTGCGCGCTCGTGAGCACGCACAGATTCCAATGATCGGTCGCTCGCATGGTATCCATGCGGAACCGGTGACGTTTGGTATCGTGCTGGCTGGTCATCTCGCAGAAGTCAAACGTGGACGCGCTCGCCTGGTGGAGGCTCGCAAAGAGATCGCCGTGGGAAAGATAGCTGGTGCGGTTGGCACCTACGCGCACCTCACCCCCGAAATCGAGAAGAAGGCACTGGGCAAATTGGGCCTCGCGCCGGAAACCGTGGCAACGCAGGTCGTCGCGCGTGACCGTCACGCCGCGTTCTTCTCCGCGATGGGGATCCTGGCGGCGGCGATCGAACGCTTTGCGACCAACGTGCGTCACTGGCAACGCAACGAGGTAGGGGAGGCGGAGGAGAAGTTCAGCAAGGGCCAAAAAGGCTCGAGCGCGATGCCCCACAAGCGTAACCCCGTCTTGAGTGAGAACCTGTGCGGCCTCGCGCGCATCGTGCGCGGAGCGATCACGCCAGCACTCGAGAACGTCGCCCTCTGGCACGAGCGCGACATCTCTCACTCATCGGTGGAGCGCATGCTCGCGCCGGACGCCACCACCACCCTCGGCTTCATGCTGGAGCGTGCTGCGGGTGTCGTCGAGGGCTTGGTGGTTTACCCGGAGGCGATGAAGCGCAACCTGGATCGCAGCGGGGGGCTGTTCTTCAGCGAGGGTGTGATGCTCGAGCTGGTCGCGACCGGCTTACCGCGCCAGAAAGCCTACGAGATGGTCCAGCGCAACGCCATGAAGGCTTTCCACGGGGAAGGCGACTTCAGGCAGCTCCTGGGCGGCGACGAGGACATCAAGGCCCGCTTGAGCGCTGAGCAACTGGATCGCTGCTTCGACCTCCAGCACGCTCTGCGTCACGCCGAGACCATCGTCGAGCGAGCCATCGCGAGCGCCTGAGGTGAGTCGCTCGTTCTCCGAAGAGCTCCGCCTCGAGTGGGTTGGTGATGATGCATCGCCTTGCTATCGTGGTGAGCTGAGCGACGACTGGAGTTTCCGCAGTCCCTCTGGCGGCCTGCTCAGCGCCCTGGGTGTCGCGGCGATGCGCGAAGAGCTGCGGCGGTTGGGCAATCCGGAGCAAGCGCCTCTGAGCTGTACTGCGACGTTCTGTTCGGTGGTGCCGGCCGGTGCCGTGCGCGTGGAGGTCACACCGCTCCGAATTGGCAATGCCGTCTCCCAGCTCAGGGCGGGAGTCTTTAGCGTTGAGACGGGTGAGCTCGGGCTCGAGGTCAGCGCAAGCTTCGGTGTGCCGCGAAAGGGCCCGGAGTTCTGCGCCGTTCAGTTCCCCGAGGTAAGGGCGCTCGGAGCAAGCCCGCAGGGCAGCGGCGGAGTGCCATTTGCCCCTGGGGTCGTGCCGCGCTTCTTTCAGCGATTCGAGGCGCGGCGCGCGGCAGGCAATGACCTGTGGTCCAACGACTGGAGCGCCGGGGAGGCGCACCACGCCCGCTGGGTGCGCTTCCTCGACGAGCCCAGGAGCGCCGATGGGAAGCTCGAGCCATTGAGCCTGGTTGCCCTCGCAGACACCATGCCCCCTTCGGTCGTCCAGTACCTCGGGCCCGGCTTTGAGCCCTTCATCGCACCGTCGCTCGACCTGACCGTGCACCTGGTGCAATCAACCGTGCGGCCTTGGTTACTGTGCAGCGCGCGCGCTCGTGTAGCGTTCCGCGGCTACGCCAGCGCGGAGATCGAGATCTGGGACGACGAGGAAAACCTGCTCGCCTTCGGCACTCAGGTGATGCTCTTCCGCAAGCCGCCGAAGAATTTGCCTTGAGGAAATAGTTCGCGCTTTCGCTCTCCAGCCCAGCGCCTGGCGATCAGCGCGCACACACTGAAGAAGTGATACGGGCGAATGCCGCTGGACTCGTCGGCGTAGACTGGCGCCACAGCGACCTCTGACACCCTCAGACCGGCGCGAGCGGCCAGCGCCAGCAGGTCGTTCGGATAGCCGTATCGAGGCCACAGCTCGTCCAGGTCTAGGCGTTCGAGGGCGCGCCTGGTGATGGCGGTGTACCCGCACTGACTGTCGCTCAACGCGTATCCGGTTGCACAAGACGTGATGAAGCCGAGCACGTAGCCAGCGGCACGTCGCTCCCACGGCATGCGCCGGGCGGCAGCATGCACGAGACGGTTGCCCTTGACGTAGTCTGCGCGGTCGCTCACCAGCGGCTCCAGCAGGCCGGGCAGATCCGCCGGATCCATCTGGTCGTCGGCCGCCATGACCACGACGATGTCCGCGCCGTTGGCGACTGCAGCCCGGTAACCGCTGCGAATCGCTGCGCCCACACCCGCGTTGCGCGCGTGACGCAACACCTGAACGCGATCGTCCTGACACGCGTGCGCGACCTCAGAGGTCGCGTCTTGGCTCGCGTCGTCGACGACCAGAATGCCATCGAAGCACTCGGACGCGCGCCCAAGCATGCGTGGCAGCAAGCGCGCTTCGTTGTAAGCGGGGACGACGCACCAGATGTTGTGGGAAGAAAACATCGCTCAGGCTCGCTTCACGCCTTCGCTTAGCGTCCGCTCGGCTTTTCCGCAAGGTTGTGCGGCCTGGAGCAGCCGGGTGCTTGCCCGGTGACCGCCTCGCGGGTATGCGATGGCCGTGAGTGAGCCGGGCCCAACATCTGCCACGCCGCTGCGCAGCCCATCCAGGCGGCGCGTGTTGCGCTGGGCAACCGGGGCTGCCATCGCCATCCCCGCGTTGTGGTTCGGTGTGGCGTGGCTGCGCTACCCCAGCGACAAGACGCCTGAAGGCGCGTACCTGCGCGTGATGAGCGCGGTGAACCGCGATCGCCCCGAGGACTTCTTTCCTTACATCGAGACCGAAGCGCAGCACGCTTGCTACACCCTGCGCGACTACAAGAAGAAGGCGCGCGACCGCGTCCTTGCGGCGTATCCAGAACCCGAGCGGACGCGCCTCGCGAAGCGCTACGAGCAAATTGCCGCGGCGCCTGATGGTAAGGATGTGTTCGGCATCTTTGCGCGAGAGCTCGCCTGGATGGACCGGCTACGCAAGGATCTGAGCGCGGTCGCCAAGGTTGAGATCCAGGGCGAACGCGCCAGCGTCGAGACGGTCCGCGGGACGCGCTACCCCTTCCGCCGTCGCGACAACGGGATCTGGGGCCTGACGCTCTTCACCGCCTTCTTGGTCGCGGAAGCGGAGAAGGCTGCGCGGGACTTCGCGCTGATCGACAAGTCCGCCGAGGACTACGAGCGGGCCGCCAGGCAGCCCAAGCCTGACGCGCCATCCAAGTAGCACCAAGCGCGAGTCGCGCGCTCGAGCGAAGCGTTGCCGCGCGGTTACGCATCGACGGCGGCGAGCAACGCCGAGTAGCTGCGTTCTTCGCCCTCGCCAGTGACGACAGCCTGTCCTGAGCGTCCCCAGCCGGGCTCCCTGCGTCCGAACGCGTCGCGGCAGCCATCGAAGCCCGTCCGTAGCTCCAGGAGGCGCGTGTAGCCCGCTGCCTCGAGTTGCTTGACCGCGATTTGCGAGCGCCCACCCGCTTGGCAAGCGAGCAGGAGTGGTGTGTCGAGCGCGAAGGTTCCCTGGACGACCCGCAGAAAGTCCGGGTTCGGTGCAAAGCCACTCTCTCCGGCGTGCATGACCGGGATGTTGTACGCCGACGGTGCGTGCCCCGCGGCGAACTCGATGCTGCTGCGTACATCCAGGTAGCGGTATCCGTCAGCCAGGGCCTGCAGGGCCTGATCGACACCGATGCGATCCACCGTCATTCGAGTTTCCTAGCAGTTTCCCCTGCGCTCGTCTGCTGACCCGACCCTTGCCCTTGGAGTATGGTGAACCAGAACTCCATGCGCGAACTCCTTCACGGTGAACTCCGGCTGCTGCCGCTCGGCGGTCTCGGCCAAGTGGGCATGAACTGCTTGGCGCTGCAGGCGCAGGATGGTGTGCTCCTGATCGACTGCGGCACGTGTTTCCCCGAGGGAGACTACGGCGTCGACGTCATTCACCCCGATTTCAGCTGGCTGTTCGGGGGAGGGAAGCAGCGGCGCCTGCTCGGAGTCTTTCTCACCCATGGACATGAGGATCACATCGGTGGGTTGCCGTATCTGCTCGGTCGCGCGAACGTTCCAGTGTGGGGGCCTCCCCATGCGCTGGCCATGGCGACGCGCCGGTTGCGTGAACACAATTTCAACCCGGAGTCGCTGCAGCTGATCCCCACGGAAGTGAGGCAGCGCTACGAGATAGGGCCGTTCTGCGTCGAGTCCTTCCGCGTCACTCACAGCATCTGCGATGCTACGGCACTCGCCATCGAGACCCCGGCGGGTATGGTGGTGCACTCGGGCGACTTCAAGCTGGATCCGGAGCCCTCTGATGGTGAGCTGACCGACGTCGACGGCCTGCGCGCGCTGGGCAACCGCGGTGTTCGGCTATTGCTCAGCGACAGCACGAACATCGACACGCAGGGACACACGCTGAGCGAAGCCGAGGTGGCTGAGCGACTGGATGTGCAGATCAAGACGGCCCGCGAACGCGTCGTGATCGGGCTCTTTGCATCCAACATCCAGCGCCTGATCACCATCGGGCGCATCGCTCGAGCGCGTCGGCGGCGCATCTGCTTGCTCGGGCGCAGCCTGATCACCCAGGTAGAGGTGGGGTTGTCGCTCGGTCGCCTCGACTGGCCCAGCGATCTCCGGATTGCACCGGAGCAAGCCCAGAGTTTCCCCAGGGATGAGCTCTTGGTGCTGGCCGGGGGCACCCAGGCGGAGCCGGGCTCTTCGCTCTATCGCCTGTCGCGCGGGGAGCATCATCAGCTCAAGCTGGCACCTCGGGATCGGGTGATCCTGAGCAGCCGCGTGATCCCTGGCAACGAACGGGAGGTCTCGCGCCTGCACGACGACTTCCTGCGTCTCGGCGTCGACCTGGTGAATCGCCACACTGACCGACAGATCCACGCCAGTGGGCACGCCGCCAGGGAGGAGCAAGCGGAGCTGATGCGCTTGATCCAGCCGCGCGCCTTCATGCCGGTTCACGGCACGCTTCACCACCTCACACGGCACGCGGAGCTGGCGCGTGAGCTAGGCATCGAGCAGCGCTTGATCATCGAGAACGGCAACTCAGCGCTGCTCAGCGAGACCAGCCTCGAGCGTGACGTCGATTTTCCCTCGGGGGCGATTTCCGTGGGGTTTGGGGGGAGAGCGATCGACTCCGAGAGCCTGCGGCGCCGACGAGAGCTCGGTCGTGGTGGGGTGCTCTTCGCGAGCGTCGTCATCGACGACCGCCTGAAGAGCCTGGCTGCTCCGGCGGTCAGCGCGCGAGGCCTACCGGGCCTTGACGATGAGGAGCCAGTGTTGCGCCGCTTGGGTAAAGAGCTCGAGCGCGGCTTGAAGCAGCTCGCGAAGGGCAATCGCGAGCGGCGAGCGAGTGAGATTGAAGGCGAGCTCGCTCGTATCCTGCGCCGTGCGGCGGAGGAAGCATGCGGCACGCGACCCCGGGTCGAAGTGCATTTGATCTGGCGCTAGCGCAGGTAAATTCCCTTCAACCAACAGACTTTTGTCAACGGCCGCGCTAAGGGGAAACCATGCGACCGCCGATGGCTCCCACCGCGCTGCTCAGCGCGCTGTTCGTCTTCGCTGCATGTGACAAGCAGCCCGAACCGAAGAGCAAAGCGACCGTCGAGCATCAGTCGAGCACGCCTAACGCGACCTCCAAGCCTGCTGCCCGCCCAGACATCACTCCGAGTATCCCGTTCAAGTTCCCGGCACCAGAGCGCCTGGTTGCGGTCGGCGATGTGCACGGTGACTTCGATGCCACCCGCAAGGTGTTGCGGCTCGCGCAGGTGGTCGATGAGGCAGGGCACTGGAAGGCGGGCAAGCTCGTTGTCGTTCAGACTGGCGACCAGCTCGACCGCGGTGACGATGAGCGGAAGATCCTCGACTACTTCGAGAGCTTGCGAGAGGAAGCAGGCAAGGCGGGCGGCGCCTTTCACGTGCTGCTTGGCAACCACGAGACGATGAACGCCATGGCTGACTTCCGCTACGTCACCCAGGGCGGTTTCAAGGCGTTCGCCGACGTCGAAGAGAGCGGTGTGCCCGAGTCGGTGATTGGCCGTTTCCCCGCGTCGGCGCAAGGTCGCGCTCGAGCACTTTTGCCTGGTGGAAAATACGCGGCGTTGCTCGCGAAGCGCAACACCGTGGTCGTCGTTGGAGACTCGCTGTTCGTGCATGGCGGCGTGCTGCCTGAACACGTCGACTATGGGCTAGGCCGCCTGAACGAAGAGGTGCGTGAGTGGCTTTCTGGAAAGCGCTCTTCGCCCCCACCGATCATTGCGAAGGACGACGCCCCGGTTTGGTCCCGCGACTATTCCGATCCGGAGAGCGGCAAGGCCGACTGCAAGCGCCTCAGTGAAGTGCTCGACCGGCTCAAGCTGAAGCGCATGGTGGTAGGGCATACGGTTCAGAGTCAGGGCGTGACTCAGGCGTGCGATGGCAAGGTCTGGCGCATCGATGTCGGGCTGGCGCAGCACTACGGTGGTCCCACTCAGGCGCTTGAAATCCGTGGGGATACCGTCAGCGTGGTGAAGTAGGCGCTGCGATGCGGGCGCCGCGTCGCTTGAACGGGGCTCCTCACCCCCAAACGAACTTTGGCCGCTAGCGCAGACCGATTGCTCGCACGCGGCTCACGTTGTGGGCGTTCGCCAGACGTTGGCTCGACCGTTCGAGAGTGGCGAGGCTCGCGTAGGTGCGAGGAATGTCGCCCGCCGCGAGCGGTAACGCGATCGGTTCACGTCGCTCGAAGAAGCCGCTGACGACGGGTAGCACTTCCTGCCACTCCACTCGCCGGCCAAGGTCTGCGAGCAGACTGAGCTCCTGAAGGAAGCCGACCTGAGCTTCATTGAGGCCGACGGCTGTCGCGAGCTCGCCTTGGGGGTACTCGCCAAGCCAGGCATTGAGTCGTACTGCGTGGGCGCGCAGCTCAAGAGGCAACTCCGGCTGGTCGGCCAAGGCTGTTCCCGAGTGGAAACATTGCCCGCCGAGCCCTTCGAGTGCGGAGTCAATCGCGCGGGGGAGGTGCTCAGAGTCACACACCATGGCGCGCACGCGGTGCTCTTCGACCACGACCACCAGCTCCTGTTCTGCCCCTGGCTGACGCTTGGGGAGCAGCAGGCCGAGCTCGCCCAGGGCGTGGACCAGGGTGTTCCAGCGAACCAGGTCGTCCTCTGGGTAGCGGCCCTCAAGGGTGCGTAGGTCCACACCGCCGATGCTCGAGCTGTCCATGGATCCGGATGAAGCAATCGACGTGCCAGCGCGGGCTTGGCGACGCATCGCGACATTTGCGAACCAACCAGCGCCGAGTGCCAGTTTTGTCCCCGCGTTCATCGATTGGCGTACGCGGACATTTCCATTCGGTTACTCAGCAGCGCTGACGAGGGCCAATGACCCCGATCGCTGCGTTTGGGTTGGGGGGCAGGACCCTCCATGCTTCGAAGCCACAAACTGCCAACGGGCGGCTCCAAGGAGCCACCCGTTCAGTGCTCAGCTAAGCGGAGCTAGCGCGTCCGCGTGGTCACGCCGTGGGCGGCGTTTCACTGCGGAAAATCTCTAGCTTGCTCAGCACCTGATCTTCCTGGGGGCGATCCCGCGCGCCCGTGCGGACGTTCGCGATCTTCAGCACGACGTCCATGCCGGCGACTACATGGCCGAAGACCGAGTGGCGGTTGTCCAGGTGCGGCGTGGGCACCTCGGTGATGAACCACTGCGCGCCGTTGGTGTTCGGGCCTGAGTTCGCCATCGACAGCACGCCAGGCTTGTTGTGGCGCAGCTCCGGGTGGAACTCGTCCTGGAACTTGTAGCCTGGGTTGCCGGTGCCCCAGCGATTGGCGTTGGCCGGGTCGCGGCTCAACGGATCACCGCACTGAATCATGAAGTTGGGAATTACCCTGTGGAAACGTACGCCGTCGTAGAGCGGCGTGCCCTGCATGTTCTGGCCGTTGGCGTCCTTCCAGGCGATAGCGCCGGTGGCCAGACCGACGAAGTTCTTCACGGTTTCCGGGGCGCGCTGCTCTTCCAGAGCGAGCACGATCGCGCCCTGCGTGGTGTGCATGCGGGCGTAGAGCTGGCCGCTACCTGCGACGTTGATCGGCGGGAATTCCATCGGTAATCCTTTGGGTTCGTGTCATCTAAAAAGCACGGTGTGAGCGACCCCCTGTCGCACACGCGAGCCGTCGTCCTACCAGAGCTGTCGAGTTGGGTGTAGAGCCCCGCCGCGTTGCCCACAAAAGTTCGACGGCGCGCGCCCCTTTTCGGGGCGCACGCCGTCGCTGGGTGCTGGATCGCAGTTGGCTACTCCGCCGCAACGGCCACGGGGACGTCGCTCTCGAGCTCCTGGCGGCTGCGCTCAGCGGCGCGCTTCCACCCGCCGCGCTCGAGGCGCCACCAGAGGAACAGAGCCCCCGCAATGATCTCCACGCAGAGCCCAGTCCATCCTCCAAGTGCCCCCCAGCCGAGCTGCTTGCCCAGGAGGTACGTGAGCGGAGGCGTTGCTAGCCACGCGATGGCTCCTGTGACCAGCGCCGGCCGACGCACGTCACCGGTTCCGCGCAGCACGCAGCGCCCAACGATGTGCATCCCGTCGAACACTTGGAAGACGGCAGCTACGTAGAGCAGCGAACGGGTGACGCGGATGAGCTCCGGATCGTCCGTGAAGGCGCTGATCAGCCAGTCCGGGAACAGCGCGATCACCAGGGCGCAGCCTCCGGTGTACAGCGACACCAGGAGCAGCGTCTGACGTCCCACGCGCTTGACGAGCCCGTCCTCATTCGCGCCCACCGCCTGACCCACGAGGATGCTTGCTGCCTCCCCAGTGGCAAACGCTGGCAAGAAGGAGAAATGGACGATCTGCATCGCGATCTGGTGCGCCGCGCCGTCGGTCTCACCCATGCCCGCGATCAACACGGTCAAGAGCGCGAAGGAGCCGACTTCCACCAGCATCTGCAAGCCCAGCGGCCAACCCAGGCGCACGACGTCGAGCACGTCGCGCGAGCGCACGCTGCGAAAACCGAAGCCGTCGCTGCGTTGCACGTGGATTAACGCAAGGCACTCCAGGCCCGCCGCCGCCACCGACGCCCACGCCGCACCTGCCGCACCTAATCCGAGCGGAAAGATGAACAGGTAGTCGAGGCCGATGTTGGCGCCGTTCGCCAGTAGGGAGATGCGCATTGGAGAGTGTGAGTCACCCACTCCGTAGCGAACCTCTCTCAAGACCACGCTGCTCAGCACCAGCGGAGCCCCAAGGTTCCGCACCCAGAAATACTCAGCGGCTGTGTGCCCCTGAAGTGTGGTTGCAGCCATGTTCGTCAGCAGTGGGCCGAGGAATCGGCCAAGCACGACAGCGACCAACCCCAGCGCGACGGCGCTGAAGATCCCAGCGGCGACCAGGCGAGGGATGCGGTCGCGACGGGCGGCGCCCACGGCTTGGCTGATCAGTACCTTGACCGACCGCAAGCCGCCGAAGCCGAAGCAGATCAGGGTGAAGGCTGCAACACCACCCAAACCCACTCCCGCCACCTGAGCTGCCCCGAGCTGGCTGACGAACAAGGTGTCCGAGAGCGTCATGGCGCTGAAAGACAGCATCGAGACGGCGATCGGCCACGCGAGCTTTGCCAGCTCGGGGAAGGGTTTGAGCCGCCACCTGAGCTTTTCGCGTTGTTCTAACGTGTTCACTTGCATTTCCTTTCTTGGTTGTTGCCGTAGGGAACTAAAATCTGGGTTGCTGGGAGCCTCTGCTTCGAGGCTGTCTGCTTGGCTCATTGGGGAGCCTCCAAAAACCGTCAGCGCGCAGGCTGAGGACAAAGAAAAAGCCGCGGGTCCTTTCGGAGCCGCGGCAGCGAGTCAGCCTAGTTTTTTAGGCTTTGAACTACACCAGTAGCTCCTCATCGCTGCCTTGGCTCACGCCATCCATGCGGTCACGCTTGACTACGAGCGCGACGCTCGGGTCCGCGCCAATGAGCGCGGAGGTGGTGACGTGGGCCGACCCGCTGCCGCTGACAGCCGTGCACCACGTCACTGCGCACACCGCCGCCGGTGCGGTCGGCTGGGCTGCATGCCCAGTGCTGTGAGGGGTGTTGGCTTTCATCGGGTTTTCCTCTGTCCGGTGTCGGACTAGCGAGCTCGCGGCGGGTGTGGCGTGGGTTCGCGCCCAACTACCCGTTCAAGCGCTCATGACATGCGCGCAATGAAGGGTCAAGCGGGCTTGCTTGGTGCGCGCTCGCGAAGCAAGCTTGGGGCCTGTCCGACTCGCGCTTTTCGATCGCTCGCGTTCTCCTGGCGTTGCTCGCCTGGGCGTTGAGTGTTGCCTGTGGCGCGGGTCAGGCCACGTGGGTTCTTCCTGCCAGCGCGGCGGCGGCCACCTGGCAGGGCGCGGAAACGCGCGCCGAGCCGTCCGTGGATGATCGCGATGCCGCTGAACGCGAGAGTCTCCAGCGCGCGCCCGACGCGAGCGACCGCGGGACCGCCGTTCAAGGCACCTGGGCGATCCTGAATCAGGCATGGGAACTCCGCGGGGGCGCGAGGGCCTACCGCTTGCTGAGCTCGCGGCATCAGTCGTCAAGCGGTGTTCGCGGCGCGACCTACGCCAGAGCCAGAGCTCCTCCACACACCTGAGTTCGTCTCGATCTCAACGGTGACATCCACGGCGACTGGCCGGTGGCTGTTTTATTTGTGTGGAAATATTGAGTGCGCGTTCCGCGGTCGGTTCGTGCACGGGAGTAAGGTATGGCCAAGGTATCAAAGGAGGTCCGCGAAGCAGTCGCGGACGATCGCAAACGTTCAGCGGTCGAGCAGGCGGCGGACGAGGGAAAGTACGACAGCGCGGCGAAGCCCCTGATCGTCTTTGTTCTGCTGTTCGTCCTGTTGCTGATTTACGGGTACTACGCGTGAGCGCACACACTCTGGAGGACCCATGGGCAGCATGAGCCTTGCACACTGGATGCTCGTGGCGCTGGTCGTGATGCTGGTGTTCGGGCCGAAGCGCCTCGCGGAAGCGGGCAAGGGCCTGGGCCAGGGCATTCGTTCCTTCAAAGAGGGGATCAAGACCGACGACGAGTGATACGAGTGACTCTGCAGGATGGCGCGAGGTACGCGGTGAAGAGCCGCGACTCGCGCTGCTTGCGGATGGGAGCAGCGCCCGGACATGACGGGGATCGTCAGACTATTTCCGGAGGGATTGCGCCTTTCCGCGGCGCGGTCAACCAACAGCGCGCTGCTGGTTGCTGTCGAGCTCCGCGAGCAGGTCGTCCGGACTTAGCTTGGAGTCGATCCTGCTCAGCGCGCTTTCGATGGCCGCGCGCGCGCTGTGGTGAACGCCCGTGGCGAACGGGGGCGCGCGTAGCCAGAAGATGGCGGTGAGAACACCGCGACTGACTGCGTTCGGGAACGCGAAGTCGACCCCAGCGCAGCGTTTCTAAAGCAGCGCTTCGTGCTGGTCCATCCACGCGGCGGTTAGGCGTCTCGAGCGTGCGTCAGGTCGACCAGCCGAGTCGCTTCCGGCGTCATAGATCAGCACCCCGGGTTGGTCCCTCGCTGCGAGCACCCGACGGGCACTCTCAAGCATGTCTCCCATGTCCTCTGGACTAACGAAGCCGACTCGTCGCGCGACGAAGACTGGCGGCTTCTCGAGGATCACGAACGGCATGCCATTTGTGAGGCTAACCTCGCGGCGGATGCGGGGGAAGCGTGGCTGGGGTACACGGCGAATCCAGCCTCGAAAAGCGGAGGTCAGGCGGGGTCTTTCGGGGGTTTCGCGGGCGAAAGGGTGACGCTCCGCTGCGCTGTGGGCTGTTCCGTCGCCGGCTCAGCGGCGTCCGGCAGCTCGTCCATCGAGGTGGCAGTCCGCTCCAGGGGTTTCTGCCGGGTCTCTTGGTAGGCGTCGGGCGCCGCGCGCACCACCTCGAGCTCAGCGCTGCCAATCCCGATGCGATCGCCTTCGGACAGCAGGTGCGGTTCGTCGATTTGCGCGTTGTTTACCCGAGTGCCGTTCGCGCTGTTGAGGTCCTGGATCTCCGGGCCTTCTCGGGTCAGACGAACCACCGCGTGGGTGCGACTCACCTCACTGTCTGGGATCACGACGCTGCAATAGGGACTGCGTCCCAAGATCGTTTCCCCCAACCGAAGAGGAAAGCGCACGCCGCGGTATCGTAGCCAGTAGCTGTCCAAGCAAAACCCTGTTCGAGCGTAGAGCCCCGGCGCGCCCGCGGCAAGCAGAGCAAGTGAGGTGAATCCGTGCGCCCACACCCCCTGGGGGCGGGCGAGTTTGCAGCGAACTACGGAGACAGGACACCAGTTCCGCGCGAATCCGCAGGGACTCGCTTTATGCTCGGCTCGAGCGCGATCAGGCGCGCTCGAACAACGTGCTGATCCCCTGCCCCACACCGATGCAGAGTGACGCGAGTCCGACGCGTGCGTCGGCGCGATTGCGCATCAAGTGCGCGAGCGTCGTCACGATACGGGCACCGGAGCACCCGATCGGGTGACCGAGGCAGATTGCGCCGCCGTTCAAGTTGACCCGGGCTGGGTCCAACTCGAGGCCACGGATGCACGCGATGCTTTGTGCGGCGAAGGCCTCGTTTAGCTCTACAACGTCGATGTTCGGTACCCTCAAGCCAGCTCGGCTTAGCGCCTTCTTGGTGGCGGGAATTGGCCCTTCACCCATGAAGCTCGGGTGTACACCCGCGGTCGCTGCCGCCACGTAGCGCATGATTGGCGTGAGCCGCAGCTCCTTGACCGCTGACTCACCCGCGAGCAGCACTGCTGCGGAACCGTCGTTCAGAGGTGATGAGTTGCCAGCTGTCACGCTACCATCCGTACGGAAAGCGGGCTTGAGCTTGCTCAAGGCTTCCAGGGAGGTATCGCCCCGGGGTGACTCGTCTTGCTCTACCTTCAGCGGGGCACCTTTTCTCTGGGGAATTTCGAGCGGAATCACCTCGTCGGCGAACGCGCCGGATTCCCAGGCGGCGGCGCCCTTCTTTTGGGAGTTGAGCGCGAACTCGTCTTGCTCCTCGCGAGTGATGCCGAACTTCTTCGCAACGTTTTCCGCCGTCTCTCCCATGCCGATCAGCTCGAAGCGTTCGGCCATCTTGGGGTTCGGGTAACGCCAGCCGAGTGTGGTGTCGAAGATCTCCGGCGCGCTCCTGGGAAAAGCCTCGTTTGGCTTCGCCATCGAATAGGGGGCGCGGGTCATGCTCTCTACGCCGCCAGCAATCGCGACGCTCGCCTCACCGAGGGCGATCATGCGCGCCGCGTCGTTGATGGCCTCGAGGCCCGAGCCGCAGAGCCGGTTCACGGTCACTGCCGGCACTTCGTACGCGAGGCCCGCTAGGAGCAGCGCCATACGTGCGACGTTGCGGTTGTCCTCACCGGCCTGATTCGTCGAACCGAACACGACCTGATCGATGCGCTCAGCGGCTTTGGGCTGCCGAGCGACGAGCGCGCTGATCACGTGAGCTGCCAGGTCGTCGGCTCGCACGGAGCTGAGACCACCACGGTAACGGCCGATGGGCGAGCGAACTGCATCGACGACGTATACTGCTTGCACTGCCATACGTTTCTCCTAACCCCCAAACCCGCGAGACGTCTAGCGGCCCGCAGAACCAGCGCGACTGACGTCTGGATTCAGAGCAATCCCGGCTCAGGCTGGAACGGGACCTTCATCTGTCCAGCGGTAGAAGCCGATGCCAGCCTTCTTGCCAGTGCGGCCGGCACGCACCATCTGCCGTAACAGCGCGGGTGGGCGGAATTGTTCCCCAAGCTCTCGATGCAGGTGCTCGAGGATCGCCAGCCGTACGTCCAGACCTACGAGATCCGTAAGTTTGAGCGGACCCATCGGGTGGCGGTAGCCGAGTTCCATGGCGCGATCGATATCCGCGGCTGACGCCACGCCGCTCTCGAGCATACGAATGGCTTCAGCGCCCAACGCGACCCCGAGGCGACTCGAAGCAAAGCCCGGAAAGTCATTGACGACGATCGGCTCCTTCTCGAGTTGACGCGCGAACGCCAGAGCCCGCTCCACGCTGGCTTCGCTCGTCGCGAGTCCGCGCACGATCTCCAGGAGCGGCATCACCGGGGGCGGGTTGAAGAAGTGCAACCCAATGACACGTTCGGCTTGATCGAGGCGTTTGCCAAGCTCCGTTAGGGACAGGCTCGACGTGTTGGAACCGAGCAGTGTGTTCTCGTCGCAGCTTGATATTACCGAGCGGAAAATCTCGACCTTGAGATCCATCTGCTCCGGAATGGCTTCGATGACCAGCTCCGCGCCAGCGACCGCTTCCTCGAGGTTCTCGGTTCGCGTGATACGCCCGAGCACGTCCTTCGACTCGCCCTCGCTCATGCGTCCTTTATCGACGGCGCGAGCGAGCTGTTTCTTGATGCCCGCGTCAGCACGCTCGAGCTGCGCGCGTTGAACGTCGAACAGGCGGGTCGTGATCCCCCGCGTGGCGCACAGCTGCGCGATCCCCATGCCCATGGTGCCGGCGCCTAACACCGCCACGCTCCAGACCTCACGTACGTCGCTCATGCGCGTACTGGATAGGGGTGCAGGCTGCGGAAGTCTACAAGGACGCGCGCAGTCGGCCGCGACAAGGCGGAAGCCGACGCGAACGCGCGTTGCGCGACTAGCCGAGCCGCATGCTGCGAGCGCCCACCTTGGAGTCGCAGGTGACGCATTGCGACGGCACGTGTTGATAGAGGTAGACCTGACCGCAGTTGGGGCACAGGCGCGCGTCTTCTTCCAAGCTGATGGTCTTCTTGCTAGCGGCACATTTCCGCCCCGTCAGCTGCAAGCCTTCCACGGGGAGTCGCTCGTAGGTGGCGCTTGGCACGCCGGGTAGCTGCTTCTCTTCTTCGTCGCTCAGCTTCAGCTGTTCAGGACGGCGCTCGCTGGCTTCCTTGACGATCCAGGCGACGGCACTTTGGTGCAGCTTCACCGGGATGCGCAGCACGAGATCCTTCGAGCTAACCACCAGGTCATTTCCTTGGAGAAATATCGACTCCACGTCGCACCAGAGCACTCGGGAGATCTCCCCTCGGCGCTCCACCGCGACGCCCGCGTCCCCGACACGCACCGGGTAGGCGGCTGCATCGCCGAACACCAGCGCCGCCATCAAGGCTGCCGCGCCACCGGCTACCAGGAACGGTGCGTACCTGACCGGCTCGTCGCGGATCCACTGCCCATGAACACCAGCCCCGAGCGCCAACGCGCCCAAGGCGCCTCCGATCAACGCCACCGGCGTCGTCGTCAGGCCTGGCGCGTCAAAGCGCCGCTCGTGGGCCTTGCCCCCGCTTTTCTTCTCACCGCGCTCGCCCTTCGCCTTGCTGGCTGCGGCTCGGCGTTCCTTCCGGTTGGCGGTCTTCCCGCGCTTCTCGCTCTTGGCGCCCAAGTTCGGGGTGGCAGCGCTCTTCTTGGTTTCGGCCATGACTATCCGGCCGGTCTTACAGCGGTTTCGGCGCCCGTCACTAGCAGAAAGGCTACTAGGAGAAAGTAGGTCAACTACCCACCAAACCACCGCCGAAAAGCACCGCCCAAAACCACCGCCCAAAACCACCGCCCAAAACCACCTCCCAAAAGCACCGCCCTAAAGCACCTCGCATTTGCGGCTTCCTCCCCCAATCGGGACATTGACTCCTGCTCACTGGGCGTGGACCCTGTGAGGTTGAGGAACATCGAGTTTGTGTCCCGGGGCTGGGCAGCACGCTCCAGGCTCAGTTGACCGTAACAGGACACACAGAGGGAAGGGCAACGTCATGCGCGAAGGGGACAAGGGTCACGGGTCAGTCAGGCTGCACACGGCGGCCGCGTTCGCACTGGGCGGAATCATCGCCTTCATCGGGGCCTGCGGCGGAGCGCCTCCAGCTGAGTCGCCGACGCTCGACAACTCCAAGAAGGAGCCGACTGCAGCGGCGCCGGCGCCTGCGTCGACCGTCGACCCGAAGGTGGTCGAGGCCGCCAATGTTGACGGTCTGCTAGCCCAGCTGGAGGGCGGGCCAACCAGCGGACCACCGCCAGCGACGCCGCCCCCCGCGGCAGTTCCGCGCGGTACGCCCGCCGCCGACGTCGCGGCGTCGAGTTGGCGTCCAGGCACCTTCATGAGCAAGGCGCTAGACGGCTTGTCCACGGCGACGACTGCCGTTCAGCGCCTGGGCGAGTCCAAGGGGCTGACCGTGGGCTTCGACGACGCCGCCGCGACCTTCATGGGCGCGTACATGTATCCGGGCAAGCCGGTGAAGTTCAGCCGCACCTTCGACGCAGGCGTGATGTACGTGTTCGTGTCGGGGAGCAGCCGCGCGAGCGGCGTGCAGATCTCCGTCACGGATATGTCCGGTTCACAAGTCGCTGGCGGCACGCAGGGCGCGGTCGTCTTCACGCCGCCCACGTCGGGTGCCTACAACGTGTACACCCAGGTGGCGCCGGGCAGCGACTCGAGCTTCGTGACCCTGGGCGTGATGCGCAGCGGCGGGCTCGACATCCCGGTGAGCCGCATTCAGGAGTCGGTCTACGGAGCAGTGAAGAAGGCTGCCCAGCTGTCTGATGGAGTGGTCAAGCGAGGCATCGGTGGAGGCCTTGTTTTCCACGATGAAACAGACTGGGCGCTGTACGGTACCGTGCTGGAGAAGGGCGACGCGATTCGCTTCGGCGGTCTAGACCTCAAGAAGAAGCACGTGCTGCTTGGTTCCGGTGACCACGCGAGCACGGACATCAACCTGCAACTCCTGGACGGCGCCGGGAGCCCCGTTTCGAGCGACATGGATCCGGATCCTGTCGCGGTGCTCGGCTTCAATTCGTCGGACCCCGGTCCCTACACCCTGCGCGTGCAGTGCGCCGGCGCAACGGGGAAGAGTCTGGTGACGGCGATCGTGCTCACGGTGGAGTAACCACACCTTCGGAGCTAACCACGGGGCTGGTTTACCCTGGGGTGGCTACTGTCGCACGCGCCGGTAGCCGCTTCGCGTTTCATGGCCTCGAGAGCCACAGGCTGAGGCGCCCCTTGCGATCGACGGCGGCGACGCTCGTCTGATCCGGGTCGAGGGCTACGTCTTCGACCAGTCCGGCGGTCAGGCTGAGCGCGTGCTCTCCCGCCACCTCGACTAGATCCACGCCGTGGGAGCCGCCGCGGAGCAACCACTTGCCGTCTCGCGTGAAATACATGCGCTTGATCCAGGCGCCATGCTTGCGTTGGTAGCGCCGATTCGGTTCGCCTTCGAATGACCAGATGCTGGTCAGGGCCTTCTCGCCTTCCTCTGCCAGCCATTGCCCCGTGGAATCAAACGTCAGGGCATCGCTCTCGCTCTCGTAGCGGGTCAGGGGGTGAGGGAGCTCTGGTTCAGCGACCTTCCACCACCAGATGGAGCCTTGCACCCAAGCTACCGCTAGCGTGCTGCCGTCCTTGCTCAGCGCGAGGCTCTTCACGTCGATGGGCGGCCCGGGTACCGCGATTTCGAGCCGCTTGTCGTCCTTCAGGTTGTAGAGCCGAATCACGCCATCGTGATGACCCACGGCGAGCCACGGCCAGGCCAACGTCGCCGCTGTCGCGCGGCTATCCGCGAGATCCGGCGCGGGCAGCTCCTTCATCCCCTGGACCTGGTATTGCTCGAGTCGGTTCGCACACACGACGATTAGCTTGCCATCGAGCAGATAGACGCCGCCCCGGAGTACGTCGGTGCAGGTCGCGGACACGCCGGCGCTCTTTCCTGACCAGTAGTCGTAGAGCTTCACCGGGCTGCCTTCGACCACGGCGGCGACTCTCGCGCTCTTGCGTTCCACCGCTACCGCTACACCGCGGCCGCCGATCTCCTCTTGCCAGCGCAGCTTGATGCGCTCCGGATGCGCGCCGTCGAGCGCTAGTGCGACCGGCTGGGCAGACTTCCCCGCGGATTCGATGTTGGGCGTGGATGCCTCGTGGGGCGCGAGGTTGGCCGTGGCGCAGCCGAATAGACCAACTGCGAACAGCGACGGACCGAGCATAGCGGCTCGCCAGCGGGTCATTGCTTTCCTGTCGGTGGGTTGCTGGCGCAGTCGACGAGCTCGCCCTTGGGCAGCGTGCAGTTGTGGGAAGGGTCACACCAAAATCCGGGATAGCGCTCACAGCGCGAACCAGCGCGAGCGCCCACGAAGCCGGGGATCCAATACGGATCTTGCATGCCTTCTGGCATTGGCTTCTCCGCTTGGGGCTGGGGACCCGCCTGGCAAGGCACTTTCTGAGACACGTGGTCTTCACAGTTGCCCTTCTGGTCTGGTCCCGGGCAATAGCGGTCCGCGGTGTAGTAGCAACCACTCTGGCTTCCCCAGAACTCCCGCCGAATGCGGATCCAACCAGCTCGATTTGCCGGGCGGAAATCATCGATTTCGGTGTCTCGCGCGTAGCTCGGGGCCGGCGGTTCGCCGCCGTCGCCGCGCATCTCCGGTGGGCAGTCCGCGTACATGGGCGGAGGTGGATTGCAGCTGACGTCGGGAGGGCAGTGCTCTGGCAGCATGTAGCGGCAGCCTTCGCCTTCGCTCTTGAAGATCGATGGCTTGCGCGGAACTTCGTCGGTCGGGCCGGTGGCCCCGCTGCCACCGGTTTGAGTGGCCTTGCAGCCGCTCGCGCCAATCAAGGTGACGACGAAGCTCGCGCTCAGGAGGCCCTTGGCGCGGCGCTTGTTGGGTGTTTCCGCCATGGGCTGCAGAGTCTAGTGCGTGGGTGAGGGACTCCGGGCCGAAAAAGCACCGTGCTAGTGCGCCCGGTACAGCACCAGTAGGCCGAGCATGAGGAACGCCAATCCGACGCAAATCAGTCCCAACACCAGCGTCAGACTGTAGCGCGGCGCCTGCAGGGTCGTGTCGGCGCCATGTTCGGCGTTGCCGAGCGCCTCCTGGCGTTTCAGGTGCGCGGCGAGCCTCCTTTGGGACTCCTGAGCGCGGCGCATCAGGAGCACGAGAACCAACGCGCCCGAGAGCAGCGCAACTCCGATTGCCAGCCACCTCGCGCGGGAGACGCGGCTCTTGTCCCGCTGGTATGCGGCGGGAAAGCCGTCCAGGAGGCGCATTTCCCGGGCGCGAAGCCTCGGCTGCGGTACTTCGCTGCTGTCGCTCAGCGGCCAACCGACGGTCCCAGCGCTCGCGAAATCCGACTCACTCGAGACGAGCGCCCAGCGCTTAGCCGGGCGGAAATCATGAGGGAGTGCCCAGCGCCCGCGGTAGTTTCCGTCGGGCGCGAGATGTAGCTCGACGGTACCGCCGCCCCAGCGGGCGTCTTGATCTAGCAGTGCGATGTAAGCCCGCTCGCGCTCTACGGGGGAGGTCACCACCAACCCTCGCGAGTCGTCGTCCCCATCTAGCTGAGCGTCGAGCGCGCCAGGCACTACGGGAAGTCGCCAGGCCAGGCGACCCGTCAGCGCTTCGCCGCTGGGTTGCTCCAGGCGCGCCTTCACCTCGAGGGTGATCACGTGGCTGTCCGGTACTAGCTCGGCATGAACTCGGCCGCGCTCGTCGCTCACCGCGTGGCGCCGCTCGCCGCCTTCCGCTCCACCTTCGAACCAGGTGGCACCGTCTAGCGCGAGCTGCACGTCTGCGCCTGCGACCGGTTTGCCTTCGCGCGTCACGTCGACGAAGAGACCGTCTCGAAACGGCACGGCGTACACCCCTCGCGCCGGAGCGACGCGTAGCTTGAGCTCGCCTGAGGAGCGCTCAGTCCAGGTCTCGCCGACGCTCACGTTCTCACGCCACGTGCGCTCCAGCGCTGTGACGTTGCCACGCGCCAGCACATATCCGCTTGGCAGCTCTGCTTGCGAGCGGTCTAGGTTCACGCTCACAGTGAGCGGTCCTTCGGTGGGTGAATCGAACCTGAGCGTCACCTCAGCGTTACCCTGGGGATCCGTTTGTCCTCCCCACACCGCCTCGCGCCCGTCTTGAGTCCGCGCATGCACCTGGAGACCCAGCTGCCGTGGACTCTCTAGCTCCCCCAAGCGTTCGCCCGCTTCGAGCCGCAGGTGGTACTCGCCTTGGCCTTCTAGTGGCCCGCCGTACAAGCGTGCTGCCACGTACGGTCGCGGTGCGCCTACCACGAACAGCGCGAACCCAATCACGAGCACACTGAACCCGGGCAGGCCGACGAGGGCCCACCAAGAGAGACCCGAAGAGGTGGCGCCTGACTCGGGCGCGTCGGAGCCAGAATCGGAGAGCGCTAGCTCGCGCTGTTCCAGCTCCGGCTCGTTGCCCTCCTCCGCCATGGCGCTTGGTCTACTCGACTGCGCCGCCGAGAGCTAGCGGCGAAGGGGACACGGCTCAGCGGCGCAACCAGTCAAGGATGCGAGTGTTCACCGCGCGTGGATTCTCGAGCTGGAGGAAGTGCCCGACGCCGCCGAGCAGTTCGCTCTGGTGCTCCGCGGAAAAGAAGCGCTCTTGACCCTGCATGAGCTCCCAACCCACGCACCCATCTTGGACACCATGCAGGTAAAGCAGCGGCACCTGGATCTGACTGAGCTGGCCTCCCCTTTGACGCAGGTCGAGCAGGGCCTTGGGGAGGGAACGATAGTATTGAATCGGAGCTGGGTAGCTCCGGCTTAGGCACGACTTGAGTTCCGCGAGGTAATCGTTTGGTGCCTCGTAGGTGGGCGACCAGGCTTCCCACAGCCGGTCGATGAACCTGAATTCGTTCCGCGGCACGATGCGCTCCGGCAGCATACGGGTCTGGAAGAACAGCATGTACCAGGAGCGCCGAAGCTGGCGCACGCCGAGGCCTCTGAGGAACGCCAGAGGGTGGGGGACGGCCAGCGTCACCGCGCGACGGAATCGCTCGGGCGCCTGCGATATGGCTGCGTAGGTGATGACGGCGCCCCAGTCATGCCCGATCAGGCTAACCGGCCGCCCCGGGCTCAAGCGGTCCGCGAGCTCCAGCACATCGTCCGCTAGTCGCTCGAGAGCATATGGGCCGCTGACTGTGCTCGGCGCGTAGCCCCGAAGCCAAGGGGCGTAACCTGCAAAGCCGGCTTCGCTGAGCTCCTTCAGTAGCGGGATCCAGCCGCGAGGGATGTCCGGGAAGCCGTGGAGGCAGATCACGACTTCCGGCTCTTCCTGGTCGGTTGGCACATGCAGCGAGTGCAAGGAGAGCGAAGGCAAATCAAAGACGCAGGTCCTCACCGAAGCGTTGGCGGCGTGCGTCGGCTGTGCTTGCATCGCGCTCTTATAGCGCGCCCCGGAAGCGCTGGGCAGTCCAGCAGCTCGGGGGATTTTCGGGTTTTTCTGGCTTTTCTCCAGTAGCTGCGCCGAGAATCCAGGGCATGGCAGTCGGACGGATCCAGCGACGTCTGGCGTTGGCCATCGTGCTCACCGCGCTCATCCCCCTGGTGACTGCTATTGCCATGGGTGAGTGGATGGTGCGCCAGACTTCAGCGCGCTTCTATACGCCAGAGGTCGGTACCCGCCTCGATGACGCACTTGATGTGTACCAAGATCTCGCGCGGGCGGTGAAGGCGCGGATGCGAGGCGGCGCGGCGAACATGGCCGAAGACCCTCGGCTGCGCCGCGCGGTGTTCCGCAAGGATAAAGCGGCGGTGGAGCGCGCGCTCAAGCGCCTGTTTCCGAAGCAACCGGATCTGGTGACGCTCAGCGTAGAGGATGCGGACGGCGCGGCGCTGGGAGAAGTGACGCGCGGTAAGGCCTTCGACCCCGCGACGGAGTTCGATCTAGAAGTGCGCGTTCCGCTGGTTGACCCTGACGCGCCGGTGGAGAATCCGCCAGAACTCGTGGCTGTGTTCGCCACCGAAGCCAAGCGCTTTCAAGAGCGTGACCAGCTGTCCACCTTTCTTGACGCGTACCGCACCGTGGAGCGGCGGCGTGAGGGTGACGACTCCGGGCGGCTATACGCGTTTTCTGCCCTGCTCGGGCTCACCATCTTGATGGCGATTGGCGTCGGCACCACGCTGGCCCGTAGTGTATCCGCGCGGATTGGTGAGCTGGCCGAGGCCACGCAAAAGGTGGGCGAAGGCGACCTGGACATCCGCGTGCCGGAGAAGGGCCAAGACGAGATCACGGATCTCGCGGCCGCGTTCAACCGCATGGTGATGGAGGTTGAGTCTAGCCGCGCGCGCATCGAGTACCTGCAGCGCATCGGGGCGTGGCAAGAGATGGCACGCAGACTCGCCCACGAGATCAAGAACCCGCTCACGCCGATCCAGCTCGCAGTGCAGGAGATCCATCGTAGGTATCCCGGCACGGACGCGAACTACAAACGCATGCTGGATACCACGCTCGAAATCGTCGAGGACGAAGTCGGAACCTTGCGTCGGTTGGTCAGCGAGTTTTCGAACTTCGCTCGCCTGCCTAGGGCGGAGCTCAAGCAAGCGGATCTTGGCGACGTGCTGCGCGAGCTCCAGGGGCGCTCCTCGGTCGTCGAGGAGGAAGATGAGGTGATCCCGAGCGGTGCCGCCTTCGGCCTGCCAGAGGACTCATCCGTCGAGCTCGAAATCGACCTCCCGGAAGACGAGCTACCGGTGCTGCTCGATCGCGACATGTTCAAGCGCGTGCTGGTCAACCTGGTGCGAAACGCTGCTCAAGCGAGCGCGGAGCAGGCCGCCGGCGCGCGCCCCCACGTGAAGGTCAGCATCGAGCGTCAGGGTGAACAGGTCGTGCTCGACGTCGATGACAACGGGCCGGGTATCCCCGAGGATCAGCGTAAGGTGGTCTTCGATCCGTATGTGACCACCAAGAGCGACGGTACCGGCCTAGGCTTGGCGATCGTGAAGAAGATCGTCGTCGAGCATGGCGGATTGGTCACCGCGCTGGAGAGCCCTCTCGGCGGCGCCCGCTTGCGCGTGAGGC
>JBFXBK010000048.1:0-34159 GCA_050183255.1 Polyangiaceae bacterium | reverse complement strand
GCTCGCGCAGATCATAGCGCGCAACGCCGAAGTCGACGACCCGCGTGCTCCCATCGTACAGCGCGAACAGGTTGTGAGGACTCACGTCTCGATGCACGACATTGAGCGCGCGGCCGTGGGCGTCCAGCGCCTGGTGGGCCGCGTGCAAGCCGTCGCAACACTGGGCGAGCATGCGCGCGAGCACCGCAAAGTAGCGCGTGCTGTGCAGCCACTCCTTGTGCTCTGCCAGTCGCACCATGAGCTTGGCAAATGACTCACCAACCAGGTACTCGAGCGCGATGAAGTGCTGCCCATCTGCCTCTCCAAAGTCGATGACGCGGCAGACGTTGGGGTGGTCGATGAGCGCCCCTAGACGTGCCTCGTCTCGAAACATCCTGACGTACGCAGGCTCTTCCCGACGCTTGGGTGACAGGAGCTTCAGGGCGACGTTGCGAGCAAAGCCCTCGGGTCCCCACTGCCGCGCCAGGTAGACGTTGGCCATGCCGCCGTGCCCGATCCTCACCAAGATGGTGTAGTTAGCGATCTGTTCTGGAACGCCGAGCATGCCGTGGGCTGGCAGGCGCATGCGTCGAGTCGCCGGCATCGAGTCGACTAGCTCGGGTTCGATCAAGTCGCCGGGCAGGGCGCCCGAGTCTTCGCGGGTCATTTCACACCTCCAACCTGAGCCACCTCGCTGGATGCGGGTTCGAAACGGAACTCCACACGGCGATTTCGCGCACGGCCCTCGACGCTCCGGTTGTCGTCTATGGGTCGAGCCTCACCGTAGCCGCGACTCGAGAGGCGCTCTGCGGGTACTCCCTGCGCCTCTAGAAAATTCCTCACGGATAATGCGCGCGCAGCGGAGAGCTCCTGGTTGTAGCGGTCGGACCCGCGGGAGTCCGTGTGCCCTTCGACGCTGATCTGGCCTAGGTCGGCTCGGCGCTTGATCACCTGGGCCATCTCGTTGAGCAGCGGCTCGCTACGCTTTGCGATGCGCGAGCTGTTGTATTCGAAGAAGACTGGCTCGAGCGTTTGGATCTGGCCCTGGGCGACTCGCACGAAGTCGGGGCAGCCGTCCTCGTCGTCTTTGCCGTTGAGCGTCTCCGGCTCCAGAGGGCACTCGTCCTTCACGTCGGCGATGCCGTCTTGATCATTGTCTGCGTCAGGGCAGCCGTCCTTGTCCTGGTAGCCGTCCTTGTCTTCGGCTTCGTTGGCGCAGCGGTCGCGATAATCCGCGATGCCGTCCTTGTCGTTGTCTCGATCGGGACAGCCGTCATTGTCCTCGAACCCGTCCTTGTCTTCTGGTTCCGCGGGGCACCTATCAGAGGCATCGGGGACGCCGTCCCCGTCGTTGTCCAGCTCTGGACAGCCGTCCTGATCCTGGAAGCCATCGAAGTCTTCAGGCTCACGGGGACACTCGTCAGAGACGTTGGGAATTCCGTCTCCGTCCCAGTCCGTGACGCCCGCGACCGCGCGCTCGTGATGGCGCCGGAAATAGGTGCTCGCCGCCGCAAGGGCGCGCACGTCGGGGGAGCCATAGCCAGGTGAAGTTCCGGGGCCCACGCCACCTGCAACCGAGGAGTCGTCGTTGAAAGCGCGCAACCCCACCAGAAAGCCCACCGGCGTGCGCTCCTCAGACAGCGGAGAGCTCAAGCTGGTCGACGTCGACACTTCGCCAGTCACCGCGAGCCAGCTGAGCAAGGCGACCTGTGCACCGGCACCCAGCGTCAGCTCGTTGGTCACCTCTAGATCGCCCAGGCGATCCTCTGGACGCAGGTTCGCGCCGATTTGCCCGCCGACGTAGCTCTTGCCAAAGCCGCGCCCGATCAACGCCCGCGGCCAGAAGCTGAAGCCGTCCTCTCCCATCAGCTTCGTTTCGTCACCAAGCGGAGCGCGCCCCGTGAGTCCGAGGCCGAGCTCGACCGGTGCGCTGCGATCCAGGATAGTGAAGCGCGCGTCGAGCCCTGGATCTCCGACGCCAGCCCCAGAATAGTCGACCTCCGTGGTTCCCATGCGGACCGCGTCTCCGGTCTGCACGTAGATCGGCACCGCAAGCGCCAGACTCAAGCGATTGAAGAGCGCAAGGCCACCGGACGCGTAGACGGCGTACTGCTCGTCCACCAGCGCAACGTCTCCTCCCGGAAGCCCCATGACGATCAAAGGGTCGTCGGCGAAGCCGAAACCGATGCGCGCGAAGGGCACTCCCTCTCCCCCAACCGGCGCCGCGCGCTCGGTCCATAACAAGTCGTCGGGGAGGTTCGGGCTGGGATTGCGATCCAGGTTGAATCCCTCAGCCCACGCGAACTTGGGGGTGAGGAACAACATCAACATCCCGAGCAAGAACCCGATGAACCGCCTCGAGCGGGCCCCACCAAGAGGCTTGGTCTGCATTCGGCGACGACGGCGCAACCAAACCAAGCCACCCAGCCCCAAGAGCCAGAGTCCCCCGCTGTTTCCGGGCCGCCCCGCGACATCGCACGAGCACGCGCCGCCCCGAACTTCCACGTCATTGGGGTCGAAGCCGTTGCTCCCGCCAACGGGAGCTGCCCCCGCTGAGCTGCCTCCGACTCCGTTGCCGCTCATACCGCCGCCGCCCACACCGTTGCCGGTGCCGCCGCTGTCACTGGCGGCCGAGCCACCTCCCCCCGCACGCGCGCCGGACCCACCGTTCGAGCTGTTCCCCGCGGTACCACCATTGGCAGCGCCGCCCGCCTGGGTTCCCCCGTCGGCGGCGCCACCAGCGGCACCTCCAGCGCCCGGCTCCCCCCCGGAGCCCGCGTTGCTGGAACCACCGTTGGCGGCGCCGCCCACCCCGGGCGCGCCTCCGCTCATGCCTCCTCCCGCGCCCGCGTTGGCACTACCACCATTGCTAGTCCCCCCGCTCGTTGCACCCCCCGACGTCGTCCCACCGTTCGCTGCACCGCCGGCAGCTTCCCCGCCGCTGCCCGCCGCTCCACCGGCTGCGGAGCCGCCACAGTGGATCCCTAGATCCACATGGATACACACCAGCTGAGGTTCCACGCAGATGTCGAGGGTGCACGGATCGCCATCACCGCAGTCGAGCGCAGTGGCGCACCGCTCCACTCCCCCACCACCAGAACCGCCGCTTCCCCCAGCACCCGCGCTGCCGCCACTGGAGCCGCCACTGGAGCCACCGCTGCTCGAGCCACCGCTGCTGCTGGACCCGCCGCTGCCAGAGCCTTCGTTGCAGCCGGTGATGGGGTCGAAGAGGCACTGCCCCAGGACGCACTTGCCCACGGTACACAGCAAGCCATCGTCACACTGGTTGTCAGCGTCACAACAGAGCGGCACTCCCGTGTGCGCGCAGGTGCCATCGGGACGACACGTGTCCGCGGTGCAGCGCAGTCCGTCGTGACAGTCATCATCGGTGCCACAGGGCGACGTCCCAGCGCCACCTCCGGCTCCACCGTCAGGCGACTCGCAACCGAGCAGCGGGTTGAACACACAACCTCCGAGCACGCAGTGCCCGACGCTGCAGAGCAGCCCATCGTCGCACTCAGAGTCGTTGTTGCAGCAGATCCCGACGTGATTGCACTGGTCAGTCAGGATGTTGCACGTGTCCAACGTGCAGTCGTCGCCGTCGTCACAACTACCGCCGCACAATAGCGCCTGCTGCGCCTGGCCGGAGGGCTCCGGAACGCCAGTATCAGAGCTGGAACAGGCGACCACCAGCGCCACCCCAGCGACCAAGCTCATAGTCGGTGCAAGAAACTTCACGTTGCCTCCAATCCCCGCGCATCGGCGGGTCACGATTGAAGAGTGAAATCTCGCGGTACCCCGGCGTTAGAGTTATTAACTGCACGCCGGCGTGCGAACTCTGACACCCCTGTACAACCCTTATCCTCCCGGAATCAACCAACGCGCACTTCGCGTCGCCAAAGTCGGCTTCTATCGGTCCTAGCTAGGTCACGGCAACAGGCGCGTGACGAACAGGTCCGTGGCCCCCGCGTTCGTTTGACCTTCGAGGTCACCGTACGTATAGCCGGCAACCACCGCGGCATCGGCCGAGCCCAGCGCGAGACTATTCACGTAGTCTCCCTTCTCGGAGTAGATGTAGCGCGTGCTGAGGCCTTGCCCCGAGGCGTCGAAGCGCCGCACGAAACCCTTGCGAATGCCAGACACCTGCCCGCTGCCACCATCCACCGTCCCCGTAGCATCGCCCGCGACAATCACGTTCCCCTTGGAGTCCGCGACCACCCGGTGAGCATTGACGCTCATGCTTCCGGCGATCGTCTTGCTCCAGATCTCCTCTCCAGAGGTGTCCAGTTTGTAGACAAAGGACGTGTAACGCAGCGTGCTCGGCTCGATGTAACCCGTCAGAAAGATATTTCCCCCCGGATCCACGTCAACCGAGTAGACGAAGTCTCCGTCCGTGCTTCCCCACTGTCGGGTCCAGCCTTCGACGCCAGACGCGTCGTACTTGCGCACGTAGATGTCCGCCTTCCCGTAGCTACCTTGCCCTGGTAATGCGCCGTAGACAGGACCGGCGACGAACACAGCACCGGAGGCATCTACTGTGACGGCCGTAGCGTCGGTGGTCTGACCCGTACCGAACTGACGAGTCCATTGCTCTTCGCCACCCGAGCTGTACTTGCGCACGAAGGCCATGGGTGCGCCCACGTAGGTCTGCCCCGGGAGGGCTTCGTCCACCTCACCGACCACCACCACGCTGCCGTCGGAATCCACAGCGATGTCGTACGGAATGTCGCCATCCGGAGTCCCGAACTGACGGGTCCACAAGGTCGAGCCGTCGCTGGCGAGCTTCAGCAAGACGACGTCCGCTTTCCCTTGATTGGTCTCGCCGGGGAATGCCCCGAGAGTGAAGCCAACCAGAAACACATTTCCGCCTGGATCCACCCGAAGCCCGTTGGGGCGGTCGCTGTCGTTTGTCCCAAACTGCCGAGTGAAGATTTCGTTGCCCTGGGGATCGAACTTTCGCAGAACCAGGTCGGTCTTGCCGAGTGCCGTCTCCCCAGGTAATACCCCAGCGGTCGAGCCCGCGACGTAGACGTTTCCAGCTTGGTCGACCGCCACATACCCCCAACTGTCCGAAAGCTCTGTCCCAATCTCCCGCGTCCATTCGCCTGGGCAATCGGTGTCGCACGCGCTCGTGCCGCCCATCGATGACCCGGCACTGCCCCCCATGGCTGACCCGCCAGTACCGCCGCTATCACCACTGCCAGCCGTGCCGCCATTGACCCCGCTACCCGCCGCGCCACCAATGTTAATATCTCCCGCGCTGGCCCCTGCGCCATCGCCAGCAGCGCCTCCAGCACCTGTGCCCGCGGCACCTCCGGCACCGTGGGAGTTGATCGCCACGCTGCTACAGGACGCGAGTCCCATACCCAGGACGACTACACAGCGCCCAACCAAACTTCGATGCTTCATGCGTGTTCCACTTCACCCCCGCTCTCTGGGGCAAGCTTGCGACATGGTGGAGCATTTGTGTGACCGCGGCCAGAGGGCGCGGACGATAGGGCCCGTCTTCTGGCTGCGCGGGCACCCTGAAGGATTTGGAAGCTCCAGAACGCTCGATCGCGCGCACCTCGCGCTCTCCGACACATCCTCACCTGCCCCTTCCTCTCCCCACGCGACCGCCCGGATCTCAACTCGAGGTTGCGTTTGACGCCCCTCCGCTCGGGGGCTAGGTCGTTGGGATGCTGCCAGACGGCTCCGAGAGCGCGCGAGCGCGTTTGGGTGGTGCGCTTGCACTTGGGTTCCTGCTCTGTCTCGGGGCCTGCTCGAGCGTGAGCACAGTCAATAAGGCTCCCGAACAGACCGGAGGCTCCGCAGGTGCCGGTGGCGCGGGAAAGGGCGGCAGCGCTGGTTCAAGCGTCGACGGCGGCAGCCACAGCGGTGGCTCAGCTCAGGGGGGATCCGCCGGGAGCGCAAGCGGCGGCGACGCTGGCAGCCCGATGGGCGGTTCCGCAGGGAGCAGCGGCAATTCCGGGAGCGGCGGCAGCTCCGGAAGCGGCGGCGACGCTGGAGCAGGCAACGGAGGCAGCTCAGGGTCTGGCGCTGGAAGCGCCAGCGGGGCACTGCCAAGCGCCGAGTGGTATCGGCAGTTTGGGACCTCCAGCAATGAGAGCGCCCGCGGCGTGCGGCGGGCTCCCAACGGGGACGTTGTGCTCGTTGGCTATATTCCGGGCGCACTGCCTGGTCAGATCCACTACGGTCAAACCGACGTCTTCCTCCGGCGCTACGACGCCGAAGGGAGCGAGCTTTGGACTCGTCAGTTCGGGACAAGCGCAAGCGAGTACCCCACCGCGCTCGCTATAGATCAAGCAGGGGACAGCTACTTCGCCGCCGGGCCGGCGGGCGCCACCACGATCTACAAGTACGCGGCTGACGGCAGCAAGGGCTGGACGTCGGACATGGGTGGCCACCCGACGAACCGGGTAATGGCGCTGGCGGTGGACGCCTCCAACAACCTGTTCGTGGTTGGCAGGACCAGCGGGAACCTAGGCGGATTCACCCAGCTTGGATACGGGGACGCCTTCATCTGGAAGTACGCGGCTACCGGTGAAGATCTCTGGATCCACCAGTTCGGCACGGTACAAGGCGATCAGATCGAGGACATCGAGGTCGACCCGGCTGGCAACATCTATCTTGCAGGCTCGACCTCCGGAAAGTTCCCTGGGGAAACACAAGATGGCACTGGGAACAATGTGTTCGTCGCTAAGTTCAACACGAGCGGCGGGCTCATGTGGCTGCATCAGTTCGCCGCGTTGGCCACTTGCGTTGCGCACGATGGTCAAGGCGGGCTCTACGTCGCTGGGTATCTCGACGGGACGTTGCCCGGGCAGGCGCAGGTTGGCCTCAACGACGCCTTCGTCCGCCGCTATGACTCGACCGGAGCCGAGAGCTGGACGCTGCAGTTCGGAACGACCAACCTAGACTACGTCTACGACTGCGCCCTGGGCTCCGACGGCAACCTGCGAGCGGCGGGCAGATCCTACGATGAGAGCGCTCCCGGAGCACCTCCCGTGGTCTGGACCCTCAGCCCGACCGGAGCCCTGCTCGATACGCGCTTCTTGAGCGTGACCATGGGTGAGGCGGAAGACATCGCCCTGGCCGCTGACTGGATGTTCGTGAGCGGCAATACTTCCGGCACCCTACCCGGGCAGTCTACATCGGGCGCGAGCGACGTGTTCCTCGCCGCGCTAAAACAGTAGTGGCCTCAAGCCGCAGCCAGCTCCCTAAAGGCCGCGTGGGCCTGCTCGCTGCCGATCACTGCCACCAGATCGCCAGGGCAAAGCTCCAGGCTAGGCTCCGGACTCGGCAGTAGATCGCCGTCACGCATCACGCCCACGATCGATGCGCCGGTGCGCTCCCGCACAGCGGAGGCCCCGATGCTTTGCCCAACGAGGGCGCTGTCGCCCGCCAGCTGGGTCCAGCTCAACTCGAACGCCCGCTCGGCCATGCGCAGCTGGTTGAGCTGGAGATAGCTCGAGGGGCGATGCTGCTGGGGAGGCATCGCCTCGGCCCGCATCGTTTCCGTGCGGCGTTGAATCTCGGTCGCTGGGAGCCCCAAGAACAGCAGCGCCTGGCGCGTCATCTCGAGGCTTGCTTCGAGCTCGGGAGACACAATCTCCGTGACTTGCAGCTCTCTCAGGCGTTCCACCATCTCGGGCTCGGAGCACCGAGCGACCACGTTCAGCTCGCGATTCGCGTGGCGGGCGTGCTCCACGATGGCTTCAGCCGTGACGATGCCTGGTGTCGTCACCACGAGCAGGCAAGCGTCCTCCACCTGAGCCGCTTCGAGCACGAGCGCGTGGCTCGCGTCCCCATACACCGTCGGGAAGCGCTCGGCGCTGAGCTCGTCGAGGCGACGCTGATCGAGCTCGACGATCACGAACGGCTGCTCGAGGTCGCGCAGCGTCCTGGCGATGAGGCAGCCCACGCGCCCCGCCCCGGCGATCACCACGTGTCCCCTCAGGCCTTCTTGCGGCAGGTTCACCGTCTCCAGCGCCTCGTGCTTGAACACGCGCTTTTTCAGCGCATACAGCCGCGCCGTCTGTCCGCTCACGAGCGGCGTCAGCACCATCGTCACCACCGCAGCGCTGAGCACCAGGGAGAACATGTCCTCATCGATGGACCCCGAGGAAACGCCGACTCGAGCGAGCACGAAGGCGAACTCCCCGATTTGGAACATCCCGAGCCCGACGGCCAGGGGCACCACGTTCCCGTAACGAAAGACCCGCGCGAGGACGCCAAATATCAGCCCCTTGCCGAGGCTCACCACCACCACGAGCACGCTGACCTGCACCCAGTGATGCAGCAGAAACGCCGGGTCCAGCAACATCCCGACGGACGCGAAGAACAGCAAGCCGAACAGGTCGCGCAAGGGCACGATGTCTGCGAGCGCCTGGTGCCCGTAGTCCGACTCCGAGAGCACCATGCCCGCGACGAACGCGCCAAACGCGAACGACAGCCCCACGACGTGGGTGGCGTAGCCCACGCCGAGTCCGATGGCGGTGATCGCCAGCAAGAACAGCTCCCGCGAGCCCACCCGCGCGATGTAGCTCAGGAGCTTGGGCAGGAGGCGGGTACCCAGCAAGATCATTGCCCCGAGGAAAATCACTGCCTTGACCGCCGCCACGCCTAGCAGAGGGAGGCCGACCGCAGGGTCGTTCAGCTGGGGGAGGATCACCATCAACGGGACGACGGCGAGGTCCTGCACGATCAGCATGCCGATCATCACGCGGCTGGAGAGCGTGCCCAGCCAGCCTTGACTCATCAGCGTCTTCAGGATCACCATCGTGCTCGACAGTGAGATCAGCGCGCCGAGCCACACGCTGGTCTTCCAGTCCCAGCCAAAGGCTTTCCCCAGGGCAAAGCCCAGCGCTAGCGTCAGCAAGATCTGCAGCGGCGTACCGATCAACGCCACGTGCTTGACGGGCTTGAGGTCCTTCAGGGAGAACTCGAGCCCCAGCGCGAACAGGAGCAGCGCGACGCCGATCTCTGCGAGCAGCTCGATCTGGTGCGTGTCGCTCACGGTCAGTCCGCCGGTGTGAGGCCCGAGCAGCACGCCAGCGGCGATGTAGCCGAGCACCAGCGGCTGGCCGAGCCGCTGCATGATCAAGCCTCCGAAGAAGGCGGCTACCACCAGCAAGATGATGTCAGTCGCGATTCCCATGACCTGCCGGTGTGCTGTGGATCCCGTCGCCACGCAAGGGGAAGCGGCGCGACGCAAAACGCCTCACCGCTCCCCGAGGAAGCGGCGGTCGCGATCAGGCCGATCGCAACAGCCGGGTCTCGACCTCCAGCTTGCCCGTCGCCATGCTGACCTTGCCGTCGATGCGGGCGATGCCTCCGGAGAGTTCGCTCAGTTCGGCGTCAGCGACACGGAAGGTGGAGCAGCCGCGGATCGTGAACGGGACGTCGGGCCACTGAAACCCGGGAGCCAACAACTGCTCGAGCTCCGGCATATTGAGTCCAGCGGGCGGGATGCAGTACCCGCGAACCAGCTCGACCACACGGCGCTGATCCAGCTCGAGCGTCTTTGGAGCATCGATGACGCTGATGCCGTCGCGCCGGATGAGCAGCTGGTCGACGCCTGACACGCGTCCACCACGCATGAAGCCGTCCGTGATGGTGCCTTCGAAGGCGTTCGACATCAGAAGCCCTTCCGGCACGAGGCCAACGGGATTGACGAAGAGCTGCGCTTCGAAGCGATAGAGGAAGCCATCGGCACCTGTAGTGAGGGAGTGAGTCATGAAAGATTCCTTTCGGGTGAGGGGTTGCTCTGGAGTGCACGACTCGCCGCGAGCGTTACGCGGCGCGGTCGGCTTTCGTGAACGGAGCGCGAGACCTCCTCTCCCCCCCAAAAAAACATGGGGGACGTGTAACGCACGTCGCTTCCCGCGCACTTCCGGGGCGAACCCACTTCGTCGGTTCACTTCCCTACCCCTCAGGAGGTCTCATGTTCGCTCCCCGCGCCTTTGACTCGTTCCAAGTCACCTCAGACATCACGTGCTTCCCGAGCACCATCCCCGTGCCCGGCTTTGGTGCGCTCCCCGTCAACAGCTACCTGATAGAAGCGGACCAGCCAGTGCTGGTCGACACCGGCATGCCCGGCTTCGCCCCGCACCTCATCGATGCTCTTCGCAAACGGCTCGATCCCTCGCAGCTCGCCTGGATCTGGCTGACTCACTGCGACGCCGATCATCTGGGAGCGTTGCCACAGCTGCTCGCGTTGGCTCCTTCCGCACGGATCGTCACCAACTACCTTGGCATGGGCAAGCTCAGCATGCGTCAGGAGCTCCCGCCGGAGCGCTTCTACCTAATCAATCCCGGTCAGAGCCTCGACGTCGGAGATCGCAAGCTGACTGCCACGACTCTCCCGAGCTACGACGCTCCGGAGACGATGGGGTTGTTCGACGCGAAGTCTTCGGCAGTCTTCAGCTCCGACTGCTTCGGTGCGCTGCTTGACGAAGCCGACGCTGAGCATGTCCAGCACACCAGCGCGGCGCTCGATCCCGTCAAACTGGCGCGCGGGCTCAAACTTTGGACGAGCGTCGACGCGCCGTGGCTCGCGGCTGCCGACGCGGCGACGTTCCACGAGCAGCTCAATCACCTCGCGGCGCTGCGACCTCGCCTCGTGCTCAGCGCACACCTCCCACCCGCGGTCGACAGCTTGGCCTGGCTTGCAGCGCAGCTCGATGACGCGCGCCGCGCGCCGCGCTTCGTGGGACCCGATCAAGCCATGCTCGAAGCGATGCTGCATGCCGCCTGACTCAAGTGCCTGCTCTGACGCCCGGTGCAGCTTGCGTTCCGCGCCGTCGAGGATCTTGGCGGCGCGGAACGGCTCGTCCGAAGCTGGACGCTCATGGCGGTCATTCGCTAGCGTGCTGCCTGTGAATCCTGGAGCGCTGTCAGACAGCGAGCTCGCGCGCCGCATCCAGCAGGGCGCGGCGCAGGACCTGGAGCAGGAGCTGGTTCAGAGGTTCCGCAGACGCGTGGTGCTGTTCGCGCAGCGCCACACGCGCGACGCGGCCCTTTCCGAAGACATCGCCCAGGACGTGATGACCAAAGTGCTTGAAAAACTCAGAGCTGGTGAGGTCGAGGAGCCGGAACGCATCGGCAGCTTCATCTTGGGTACCGCGCGCTGGACCGTGCACTCCGCACGCAGACGCGAACGCAGAGCCGTTGAAGTGCACGAGGCGGCGAGAGCCGAGTCAGTGCAGCACATCGAACAAGCTCCAGCTCTGGAAAGCCAGCGCTTGGCAGCAGCTTTGGCCGAGTTGTCGGAGCGCGACCGAGCGGTGATCGTGATGTCTTTCCTCGAGGATCGAAGCGCCCAGGAGATCGCCGATGCGTTCACGCTAACACCGGGCAACGTGCGCGTGATACGCCACCGCGCGATCATGCAGCTGGGGCGCACACTGCAGATCCGCGAGCTGAACGACGAGGTCGGTTCATGAGCCTCGGCCTGCAAGAGCTAGTCTCCTATTGGCTCGGAGAGCTGTCTCCAGAGGCCGAGCTCGCCGTGGAAGAGGCGTTGTTCGCCGACGCCGAAGTGGCGCGGCGCCTGGATGCGATCGCACGTCTCGAGGGGAGCCTGCTGAAATTGATTCGCGAAGGGCGGCTGCAGAGCAGCATAGGCCGCGCCGGGCTCGATGCGTTCAGCAACGCCGGCCTGCAGCTTCGAGAATACCGTGTGAAAAAGGACCAGGTCGTGCCGTGTACGATCGCAGACGAAGACCTGGTGGTGATCCGCCTGCAAGGCGACTTCGTCACGAGCGAAGTCGACATCGTGATGCACGGCGAATTCGAGGGCCTACCGAGCGCTAGCGAAGCCTACTCGAGCGTCCCGGTAGATGGGGGTGAGGTCATCCTGGTGTACCCCGGAGACCGCATTCGCGCGCTTCCACGCAGCCAGTTCCGTTACGAAGTGCATGCCTCCGGGATGCCCGCTGGCAGCTATGGCCTGGACCACACGCCGGCTTGAGATCACGTGCCGGCGAGGTAACCTGACACCATGTACCTCACCCAAGCCGCACCGCGCGATCTATCCCCTTGGGTAGAATGCGTGTGGTCCATGCGCGTGCCCAAGGAAGTGCACTGGGACGAGGTGACGCCAGCAGACTGGCATGGGGATTTGGTGACGAGCCTTGGGCAACCGTTCGATGTCGGAAGCTCGAGGGTCAAGGCGGCGAGCTGCTGGCTCGGTCCTCGACACGCGCCATTGCGCTTCCGACATTCCTCAGGGAATCATTTGTTCGGAGTACGTTTCCAACCTGGCGGCGCCGCGGCGTTCTTCGGGGTGGACGCACGAACGCTCCTGGGCTTCGAGGCGGACGGAGCCACCGCAGGGCCGTGGCGCGAACTGCTGGACGCGATGACGAGGCAGGTCGACGCGGGTCTTCGGCAACACCAAGGGATCGGCCGGATTTGGCACGCACTGCGTGCAGTTGGTCCGAAGCGGGGAGCGAACGACCGACGACTGCTGACCGCACTCGAGCAACACGCGTCTAGCTTCCGCGTCGCAACCTTTGCCAAGCAGCTCGGGCTGAGCGAGCGCACGCTCCAGCGTCGCTGCCTGTCGAGCTTCGGCGTGAGACCGAAATTGCTCCACCGCATCCAGCGGGCGCAAGCGGCCCAGGGCTTGCTAAGTGAAGGCCGACCAGGCGCCGAGGTTGCTTGGCAGCTGGGCTTCGCCGACCAAGCCCACTTGTGCCATGAGCTGCGCGCGCTTCACGGGCGGACCCCGGCTTCATCACGCTGGTTGCCGTTGGTTTGTCGGCTTTCTACAAGCCCACGTTGAAACGGGGCCGCAGACTCCACGCATGGAAACGCAGTGCGTCCGAGTGCCGTTGAGGCCAGGCAAAACCAAGCAGTTCGTGAACTGGATCGCATCGGTCCGCCACCGCGAGGCAGAGATGCTACACGCGATGCAGCAGGAAGGCGTACGCTTCGAACTGATGGCGCTGCAAAGTGGTGCCGAAGAGGACGCGCTGCTGTTCTTCATGCAGGCGCGTGACCTGAATGCCGCCCAACGGGCGTTCGCAACGTCGGAACTCGCCATCGATCACGAGACCCGACGCATCATCGGCGAGTGCTGGGACACGGAACGCGCTTCCGCGCTGGATGTCTTACTGGCGCTCGGTCCGACTCTCGCTTGACTGCCGGGCTTCCAAGCGGCCGCTTCCGCGCTAGACTCACGTCGTGGGGGTGCCGGAGTTCGACGAGTCGGAGTGGCCGATCCTACGGGTGACGTTCGATGTGAGCATCTCGCCCGCCGAGGTCGACGCCTACCTCGCGCGCTGCTCGGAGTTCCTCACGCGGCGCGAACGCATCGGCCTCCTGATCGACGCACGCAAAGCGGATGTGCCGGACGCAAAGACGCGCGCCCGCTTCGTCGAGTTCTTCGATGTCCAGCGCCCGCGCACCCGACGCTACATCGCCGGGATGAGCGTTGTGCTGCGAACCGCCATGGGGCGTGGCGTAGTCACCGCGGTGACGTGGATGGAGAGCCCGTCCTTCCCCGTGAAGAGCTTCGAGCACGCTGGAGAAGCGCGCCTCTGGCTCAAAGACCTGCTGAGCGCCCACTAGTCTTCGGGATTCAGAGCCCACCCGCGGCCGGCTCGGTGGTTCGTGTCCTGTGGATAACTCCTCTGACACCTCACGGAAGCGACGCTCGAGCGTCACTTGGGCTCTCTAATTTCCGCAGCGAATAAACAGACTGCACAACAACCCGAGTCGCGAGGCGACTCAAGGCGGCCCTCGCCGTTCGACGGCGCGGCCCCGGAGACGGAGCTAGACATGGAAATCGCCGTCATTTCCGACCTTCATTTAGGGCAGCGCGACGAAGCGGATAGCTTCGAACACGACGACGCTCGCTTCGAGAGCTTCCTACGCTTCCTCGAGAGAAACTTCGAGCGCATCGTCCTGCTGGGTGACATCTGGGAAACACTGACGCCACGTATCCCTGGGGATTACGAAGGGGAGCTGCGACGCGCGAAGGAAGCGCACCCACGCATCGCGCGGCGCTTCGAAGGCGCCAAGTACTGGTACGTCCACGGCAACCACGACTGGGTGGCTGGCAAGGTGGATGGAGCGCCTGACGAGCTCACCATCGATCGTGGTGGCTTGCGGGTGCTCTTCACCCATGGCCACGACCACGACGCCTTCGTTGGGCATCCACGCTGGCTCTCTGAAGCCGGTGTGTGGCTCGGCGGGTGGCTCAAGCGCTTCGGTTTGAGCCACGTCTACCGGCTCTTCGAACGCATGGAAGCCATGCAGAGCCAGCGCGTCGGTCCAGGGTCGCTGGAAGACTGGGCGAGCCACCTCGGTGTGCAGCGGCGAGCGGACGTCGTGGTCACGGGTCACTCCCACGTACCGAAGCGCACGGACTTCCCCGGTGTAACCTTCGTGAACTCCGGCACCTGCTCCGGCGGGCGGCTGGAGTTCGCCGCGCTCGACCTGGGGCGGGGTCGCTTCGACGTGCACCAAAGCTTGGTCGCCTAGCCTAGCACCGCTTCCCGACGGTAATGCACCCCGGGGTGGGGCGAAAGCCCGGCCCGGGCGCGTGCTTTTTTGGGCTTCAGCCAGGGCCCGATGAAACGGCGCGGATCCCGTCGCGTAGTGCCACGCTCGAGGCCAATTCAGCGGAGCGGACACATCTGCACAGCTCCGGCAGCCAGGCCGCTGCACATTTTTGGCAATATTTGCGGTCCAGGTCCGGTTGACTGGTCGCCTGGGGTTCTGAGAACTAGATTTTCGGGACTCGCGGCGTCCCGCCCGATCACCTCGGAAGACGATGGAACTCCTCTACTACGCTGGCTTGGCCTTTCTTGGAGGCCTGATCCTCAACGTGATGCCCTGCGTTCTGCCGGTGCTCACGCTCAAGCTGTTTCACCTGGTTGATCACTCGGAGAACGACGCGCGCACGAACCGCATGCACGGTTTGTCCTACACGGCGGGTGTCATTCTCACGTTCCTGGCTCTAGCCGCGGTGCTGATCGGGCTGAAAGCAGCGGGGCACGCCGTTTTCTATGGAAAGCAGTTTCAGAACACGACCTTCCTGGCGGTGATGGTCGCTGTACTGGTGGCCTTCGCGCTGAACTGCTTCGGGGTCTTCGAAATCACGGTGGGGATCGCTGGAGGCGAGGGTCGTGAGGGCTACGGCGGCTCATTCGTCAACGGCATCCTGGCCACGATCCTTTCGACGCCGTGCTCAGCGCCGATCTTCGGCCCCGCGGTGGCGTACGCGCTGCTCAAGGCGCCGCCCTCGCATACCCTGGTGATTTTCGGGGTGTCCGGCTTCGGTCTGGCTCTGCCGTTCTTGTTGGTCACCCACATCCCGGCGCTCAAACGCTTCCTGCCGAAGCCCGGGGCGTGGATGGATACCTTCAAGCAGTTGCTCGGCTTCACCCTGCTGGCGACTGCAGCGTGGCTCCTCGGCATCTTGATGAACAAGCTGCCTGAGTCGAGCAACACGCAGTTCCTGTACTTCCTGGTGGTGCTGTGTCTCGCACTATGGGCCGTGGGTCGCTTTGGAAACCTGATGCACAGCGTCGGGCGCCGCGTTGGCACTCGCGTCGGAGGTGCAGCGGTCGTCGCTGCGATGGCGATTTGGATGGTGGACCTCACACCGAAGAACAAGACGCCTGAGGTCGAGCTGCCTACGGCGGAGAACACGGCTGGCCTCACCCCCTCCCCCACCTCTGGATCACAGGGCAACGGCAACGTGCCGAAGAAGGACCCGCCGGTGGTGAAGGACGGCCACATCAACTGGGTGAGCTACGACAAGGCGCGCATCGCGGCGGAGCACAAGCGCATGCGCCCGGTGTTCGCCGACTTCACGGCAGAGTGGTGCGTGAGCTGCAAGGCGAACGAAAAGGCCGTGATCGAGACAGACGGCACTCGGTCTCTCCTTACGGAAACGAATATCCTCCCCATGAAGGCGGACATGACCGACGAGAACCCGATGCTCGAGAAGGAAATGCAGCGCCTTGGGCGGAGCGGGATCCCGATTTACGTGATCTACTTCCCCGATGGGACGCACAAGCTGCTGCCTGAGATCATCACGGCAGAAATCCTGCACGGCGCGCTGAAGGAGGCCTCCGAGCGTTACCCCAAGGAAAAGTACGAGCCGACGACCGGCTGAGCTCCTCAGCCCTCGTCGAGATCTTCAGCGATGTAGCTCAAAATCACGTCATCGAGGCTCTGTTCGCTGATCCCGCCACCAAAGATCGAGCCTTCGTCGGGCCGCGATTCGAAAATCGCTGCAGGCCGGGACGCCGCGTAGCGGCCCGCTTCGTCGGCCTTTGGCTCCGCGGCCACTGGCGTGCCGTGAATCGGCGTGTTCTTCACCTGGGGCTCGGGGCGGTGCAGGTGAGAGTCCACATCGATGTCGAGCTCTTTGTCGGCGACTTGCCGAGCGAGCGCCCGTGCCTGTTGTGGATCCACACGCTGCAAGTTGGGATTCGACAGCCGCTTGGGGCGCTCCTGGGGCGGCGGCGCCGCCTCGGGACTCGAAGGCGGAGCTTCCACGGGCTTCGGCGCCGGCGCTGGCAGTGGATGAGGACCACAGATCCCTTCGATCAGCTCATCGAACTCGCCACCGCGCAGGGCGATGAACATCGCCTTGTGCTGATCCTTCATCAGCCGACGCACCACCTGAGGCGTGTCATCGCGGCCCACGTGCTCGGTGTACGTCGTCTTCTTGCTCTTGACGATGCGCCCGCCGTCCGCGAACAGATGAGTGATCACGTGCGGACGCTTCACGCCGGAGTCTTCCGTTTGGATGTGGAAAACCCTGCCGCGATGCTTGACGTTGTTATTGAATCCGAGCAGCGGAGGCGGCGTCTTCGGCACTGGACGGCTCGACAAAGGGCTTAGGGTAACACAGCCACGCGAACACCCGGAGGAGCAGCGTAGCGACCTTGTACGTGGTGGTTCGTCACCGAAACACTACCACGCGACACCACTTGCGCGCCCCTTCTCACCACCTGAAGCCCTGCGATTAGGCGATCTTGAACGATCGTTTGCCTCCAGCGAGAGATTGCTCGACTCCAGCTACCGCTCCGGATGGCGCGCTGAAGTGTGTGCCGCCCGGCATTTGCGATGCCTCAGCACGGCTAGGCCCGCCGCTGCGGGCGCACTTTCGGGCCTAGGCTGCGGCTCTTTCCTAGGCTGCGGCTCTTTCCTAGGCTGCGGCTCTTTCCTAGGCTGCGGCTGCTTCCCTAGGCTGCGGCTGCTTCCCTAGGCTGCGGCTGCTTCCCTAAGCAGCGCCCTCGTCCAGCCGGCGCATGCCTTCGAGGAGCAACGCTTCAGGGCTGGCGTTGATGACGCGGGAGGTAGTGACGAAGTTTGGGTCGAGCACGAAGTCGCCCTCCGCCAGCCCCAACATGGAATAGAAAGCCTCTTCGCCGCGCAAGCGACCCCACATGGCGTTGTGAATGTCGCCCTTCACGAAGTGGATCTCGCCCGTTTCACCCTTCGCGCGGATCTTCAACGAGCCCGTCTTCCGACCGTGCCACAGCACCTGCACCATGTCGGGCAAGCCCATTTCCATAAGTGATCCAGAGACACCGCGCGTGCCTCGACCGCCAGCGTGGCGTTCGAGGATCTGTTTGAGCTTGGCTACCAGCAGATCTGCGGCGACGGGCTTGCTCATGAAGTCGGCCGCGCCCATCTCGAACGCACGTTGTGCGTCGGCGCGCCCCGTCCGCCCCGTGACGATCACCCAGGGCATTTCGCGCCCCCACTCGTGCTTGCGAGCCTCAGCGAGCAACGCGAAGCCGTCGGCCTTGCCCAGATCGAGCTCGCTCACGACAACCTCGACATCGCCCTTCTCGAGCATCTTCATGGCTTGCTCGCCGGTGCGGGCAACCTTCACCTCGAAGCCTTGCTCGACCATGCGCAGCTCGAGCACGGTGGTCTCCTCGGGATCCGGATCCACTACGAGCGCCATGTGACGATCGGCAAGCAAACGCGCTTTTAGGTCTTCTCCCGTCACGGTGTGACGGAAGAGGTCGACCAAGTTGGGGTCGAACACTTTCTCTTTGTAGCGACCGAGCACCTCGCAGGCCTGAATCGGTCGCAGCGCCCGCCGATACGGATTCCGTGGGTTCTGCGTGAGGTCCGCATACGTGTCTGCGATCGCCAGCAGGCGCGCGCCAAGGGAGATCTCCTTTCCGCGCTCACCACCAGGCAGTCCCGCTCCGTCGAAGCGCTCGTACATCTGCTCGATCGCACGCGACGTCTCTCGGGGCAGCTCTACCGCCTCGAGCAAGCGCAGCGGCGCTTTGTAGAGCTTCTTCGCCGCGACGCGGTGTCCCTCGTACTCCGCCACGTTGAGCGCGGTCAGGTGGTACGCGCTCATCTTGCCCAGGTCGTGGATGTAGCCCGCGAGCACCATCGCTGCGCGGTCCTGCTCGCTGAGTCCGATGCGCTCCGAGATTTTTTTCATGAGACGCGCCACCTGCGCGGAGTGGCCGCGCAGATCGGGACGCGAGTTTTCAATCAGGCTCACGAGCACGTTCAACGTCTCGAGATACGAGTCGCTGGTGACGCCGCCGCGACCAGTGCCGCCGGCGGTGCGTTGCTCCTTCAAGTCGCGCTCGTCGTACATCTGCACGCGGCCGCGCTCGTCAGCCAGCGACAAAGACATGCTCTCTTCGCTGACGAGGTTGCGCTCGTACACATTGAGCATGGTCGTGAATTGCTCGTGTGCAGAGCGATCGAGCACGGCGAACGCATGAATGTCGCCGTTGTATGCCTTGTTGATCGCCGCCTTCACCGACGCAGGCCGAGCGACGAAAGCGCTGACGTCTTTCAGACTGGCAGCAAGCTTGATCTCCTGGATCGCCGCCACGTTGTCCGGGTCCGCCATCACCACGCTGAGCGACTGCTTCGCTTGGTCGAAGAGGACCGGGAAGATGGTCTCCTTCTCTGCCAGGGCCTTCGGCACCTTATCCAGGGTGAAGCGATCGATGTCAGCCTTTGACAATTTCTCCGTGGAAACGAAGCGCGTCTTGTGGAACGCGGCGAGGAACTTGAGCAGCTGGACCTCGTCAAGCGCGTTCGTTTCGATGATCGACTCCTCGATTCGACCACCCATGCGTTGGTGATACGCGATGATCGCCTCTTGTTGCTCAGGGGTAATCAACCCCTTCGCGACGAGGCGCTCCACCATGCGAACGTTCCCAGTCGGATGCATAACTCGGATTTCTTCTGACCCTCTGGCGTTTGCGGCGCGGTCCACGTCCTAGGCGCGTGGGACCTCACGCTACCTGCCCTGTAGCTCGGCACAATCTCAGTTCGACACCATCGTCGGCTCACCCGCGGCAAATCGACGACACTCTTTTGGTTCTACAACAGCTGACCCCCAAGGCGCTCCCCTCAATCCTCCCACACCCCAGCCTGGATGTCGGTCGCGAGTTCGGAGCTTTCTAGCTGGCGAGCCCGCCGCTCTCGTCCTGCCGAACGCTTTGGACGTTCATGCTGCGATTTAGGCAGAGTTGTTTTCGTCAGACCCGCCCACTGAGGCGTAGCAACGCGCTTGCGCGGGCGCTGCGAGCAGCGCCGCCCCGGTGCCGATTCGCTGGGTCCGTTTCGGGGTTCGGGGTGGGAGAGGGGTGCCCACCCACGCAGGCGGGTTTCCCACCATCCCACTCCCCGGGTGCAACGTTTCGCAACGATTCTCAAACCGCCTGTCTCGTGCTTGACTCAGTTGGGTCTGGCGGCTAGAAGATGCGCCCTTCAATCGCCAGGAGCGAGAAATCCACCTCGGATTCCTCCCCCTGCGCCTCTGAAGTCCCTGCAAAGTACTCAGTTTCGCTCTCTCAGGAGGCGGGCTCCTGGGTCGGGGGTTGGTCGCGCGGCGTGAGCCGGTGTACCAGCGCCACGGCCCGGGCAGGTTCGGGAGCATCGCGGCTGTAGCGGCGACTCACAGACGAACCTGAGAAGAATCGTCAACCAAGCGTGGCACCGCCCGCGCCTTTCACTGGAAATCCAGTAGTCGGATAGAACATGCGTACGTTCGTGGCCAAGCCGGCCGAGGCCCAAGCTACTCGCAAGTGGTGGGTCGTCGACGCCAAAAACAAGTCCCTCGGTCGTCTGGCGAGCGAGGTTGCGAAGGTCCTGCGTGGCAAGCACAAGGTGACTTTCACCCCCCACGTCGACACCGGTGACTTCGTGATCGTGATCAACGCCGATCAGGTGAAGGTCACGGGCCGCAAGTTCGACGACAAGAAGTACTACAACCACAGCGGCTACCCGGGCGGCATGACCACCCGTAGCTTCGGTGAGCTGATCGCCCTCAAGCCCGCTGCTCCCATCGAGCTCGCGGTGAAGGGCATGCTTCCGAAGAACGCCCTTGGCCGGAAGATGATCAAGAAGCTGAAGGTGTACGCCGGCGCGGAGCACCCCCATGCGGCGCAGGCTCCCTCGGAGCTTTCGTTCTGAGCACAGCTTAGAGAGAGACTGAAAGATGAGCGAAGAACAAGTCAGCACCCCCAAGGCGGCCACCCCGGCTCCCTGGTACGCCACCGGCAAGCGCAAGCGCGCCGTGGCCCGCATTTGGTTGCGCCCCGGTAGCGGTGAGATCGTCGTCAACGGCGCGCCCCTGGATGAGTACTTCGAGCGCCCCACCTCGCGCATGATCGCGCGCCAGGGTCTGGAGCTGCTCGAGATCGGCGACAAGTACGACGTGCTGGCCACCGTCGTCGGCGGTGGGCACAGCGCCCAGGCCGAAGCGATGCGCCACGGCATCTCTCGCGCGCTCCTCGTGGAGGACGGCGAGCGTCGTCGCACGCTCAAGCGAGCTGGCTACCTGACTCGCGACGCCCGCGAGAAGGAGCGTAAGAAGCCCGGTCAGCCCGGCGCCCGCAAGCGCTTCCAGTACTCCAAGCGCTAAGCAATCAGCGCTCGAAGTCAGCCAACGCGGCGCCCGGTTCCCGAGCGCCGCGTTGTTGCATTTCACGCACCCGGCACGCGCACACGCGGCACCAGCTTACTATTCCGCACGGCAATCAATCAGACGGCATTCAATCAGACGGCATTCAATCAGGGAGCACATCCGTCATGGCGCAAGACACGTTGCGAGTCGGCATCGTTGGAGCCGCTGGGTACACCGGCGCAGAGCTATTGAGGCTGGTCCATCGTCACCCACGACTCGAGCTGGTGTGGGTAGCGGGCAACAGCAACGCTGGTCGCAAGCTCTCCGAGGTGCTCCCCGGCGCGCTCGGCGTACCCGGCGTGGGTGACCTGACGATTGAGCGCTTTGAGCCGACCGACGCGCCGCACCTCGCCAAGCAACTGGACGTCGCGTTTTGCTGTTTGCCCCACGCCAAGAGCGCCGAAGTGGTCGCGAGCCTGTATGCGGAGGGGCTCCGCGTCGTCGATCTCTCCGCCGACTTTCGCCTCCGCAACCTGGAAGACTATCGCACGTGGTACGGCGAGCACCCGGCCGCGCATCTCCTCGCGGAAGCGGTGTATGGGCTTCCAGAGCTGCATCGCGACGCACTCCGTGGCAAGCGCCTGATCGCCGCGCCGGGGTGCTACCCGACGAGTGCCATCCTACCGATCGCCCCGTTGCTCTCGGCCGGGCTATTGGACGTCAGCTCGCCCGTCATCATCGACTCCAAGAGCGGAGTGAGCGGCGCCGGGCGCACGCCCGCCCCGGGCACACACTTCAGCGAAACGAGCGAGGGGATCCGCGCATACAAGGTCGCCGGCACCCATCGCCACACCGGCGAAATCGAGCAAGAATTATCTATTGCCGCGGGGCAAGACGTGCGCGTCGTCTTCACGCCGCACCTGGTGCCGATGACTCGCGGGATCCTCAGCGTGGCCTACCTGCGGCCCAAGCCGGGTGTCGACGCTGAGCGTTGCCGGGAGGCTGCAAAGGCGCTCTACCCTTCCACTGGCCTGGTCAGCGTGATGCAGGACGAGCTACCCGACACGTTGTGGGTCCGAGGTTCCGCACGGGCGCATGTGGCCTACCGGCTCGACGCGAGAACAGGCACGCTGCTGGCATTTGGAGCGATCGATAACCTGACTCGCGGTGCGTCGGGGCAAGCGCTACACGCGCTCAACGTAGCCCTGGGCTGGGATGAAGACCTCGGTTTGCCTCAGCTCGGGCAATTTCCCTGAGTCCAATCTCCACTACCTGCAGACGTGCTCGCTCGCCAGCTTGCTGAAGCTCGATGAAAACGAGGAAAGACGCGAGTAAGTCTGAGCACCGGTCGGCGTGGGCACGCTCACCGCGGCGATCGCCGAGGTATTGTCCAATGAAGCCCGGCGCTTAGGGCGTTAGAAACCCGCAGGGAGGTCACGCTGTCGCCCATCTCGCCCCGTCTGGGGACTGGAGTGCCGCGCGGCTCTCGCGACTCCTGACAACGGAACGTCAGGAGGAAGCCATGGGGAGGTAGACCCAGCGCGGCATGCCGAGGCTATGCTGTGAGCCTCGCGTCCAGAGCACGGCTTGCGGCGATTAGCGCAAAACCACGCGACCGCTACGGCGCCAACCCGGCGGACAGGTATTCATGAGTTCCCCATTCAGACTGCGCAGCGACTTCACTCCTCAAGGTGATCAGCCTCAGGCCATCGAAAAGCTAATCAAGGGCATCGAGCAAGGGCAACGATGCCAGACGCTGCTGGGCATCACTGGTAGCGGCAAGACGTTCACCGTCGCAAACGTGATCCAGAAAATGGGTCGTCCGACGCTGATCATTGCCCCGAACAAGACGCTCGCTGCGCAGCTCTACGGGGAGATGAAGGACCTCTTCCCCGACAATGCGGTCGCCTACTTCGTCAGCTACTACGACTACTACCAGCCAGAAGCCTACATCCCGTCCTCCGACACGTTCATCGAGAAGGACGCGATCATCAACGACCAGATCGATCGCATGCGCCACGCCGCTACCCAGGCGCTGCTGTCACGCCCAGACGTGATCATCGTCGCCTCGGTTAGCTGTATCTACGGCATCGGCTCCGCGGAGAGCTATCAGGGTCTCTTGATCCAGATCGAACGCGGCCAAGAGATGCGCCGCGACGAGCTGCTGCGTCGCCTGGTGGACATTCAGTACGAGCGCAACGACATCGACTTCCATCGAGGCTGCTTCCGCGTGCGCGGCGACATCGTCGAGATCTTCCCGGTCTACGAGGAAGCCTTGGCTATCCGCGTGGAATTTTTTGGAGACGAAGTCGAGGCCATCAGCGAGGTAGACCCGCTGCGGGGCCGTGTGCTGGGGAGCCTCGACAGGTACTCCGTGTTCCCGGGCTCTCACTACGTGACTCCTCAGCAGCACATGCGGCGCGCCATCGAAAATATTCGTGCCGAGCTGCGCGAGCGCCTCGAATACCTCGACAAGGAAGTGCGCTTCCTCGAGAAGCAGCGCCTCGAGCAACGCACGCAGTACGACCTCGAGATGCTCGAGACCATGGGCTTCGTCCAGGGCATCGAGAACTACTCTCGGCATCTCTCCGGTCGCTCGCCGGGTGATCCGCCGCCTACCCTGATCGACTACTTCCCCGATGACTTCCTGTTGGTGATCGACGAGAGCCACCAGACCGTGCCGCAGATCGGCGCCATGTATCGCGGCGACCGTTCCCGCAAGGAAACTCTGGTCGAGTTCGGCTTCCGGCTGCCGAGCGCCCTGGACAATCGCCCGCTCAAGTTCGATGAGTTCGAGCAGCACATGAAGACCGTGCTCTTCGTGTCGGCCACACCTGGCGACTACGAACTCACCCACAGCGACGGTGAACCCATCGAGCAGCTGATCCGCCCGACGGGGCTGATCGACCCTGAAATCGAGCTGCGCCCCGTCGGCGGTCAGGTCGACGACCTGCTCGAAGAGATCCGGCTGCGGGTCGAGGCGGACGAGCGCGTGCTGGTGACCACGCTGACCAAGCGGATGGCTGAAGATCTGACCGAGTACTACGCGGAGCTCGGCATTCGGGTGCGCTACCTGCACTCCGACGTCGAGACGCTGGAGCGCATCGAGCTCCTGCGAAGTCTACGCGCGGGCGACTACGACGTGTTGGTGGGCATCAACCTACTGCGCGAAGGCCTCGACCTGCCTGAGGTCAGCTTGGTGGCCATCCTGGATGCCGACAAGGAAGGTTTCCTGCGCTCCGCCCGCTCGCTGATTCAGACCATCGGCCGCGCCGCGCGCAACGCCCGCGGCAAGGTCCTGATGTACGCGGACCGCATCACGCCGTCGATGAAGCAGGCGATTGACGAGACGACGCGCCGACGCGCGATCCAGGAGGCTTACAACGCCGAGCACGGTATCACCCCGGAAACGATCAAGCGCGCCATCCTCCAGGTCAACCCCAGCGCCGGAACGAGCGACTACTACGCGGTGCCCAAGGGCCCGAGCAGAGCCAAAGACGGCAAGAGTGAGTCTCCGGCTGACGAAGCGGCACTTGCCGAGCGCCTCGAGGAGCTACGCCAAGAGATGTTCAGCGCCGCCGAGAACCTCGACTTCGAGAAGGCCGCTCGCTGCCGTGACGAGATCAAACGCCTGACGGGCAACTCGCCAGCGGATGAACCAGCCAGCGGGCCGCGCTCTCGAGGTCCACAGTCCGCCGCCGCCTCAAGCCGCTCCCGTGGCAAGCTCGGCAAGGCGGGGCCAGCCTCATCGAAGCCGAGCTCGCGTGGCAAGCGCGGTGGCGGGGCTCCAGCGAGCCGCGGCCGCAAGCGCCGCTAGCGAGAACTACGCTCGGAGCGGCCACCTGGGGTGCCACGGGCGCTCGCGCTGAAACGCCTGAGCCGCCTCGAGCACGAGTTCGTCCCGTTGCAACGGCCCGACGATCTGCAACCCAACAGGCAACCCCGCGTCGGAGAGGCCAGCGCGCACTGTGGCCGCCGGGTTCCAGGACAGGTTGAATGGAATGGTGAACGACGCGACGCTGGCCACACGCTGCAGGCGACCTTCTGTTTCCGCCGGGAACGGTCCCTTGGCAGGCGGTGGATCGTAAGGCACCGTCGGAGTCAGCAAGAGGTCGTACTTCTCGAACACTTCGGCCACCCATCTGGAGAGCTGGGCTCGACGTCGCGCTGCCTCGCCCCACCACTCGAGGTCGAGCCCGGTCTCCGCCATGCGAATCGTCCGCAGCACCGAGCGCTGCAACAGATCGCCGTGACGCTTCAGCTCCGGTGCCAGATGCGAGCCCAGCTCGAACGCGCCGATCAATCCCCAGTCAGCCCCGAGCTCTGGAGGACCGCCATCAATTTGCTCAACGCTGTGCCCCTGAGCCTCAAAGACCTTCACCGCTTCGCGCACGACGCGGGCCACGTCGGACTGCACGACGGCGTACCCGAGGTCTGGGCTGTACCCGATGCGCCACTTGCGCTCCTTCGCTTGCTCCAGGTGATCGAGGTAGCTGAAACCAGGATGCGGCAGGCTCATGGGGTCGAGCGGATGGTGACCAACGACTTGATCGAGGAACAGCGCTGCGTCCTCGACGGTCTTGGTCAGCGGTCCCCACACCGAGGTGCGCCCGGAGTCCCAGAACTCGAACGGACCGCGCGCAACCCGGCCCATGCTTGGCTTGAAGCCGAACGCACCTACGAAGCTCGCCGGGATGCGGATCGAACCACCGCCGTCGCTCGAGGTGTTGAGCGGTAGCGCCTCGGCCGCTAGCAACGCCGCGCTGCCCCCGCTCGAACCGCCCGGAGTGCGCTCGACGCTCCAAGGTGAGGTGGTGGTGCCATACACGAGGTTCTTCGTGATCGCCGTCGTGCCGAACTCCGGGGCGTTCGTCTTCCCAATCACGATGGCACCGGCGGCTTTGAGCCGCGCAACTTGAATCGAATCCCGCGCGGAAACGCTTTCCTTGAAGAGCAGTGAGCCTTGGGAGTTGACCAACCCCTCAGCGTCTTCGAGGTCCTTCACCCCCAGCGCCAGGCCTTCGAAGATTCGGCCCTCGCCTGCCATCAAGCGCGCCTCGGCAGCCTTTGCCTCCTCCAAGAGGACATCAGGATCCCGGGGGCACACGAGCGCGTTCAGCTGGGGGTTCACCTGAGCGATGCGCTCGAGGGTTTCGCGCATCAGCTCGACGGGGGACACCTTGCGGCTCTTGAGCAGGACGGTGAGCTCGAGCAGCGTATTGGACAGCAGGCTCATGAGCCGATCATATAAGCTCCGGCCTCGTACTGTCTCCGTCGCCTGACTCCACCCTCAACCGCGCCACACAGGCGGGCAGAAACACGGGTTTTGGGGGTGAGGAGCTCCGGCACGAAGCTCAGAGCAGCGCGTCGCGCTTGGCAGCCTTGAGCTGATCGACGACGGCCCGCACGTCTTGAGCCCGCTCACGCGGAATCACCAACAGCGCGTCTTCGGTCTCAATCACGCACAAGTCTTCAACGCCCACGAGCGCGATCACGCGCTTGTCTTTGGCAGCTCGGGCGTCCCAAACGAGGTTCCGCTTCGCGTCGACGAGGACGGCGTGCTCCGGCACTACGTTGCCCTCCGGGTCCTGGTCACCGAGCTCCCAGCTCGACTCCCAGCTGCCAAGGTCACTCCAGCCAAAGCTCGCGGGGACGACGTTGAGCCGATCGGCGCGCTCCATCACGCCGTAGTCGATCGAGATCGACTGGGTTGCACCAAACACCTCTCGAGTGACTTCCGCCTCACGCTCCGGCGACTCCTCCGCCGCGCGATCGATGCGCACGAGCCCGGCGTGTAGCTCCGGGAGGTGCGCCTCGAGGGCCGCGACCATGTCCTGGGCGCGAAAGATGAACATGCCCGCGTTCCAAACGTAGCGTCCGGAGTCGAGGTACTGCTGCGCGGTCTCACGATCGGGCTTTTCGACGAAGCGTTTCACCGCGGATACATCACCCGAAGCGCCGGACACATCAGCCGCCTCCCCCAGCTCGATGTAGCCGTAGCCAGTTTCGGGGCGGGTTGGCGTTACCCCGATGGTGGTGATCGTGCCACCCTCCGCGGAGGCGATGGCCGTCTTGAGCGCTCGCTCGAACGCGGCCTCGTCGGCGACGTGTTGGTCGCTGGGCACGACCACGATGACCGCGTCGGGGTCTCTCCGCGCGGCAATGAACGTGGCCCAACCAATACAAGGGGCGGTGTTCTTCGCGACAGGTTCCCCCAGGAAGTTCTCGTGCGGGAGCGCCGGCAGCTGCTCTGAAGTGGCGCTCAGTAGGTGTTCGCCGGTTGCGATCAGCACGCGCTCCGGGGCAACGATGCGGCTCAGGCGACGAACGGTGCCAGCTATCAGAGACTCTTCGGTGCCTGGGGCGATGCTCAAGAGCTGTTTCGGCGTGAGGCGCCTCGAAGCGGGCCAAAAGCGCGTTCCGCTGCCACCTGCCATGATCACCGCATAGACGTTCGACATGCGCCCGACTTATCCCCTGTGCTCGGACGCCGCAACCCGTCAGGCGCGGCGAACAGCTGACGCACCTCCCCCCCAAAAAAAACGCGCAGGCGACGCGCGCACTCAGACTTTGACGAAGAGCAGCGTGTAGATCCCGAGGGGCAACACCCAGAGCGCAAACCAGGCAAAGCCGTTGCGGATCACCACTCGCCTCAGCAGCACCAGCGCGACCACACCCACCACAAACGCGACACCGGCACCGAGCAACGCAGGGCCCATGCCATGCAACGACTCGAGGTGGCGTGACTCGAGCACGACCGCGCCGAGCACCGCCGGCAGGCTCATGAGCATCGAGAGCTCGAACGCCCGCGTGGGCTTCACGCCGAGCCACAGCAAGACCGCGATGGTCGAGCCGCTGCGGCTCACCCCAGGCAACACGGCGATGCCCTGGGCAATACCCACCAAGATCGCTCCGACCCACGTTGGCGTGTCCTGCTCGCCGGGCTTGGCCTTGAGCGTCGACAACAGGAGCAACGCCGTGACCAAGAAGCCGAGGCCAATCGCAAACGGTGACTGCGTGTACTTCTCGACCGCGGCGCGCATCAACAGACCAATCACGCCGGTTGGCAACGTCGCCAGCACGACGACCAGCACGTCGCGACCGCCTGCCGTCTCGGTGAAGCGCTTCGGCTGCGCGAGCCCGCGCACTCCCTCGCGCACCGCAGCTAGTAACCGCTCCCGCACGAGGAGCGCCGTGGCCGCGAGCGTACCCGCGTGCATCACCACACTCAGGGTGAGACTCGGCTCACCCATGCGCATCAAGATCTGCCCCAGCGCCAGGTGCCCCGAGCTCGAGACGGGAAGGAACTCGGTCAGGCCTTGCAGCACTCCGAGCACGATGGCTTCGACGAACGGGGACATGAGCCCGCGATGTACAGGCGTACGCGCCGAGTGCCACCCGGAAAACACACTTGGCGCGACAAATCCCGAGCAGAGTCAGACCCAGACGGGCGCTGGGCCTGACGGAGCGCTGCTCAGTTGTGCGTGAGGTTCAGCGTGAAGGTGCCCGACTTGCCGCCGTAGCCATCGACGAACACCCAGTAGTCCGTGTTCGCCGTGGCGTTGAACGTGACGGTCTCGGTGCCACCCGAAGCGCCGTCATCGGCGCAGTCGAGTTCCGTGCCACCCGTGCATGTGCCGCTGCGCACATAGAGCACCGAGTCGTAGCTGCTCGAGGCGGTGAGCGTCGCGGTGTAGCTACCCGACGTGGGCGCAACGAAGTGGTAAACGAGGTCGGGAGAGTAACCGCCGGCCGTACCGCAGCTACCTGCGTAGTCGTGCGTCGAGTTGACGGTGCTGCCGCTCACGCTCGCGGTGTTCCCGCTGAACGTCAGATCCTCACCCGGGCAAACGTCGTTCGCCGCGGGCTCGGCAACCGTGGCGTTGACGCTGTAGCTGCCGCTGTAGCTCGAGGAGTAGCCGTCGATCACCAGGTAGTACGTGGTGCCGCTCACGACAGGAACGGTGATCGTCTCGGTGCCACTGCTGCCCGCGTCGTCATTGCACGCCAAGTCGTAGTCACCACACGAGGTGGAAAGGGAGATCTCGGAGTCGAAGCTACCGGAGACCTCCACGGTCAGCGTGCCAGTCGCAGGGGCCGTGAGCGCGTAGACAGCGTCTCCGGCATCGCTTCCGCAGCCGCTGCTACCGTAGTTGTTCGGGCGGTTCGATGTGTCGCCAGACGCCGACCAAGTGAAGGGCCCGGTTCCCGACCACGTCGCCGGTTCCCCGGGGCAAGTGTCACCCGGCGTCGCGGCGTACAGCGTTGCATCCAGATTGAAACTACCGCTGGCACCCGAGTAGCCGTCCACGATCGCGTAGTACTTGGTACCCGCAGTCACCCACAGCTCGATCTCTTCGGTACCACCGCCGACGCCATCGTCCTCGCAAGCGGCCTCGTAGACATTGCAGCCACTCTGGTGCACGTACAGCACCGCGTCAAAGCCGCTGGCCGGATCGAGCGTGAAGACGAGGCGCCCGTCAGTATCGGGAATGACCTCGTAGACGAGATCGGGCGACGTGCCAGAGCTACCGCAGCCGCCTGTCAAGTCGGCGATGGCGCCTACGGTCGTACCACTAACGCTTGCCGTGCGGATACTTCCTGAGCCGACGAAGGAAAGCGCTTGACCGGGACAGGAGTCCGCCACGCCAGCACCGCCACCACTTCCAGTTGCGCCGGAGCCCCCGGCACCGGTTGCGCCGGCCCCGGTAGCCCCCGTGCCGCCGGTTGCGCCAGCACCACCCGAGCCATTCGAAGGACTTCCGCCCGCACCCGCGTTGCCGGCTGCCCCCGTACCGGCGCTGCCGTACGCACCGGCCGCCGCGCCTTCGCCCGCGCCCGCGCTCGCACCGCTTCCCGGATCGGCGCCACCGCTGCCGAGTTGCCCCGCGGAACCTCCCATGGGACTTCCGGCCGCGCTGTCGGTGGATCCATCGCTACCCACGCCGGCGGCCGAGTTTCCAGCCGTACCGCCGCTGCCATCGGCATCCATGTGTTTGAGGGTCTGAGACTCAGCGCAGGCGGAGAGGAGTGCGGCGGCGCTGGCCAAGGCGATGAAGGAAGTTCGAAGTTGCATGAAAAAAGCTCGTCCAGCCTCCTCTAGGTCAGAGGAGGTTTCTCGGCGTTGTCGTCCACGAGTCAGCGGACGCTCGCCTTGGGGGGAGTTGAGTTTGCGGGCGCCTCAGGAGGCACGCCGCCCTCCCTGGCTCCTGGATTCAACTGAACCACTCGGAGCTCGGGGAGCGCGAAGCATAGTCGAAAATGCCTTCACACAAGCCTTAAGCGTACGACCGTCGCGCTTCGTAGCGGCTGCGTCCGTTGGGGCTGGAAACGCCAGCGCCGGGGCGGGATTCGCTCGTGGGAACGGCTCACCGACCGCGTCCCAAGCGCGTTGGCAAGTCGTGTCCTGTCTCCGTGGTTCGCTGCAAGACTCGCCGCCTCCTGAGGGCGTGGGCGCACGAGTCTTGCGCCTTCGCATTCCTCTTGAGACGAGGAAGCGCTGTGTTGATTTGTCCAGCGAATCGCAGATTCGCCTGACTAGCGGAGATCCGTATACTCCGCCGCGGTGTTCACCAACGACCTACGTTTCGAAGGCTTCACGACCCAAGACTGGACCCGCCTCGCGAAGGCGTTTCGGCCGCGCCCCGGCAGCCAGTCACCGAGTGACGTCGGCGGTGGAGTGATCGTGGTCACCTCCGAGGGGCGACCGGTGAAGCTCCTGTCGACGCGCACCGGTCGCATCCAACTCACGGGTGCGCGCGGCGACCGATCGGTCAGCGCGCTCGAGTGGCCTGTGAGTCTCGAATCACTGGCGAAAGCCTTCGACGCCCACTGGGCCATCGAGCTCGAGTGGTCCGCACTCAATGACGTGGTGGATCTATGGGCAGAAAAGCTCACGCCAGAGCACGACGCCTTCGATCAGGTCGTGGAGCTCTTGCGATCTGCTCAGGAGGTCGAAGCAGCCGGCAAGCTCCAGGCATGGCCCTGGAAGATTTCCGCGTGGCCATTACCGAACCAGAAGCTGAAGCTGCGTGCCCTCGATTTGGTTTGCCCCGACGGTAAGGCGCTAGTGCTGGGCGTCTTCGAACGCGGCAGCTTGTTCACCAGCATCACGCTGCGTCGCCGCGGAACCGGCTTTGACCTGTTGCTCGGACCGGAGGAGCTACGGGAAGATATGGGCCTGGTCAGCGGTGACTGGACCCGCGACTATCGGCACCTGCTGCGTGCAGTAGAGCATCGCGTAGGGCCAGTCGCCGTGGGCTGCTTTGCCGAGCTCGAGACGTTTCAGAAGCTGAGCGAGTCTTCCCAAGCCGGTAGCTGGGCTGCCGCGGTCGCCGCGCGCGACGTGGTTCTCTCTCCGGTAGTCCCCGCGCTCGCTATCCCCCTCGGAGTGGACGCAGGACGCGCGGCGTTCTTCGCGATTCGAGATCTCGCGGAGCGCGTGGGCGTGGGCGGCCTGTTCGGTGAGGCGAGCCCGTTCGCTCCAGCGTTTGAGCGGGTCAAAGCGGCCGTCGAAGATCGCGACGTGGTGGGGCTGCTGGGCTTCGACCCGTTCGATCTCCTGCGCACATTGCTCGCACGGCGCGACGATCACTCGAACTAGTCGGGCGTCACAGCCCGCCAAGCATGAGCGTCAGCGTCGCGCCACCGCTCGCATAACCGGTAGCTGACGCTTGCTCCGCGTTCTGCACCCGGGGCATTTGCCCTGCGGCAAATAAGAGGCCGAGTCGTGCGCCGTGAAACACCGAGTCGAGGTGCCGGAACAAGTCGAAGTTTGCCCCAGCAAACACGGTTGGGTAGAAGCCGTTCACACTCACCGCAGCGTTCGGCTGCTGCTCGTCACAGTCCACGCCGTAGCCATCGCTGCCCTGGCAGTACTTCCCCTGAGCGTCGAGGCTCAGCAGTCCTACGCCACCGGTCAGGTGCACCTCCACCCACTCACTCTTGGGTGTCAGGCGAAAGTCGAGGGCGTACTCGCCACCGATGCGGGTCATCGAGTAGCTCGCGTGCCTAGCGCCGCCGCTGGCCTTGGTGCCGTAGAGCAAGCCACCCATCGCGAAGCGGTCTTCGGAGTCCACGTAGCCGCGATAGCGAACCATCGGCTCTCCGTAGGCGCCCTCGTCGCCGCCTCCGACGACTCGCCCGCCAACGCCAACGCCTTGGACGCCGATCAGATCTTCGGGATCGAACATGCCAGCACCTTGCTGGATCGGCGACCCCTTGGGATCGGACCGAACTGCGCTGCTCAAGAAGTAGCCAGGAACCGCGCCAACCTGCGCCTCCAGGTTGCTGCGCGGCTCCGGGGAGACTGCCTGCCCAGTCACCGTGGGCACGGGGCCGAGGGTGGTGCATCCAGCGAGCCATCCCGCCGACACTCCCAGCATCGCCAAACGCACGATGCGGTCGATCCAGATCCCCCAGCGCTCGTCAGCCGGCAGAGCCTCGTCAGCCGGCAGAGCCTCGCTTGCACCAAGCTTCACGTCTGAGCCCTCATCGAATTGCTGCATGGTTAATCCCATGAGCAAGCTCCTTGCCAACCCTGCGCCGGGAGTCCAGCGCCCGCATCTCACCAGAAACCTGCGAGTTTCTTGGGGTTTCCCGCGCTGCTCGCTCGGGGTGCGCAGCACTGTTCGCGGTGACCATGCGCCCGCGCCTGTGTCTCGAGCGCAACACTGACTCTCGCCTACCGCAGTTCTCACGGGCGTAGCTCTGAGCGGCGATGGCCCGAGGGGCGCGATGCTCAGTGAAGGGTGCCGTCGGTCGCCATGTTGGTAGCGATTTCTGGTTCCTCTTCAGCCGCCACTTCTTCTTCCGCGAGGATACGCTCCACCTCGGCGTCCATGGTGCCGTTCACCATCTTGGCAAACATCACGAAGTCAGCGAGCAAGCTATACGTCGGGTAGTCGAACGTGGCGGGCTTGTTCTTCTCGATGAAGAAGTGGCTGATCCATGCGGGGCCATAGCCCATTACGGGCGCGAGCAGCAGCAGTGACTTCCGGCCGGTGAGGAGCCCCCCCACGGCGCACCCGAGCGCCATGCCCGTGCCGACGAAGTGAAAGCGTCGCGTCAGCTTGTTCTTGTGCTCCCGCACATAGTAGGGCCAGAACTCTTCGAAGCTTTCGAACCGCTTGCTCATGGACTCTCCTCGAATGGGACGGAACGGGCAAAGGTTACCTCTAGGCAGCGCATTGGCCCACCCCGGGGAACCAAAAAGTCTCCCCTCACCCCCAAATTCAAGCTGCTCGACGACTACTGGAGGAGCTGGTCCACCGCTTCCTTCAACGCGTCGCGCTGCATCACGCTGGAGCGCACCAGGCGCACGCTGCCCTCTTTATCGATCAACACCAGCGTCGGTAAGGTGGAGACGCCGTAGCTCTTCGCCGCGGCCCCGTCGGGATCGAAGACGCAGGGGTAGGAGAGCTTCGCTTGCTTCGCGAAGATCTGCGCCGGCTCGAGCGCATCACCCGTGTCCACGCCGACCACGTGCAGCTGCTCGCCATACTCGCGTGCGATCTGATCGACGATCGGCGCTTGCATGCGACACGGTCCGCACCAGCTCGCCCAAAAATCGAGCAACACCGGCTTGCCCTTGAGGTTGCTCAAGCGAATGCGGCTGCCTTCGTCGCCTTCGTGGATCACCTCCAGGGCGAAGTCTGGCGCCGCTTGAGACACCAGCGGGCTCTTGCTCGGGTCGAAGCGCGGTAGCAACACCAAGCCGAAGACCAACGCTCCAACCAACACCAGCGCAGCGGTGATGTAGATCTGGTTCGGGTTCTCTTTCGCCTTGGATTTGGGCCGTGCAGCCTCGGAGTCGCGGCTCATCTGTTGGGTGCTCTACCTGACCCGCGAACCCCTCGCCAGCAGAGCCACGAGAAAGTCCGCGGGGCTCTGCTGGTTTTGCCTCAAGAGCCGGGTTTGGGGGTGAGGAAATACCCCGGCCGCCCCGCGCACACCAGCGCTCGCGTCTCAAGGCGACGCTTCACGCTCGCGTGGAGATCGGGCCTTCTTCGCTCCGCGCGGCGAGCGCCGCTTCTGACGCCGCACTTCCAAGCACTGGGAGCCTCACGCGCAAGCGGGCGCCGCCGAGAGGGCTCTCCAGCGCGGTGACCAATCCGCCATGCTCGACGACGATCTTCTTCACGATCGCCAAGCCTAGGCCGGTACCGTCGCTCTTGGTGGTCACATTCGGATCGAAGACCACCTTTCGCTGTTCCTCGGGGATACCCGGCCCGGTGTCATCGACGTCGTGCACGTCCTGTTCTCCCTGACGCTCGATGCTGTCCTTCTCGTGGGGGCGCGCGCCGGCGG
>JBFXBK010000047.1:0-34196 GCA_050183255.1 Polyangiaceae bacterium | reverse complement strand
AAGGTGCTCGCCCTCGCGGTGGTTGTGTACGTTATCGCCTTGATTTTGCTCCGTATTTCTGGACGCGGTTGAGCGCTGCGCAGGCGCAGCCTCGCCCTGCACGCCACTTTGTCCAACAAATTTGCGAGCCGGATTGACGCGCGGCAGCATTAGCCCCTAAGACACCCCGCGGCCTGCTGCCTGAACCACCAGGCAATCCGCGCTCGGAACGCCAGCTCCGCCTGCGGCGGCTGCGGTTCTTGAAGCCTTGGCAGCCAGGCTCCGTTCCCGTTACTTCTGCGCCCCGTCGCGCGTGTTCCCCGAGAGCTTCGCCTTCTCCCCCAAACGGCGTTTAGAGAGGTCCAGATGAACCCCATCGCAATGGCCGCAGTCATCCTCAGCTTGCTCGCGATGTTCGCGTGGAGCGCACATCGCCGGTGGGCGATGTTGAAGGTGGGCGGTCCCACCCACGAGAGCCGTGTCTCCGACATCGGTGCACGCGCCAAGGCAGTCTGGGTCTACGCCTTCTTCCAGAAGAAGATGCGCTACTACCTGGCGGCGGGTCTGGCGCACCAGCTCATCTTCTTGGGCTTCGTGCTGCTGCTGGCGCGGTCGATCATCCTCTGGGGGCGTGGCTTCGACCCGACGTTCAACTTGTTCGTCCTCGGACCGGAGCCGGTTGGTGGAATTCCGCTCGGAAAAATCTACAACCTGCTCAAGGACGTGTTGGCGTCCTTCGTGGTGCTGGGCGCACTGGTGTTCGTGTACTACCGCACGATCAACAAGCAGAAGCGCATGGCGCTCAGCTGGGAAGGCCTGCTCATCCTTGGCATCATCATCACGATGATGCTCGCGGACATCTTCTACGACGGTGCCGCCCAGGTGCTGCACGTGAAGCAGGCCGTGCTGTGTGCGAACCCGACTGGGGACATGGTCGCGACCTGCGGACGCATTCAGACCATCGTCGCGCCGCTCGGTTCCCACGTGCCCGAGCAAGTGCACTTCAGCGCTTGGGAGCCGGCGGGCTCGAGCGCTGCGTTGGCGGTGCAAGGGCTGTCTCCCAATGCGCTCGTGCTCCTCGCGCACATTGGCTTTTGGACCCACTCGAGCCTGGTGTTGATCTTCCTCAACATCCTCCCTTACTCGAAGCACTTCCACATCCTGACGGTGATGCAGAACGTCTTCCTGACGGACCTCACCCCCAAGGGCCGGCTCCGCCCCATGGCCAAGAACTCTGACGAGCTCATGGCGATGGTGGAGAAGGGCATGGAGTCCGACGACATGCACGCCGCGCCGATTGGCTACGCGCGTATCCAGCACTTCACCTGGAAAGACGTCCTCGACTTCTACACCTGCACCGAGTGCGGCCGCTGCTCCGACAATTGCCCCGCGGCAACGACCGGCAAGATCTTGAGCCCCAAGCACTTCACCCTCGACCTCCGGGATCATCTGTATCACCGCCAGGACGAGATCATGGAGGTCACGAAGATCAACCGCGTGCTCCTCGACGACCTGCGTCCCAAGGAGGGCGCGGAAGCAGGGGGTGAGGAGAGCGCCGAAGAGACTTCGGAAGAAGCCAGCGCCGAGACCGAAGGCGGCGAGAAGGCCAGCAGCGACGAGCGCGTCTTCGAAGATCTGAACCTGGTGCCCGGCGTCGTACACGAGGACGTGCTCTGGGCGTGCACCACGTGCCGGGCCTGCGAGGAGCAGTGCCCGGTGATGATCACCTACGTGGACAAGATCGTGCAGATGCGGCGTAACCTGGTGACCATCCAGGGTGAGTTCCCCGCGGAACTACAAGGTCCGTTTGACGGCATGGAGACGAACGGCAACCCCTGGAACCTGTCGCGCATGGACCGCGCGAACTGGGCCGAGGGTCTGGATATCCCGCTCGCCTCCGACAAGCCCGACGCCGAGGTGCTCTACTGGGTCGGATGCGCGGCCAGCTACGACGACCGCGCCAAGCGCATCTCCCGCGCGACGGCGGCGCTGCTGCGCCAGGCCGGCATCGACTTCGCGGTACTTGGCCAGGAGGAGACCTGCACCGGTGACTCAGCGCGCCGGGCTGGCAACGAATACCTGTTCATGACCCTGGCCGAGGCGAACATCGAGACGCTCAACGGTTACAAGGAGCAGGGCGGCGTAAAGAAGATCATCACCACCTGCCCGCATTGCTTCAACACCCTCGCCAACGAGTACCCCGACTTCGGCGGCAAGTACGAAGTGGTCCACCACACGGACTACCTCCTGGGCCTGGTCGCTGAAGGCAAGCTCAAGCCGGGCAAGTCCGTGAACGCGAAGGTCGTCTATCACGACAGCTGCTACCTCGGCCGTTACAACGACATCTACGATCCGCCGCGCAAGATCCTCGAAGGTATCCCCGGGGTAACGCTCGTGGAGCCGGAGTACTGGACCAAGAACAAGGGCCTGTGCTGCGGCGCCGGTGGCGCCCAGATGTGGATGGAGGAGCAGAACAAGGACCGCGTGAACATCAAGCGGACCAAGCAGCTGCTCGAGACGGGAGCCGACACCATCGCCTCCGCGTGTCCCTTCTGCATGACGATGCTCACCGACGGCATCAAGGCCGAGGAGAAGGAAGACAAGATCAAGCAGCTGGATATCGTCGAGCTGCTCGCCATCTCCTGCGGCGCCGAAGAGAGCAAGCCCGAGGCCGAAGCCGCGGAGTGATCCGTACGCCAGGAGCGCCAAGCGGGACCTAACTACCGCAGGGAAACGTTTTCGCGCTCAGTGGACGTCGAGCGTGTCCGGCTCGGCCATGGGCGGGCGCCGTTCCAGCAGCTCGTGAGCGGTCGCGCGGCGCACCAGGGGTAGGCGCCCGCTCTCGATCAACTCCTCGAGTTCGCGGCGCCCACACAGGGGGAGATACGGCATCACGAGCGCGTCAGGCGCCCCTGGGTTGAGCAGCACGGACAAACGGACGCGGCTCCGCGCGACCCAGCGCGAAGAGGTGACGATTTCTTGGAGCACGTGACGATTGGCCGGACGTCGACTGGTCATGCGAACGACGTCGTCCAGGGTCAGCCGAGGGTTGCGCAGCAGGATTTGCACCACCATCGGGTGCGGATCGCCAAGCAGTCGATCGAAGTTTCGGCGGTCCGGGCGGCGTGCGAGGCTGCGACGTTCGCCGAGGGACAACTCGCGACCTGCGCCGTAGTCGGGCACGCGTAGCTGCGCCGGTTCAGCCGTTTCGTCGCTGGCGATCTCTCCCCGCCGCAAGAGGCGCTCCAAGCTCATCAGCCGCGCGTTCCCGGCTTCCTCCCTGAGCTCCTTCAGCCATGGGTCATCCGCCATTCGCACCAAACACAGCGCGACCGCTACCATCGCCTCGCGAGCTCGGCTGTGGGCGGCTTCGCACTCCACCGCAAGTTCGTTCAGGATGCGACCCGCGACTTGAACCCCCCAGCCTGGTAACTCAGCCTGCAGCCAGCGCGCGCGAAGCTCGAGCTCGCTGATGGTCAGCAGCCGGTGCTTCAGCGATCCAGAACCCGACGCGGATTCAACACTTGGCATCTACCCGAGAGGATAGCGCTGGCGCTTGGTGACGCCCAGGCTAGCGATCGAGAGCCAGCGAAACAGCGCTGAACTCGCGGCAGAGGTCAGGTGGCGAGGGAAGGTCCAAACGCGAGCGTGCGTACACCACACCTCCACGCATCCCGCATTGACGCACGGGAATGACCTTGATGAGGTAATCCGATGGCGCAGCCCGGCTACAATCCCTACGCCGCTCCCCAGGGGCCAGAGTTTCCCTTCGCTTCGCCGACGAGCGATTCGATGTTCATCAAGGCCGAACGGGGCACCCGCTTCGCTGCCAAGCTGATCGACTTCTTGTGCGACATCGGGTCGATGCTGCCAGGAATTGCGCTGCTTGTCGTGGCGGGCGCGGTGAACGAAGAGGCGCTCTCGTTCGTTGGTATCGCCGTGATGATGCTGGGTGCGTTGGCCATGGCGATCTACCAGTGGTCCGGGATCGTCAAATCGGGCCAGACCGTGGGGAAACGCATGATGAAGATCAAGGTCGTCAAGCAGGACGGCTCCGCGGTCGACTTCGTCAGCGGCGTCATCTTGCGTAACTGGATCATGGCCATCGCGTCTCAGGCCTTCAGCTTGATTGGCCTGATAGACGCACTCATGATCTTCACTGACCAGCGACGCTGCTTGCACGACATGCTGGCGACCACCGACGTGATCGTCGCCGAGAGCTACGCCGCGTTCTGAGGGGGCGGCGGACCCACTAGTGAAGCTGCCGTGCGGTCGGCTCTCTCGGGGCGCCCTGCGAGCTGTAGTACCCACGCGTTGCGCGCGTTTCCGACCCCGCAAGGTCCCAAGTTTGCCCTCGGGTCCGGCCGCAGACCCAGGGGTGGCCCGGCGCAACTCGCGTGAAACCACTGTTTCAAGCCACAGGCCGCGTGACGTGGGGCGCCAAACGACTAGGCTAGGGGCCCCGAGCGGAAGATGGCGGGCAATCAAGCAAAACTGACGCGCAGGAGCTCAGCGCTGCGCGTCGAGGAACGGGAGCCCCTCGACACCACCGCTGATGTCGAAACACCGGAGCACGTTCGCTTCCGCTTTCGCACCGCGGGCCCCGCGCGCAGAGCCGCAGCGTACGTCATCGACTTGATCGTGCGCACGATCATCATCAGCGTGTTCGGTTTCCTCGCGCTGATTGGCGGCGCCACCCTCGGAGAAGACGGGATTGGCGGGGTCGGTATCGGCTTGCTGCTGACGCTCTATTTCCTTGTGTAATGGTTCTATTACGTCGTCAGCGAGACGCTCATGGGGGGTCGAAGCATCGGCAAGCGCGCCATGCGCCTCAGGGTGGTCAAGCAGAGCGGCGTACCGCTATCGTTCTCGGATAGCCTGCTGCGCAACCTGTTGCGCGGCGCTGACCTGCTGCCGAACTTCTACGTGGTGGGCATCATCGTGATGGGGCGTGACCGCTACTTCAGGCGGCTGGGAGACTTGGTCGCTGGTACGTTGGTCGTCAGCGAGGAATCATCTCGGGTGCGGGAGCCGCTGATGATTCATCCGCCACCAACCGCCAAGGAACTCTCGCGTATCCCCGCGCGCCCCGGGCTCAGCGCCGACGAAGTGGAAGCGCTCGAGCTCTTCGTTGGCCGCTTTGGACAGCTGTCTCCGGCGCGCCAGGAGGAGCTCGCCGATCTGGTTGCGCCTACCTTCGCCGACCGTCTTGGCCTGCGCTACCGCAGCGCCGCGCGTTTTCTCGGCTTGCTGTATTTCCGTGCGACAAGAGGTGTGCTGCCGGAGGAGTCGCACCCAGTGCGGCCTCCCGCGAACCTCGGCGATTACGGGCAGGGTTTTCAGCCACCGCAAACCGGGCAAGGCTGGCCATGATCGGGCGCGATGAATTCGTTGCCAAGCGCTCCGCGCGCTGGGACGAGCTAGAACGGCTGCTGGTAGACAAGGGGTTGCACCGCCTGCCCCCGGCGACCATCAGCCGCATCGCAGCGCTGTATCGGGTGATCTGCGCGGACTTGATGCGTGCGCGGTCACTGGGCATTGGCGCGGACGTCACCGGGCACCTCGACGTCCTGGCGAGCCGCGCCCACAACGTCCTGTACGCGCCGAAGCCCTATCGGCTGCGGGCGCTCTGGGATCTGATCGTGTTTGGGTTCCCCAGGGCTTTTCGCGCGAACTGGCGCTTCAACCTGTTGGCGTTCGTGCTGTTCTACCTGCCGCTCGCCGTTGGCATCATCGGGGCGCTCCATTCTACGGAGTTCGCCGAAGGCATCCTGCCGCGGGCGATGCTGCGCTCCATGGAGGAGGCCTATTCCCACGGCTTCGACGACGGGCGCGCAACTGGCGCCGATGCCGCGATGGCGGGCTTCTACGTTCACAACAATGTGGGCATTGCGTTCCGCTGCTTTGCCACTGGCATCGTGTTCGGCTTCGGCAGCATGTTCTTCCTGGTCTACAACGGTCTGGTCACCGGTGCGGTGCTCGGCCACGTGATGCACGTCGGGCATGGAGTGAACATCCTGACCTTCATTTGTGGTCACGGTCCATTCGAGCTGAACGCGATCGTGATCGCGGGAGGTGCCGGACTCCAGATGGGGTACGCGCTGGTCCGCACCGATGGCTTGACTCGTACTGCATCCTTGAGGAAACGCGCTCCGGAGCTGTTCTCTCAGATCAGCGGAGCTGCGTTCATGCTGTTGATCGCGGCGTGCATCGAAGGCTTCTGGTCTCCGTCTTCGATTCCACCACCGGTCAAATGGGGCTTCTCGGCTGTGATGACCACGCTGGTGCTCGTCTACTTGCTGTTCGTCGGCCGCGTGAAGCGCGTGAAGCGTCGCGTGCTGGGGACTGGCAAGCAACGGGCGTCGGACGACGACGTGCCCCCGCCCAGCTCACGCATGAGCGCCCCGCCACCGAGCGCCCGCATGTCGGCGCCACCGCCGTCCGCACCGCCGCCGTCGTTCGCTTCCCCGAGGCAAGCCGGATGAACGTCGAGAAGGCCAACGTCGAGATCCGGAAGCGCGCACTGCTCGAGGTGACGGACCTAGCGTTTCGCTATGTATTTGGCTTGGGTGGCATGCTGTACCTGAAGCTCTTCCTGATCTACGCGCTTCCGCTGGTGCTCATGCTGTGGGCCGCGCAGTACTGGCTCGAGGTCAGCTGGACGTGGATCTGGTTCTGGGCGTTCCTGCTCGGGAGCGGTGTGCAAGGCATCTTCACGGTGGCCGCCGGGCGCCTGATGTTCGAGCGCGAAGTGACGTTCGGTGCGGTGACGCGGCAGTTTTTCTCGCGCTTGGGGGGCTACATCGGTGGCCTGTTCCTCTCGCGATTTCTGCTGGGGCTGTCTGCCTTGGTGGTCATCGCGCTGCCCATCGTGTGGGTGCGAATGGCGCACGTACACGAGGCCTCGCTGCTCGAGGGTGCTGGGGCTGGGACTGCGATCAAGCGCTCTTCGCGCTTCTCGGAGAACTACACTGGGGCGACGTTTGCGATGCTGCTGGTGCTCGGCATCGCGACGTTCACCATCGTGATCGGCTGCGAGCTGATTGGTCAGGCGTTGCTCCAAGACGTGTTCCAACTGGGGCACCCGCTGGGCGACTTGTTCGAGGACGGCGGTTCGCTGCTTGCGCTGCTGGGCTTCTTCCTGTCGCTGGTGTTCTGTTCGACGACTCGCTTCCTCTCATACATCGACTCCCGCACGCGGCGTGACGGCTGGGACATTCAGGTGCGCTTCATGGCCATCCGCGCTCGGGCGGAGGAGGCGTTGTGAGCCCGACGCGTCGATTCACAGCGCTGTGGTTCGCGCTCGTCGCTGCTTGGCTCGTCGTAACAGCTGGGCGCGAGAGCTCGGGCGTCGCCTTCGCAGCGCCGCGGCTCGCGGAGCCTACCCTCGCCCCCAAACCCAGCTTGGAGGGCGCTCGGGGCCACAGCGGCGACTCGAGGCGTGTCCAGTACGATCCGGACGACGGCTACTACGACGATGGGGACGAAGACGAAGACAGGCTACCGTCGGTACCTCCGGGAAACATCTATCCCAGCCCCTATGACGACGAGGAGCCCGGCTACGACTACCAGCGGGAGATGGAGCGCTCGCGCAAGCGCAAGGTCGAAGGGGATCTGGGTAGGATCCTCAAAGATGACCACTACGACTACTGCCGCGACCTCGAGTCGCGGGTGGAGGCGGGCGAGTATCCGCTGTGCAAGCTGAAAGAGGCCGCGAAGGCGCGCTGCCCCGGCTTCGCTGCGGCATGCGACAAGCCACCGATCGAGGGCAAGGGGAGCCTCGTGGGCGGGGACTCGAAGCGCACGACGCGCGGCGAGAAGAAGCCCGAAGAAGCCAAGCCGACACCGCCCCCCAAGGTCTCGTCCGACATGAGCGGCGCTGCGGCGGTCGTGTTTTGGGCGTTGCTGTTTGGCCTCGCGGCGTTGCTTCTGTTCTCCGTCGCGCGGAATTTCCGCCGGGAAGACATCGCTGAGAAGCCAGAGCAGCCGGAGAAGCTCGACGAGGGTGACGAGTTCGTCCCTCGAGCGAAGCGCTCGATCGTGGAGACCGACGTCGACCGCCTGCTGGCTCGCGCTCGGGCCGCCGCTCAGGCTGGCAACTTCGACCAGGCGATGAGCGACGCGCACGCGGCGCTCTTGCGCTACCTGGACGGTAACGGGTTGATTGAGCTGCACCACAGCCGAACCAACGGCGAGTACGCGCGGCACCTGCGAGAGCACCCAGAGCTGCAGGCGGCATTTCGCGCGAGCGCGCGCGAAGTGGAAGCGGTGCAGTTTGGCGCGTCGCAGTCCGGAGCCGAGGGGTTCCGTCGCGTGATGGGGCGTATCCTCCCGGTACTGGGTCGCGCGGCAGCGTTGCTCCTGTGCTTCAGCCTGCTGACCCAGGTGATGGCATGCGGTTCCAGTGGCCCCTCCAAGCCCAAGTCGACGCCTAGCGCTGACTACGGCCCTGGGGGTGTTTCCGTGCTGCAGAGCTTGCTGATTGAGCGTGGCAGCGACGTGCGTCACCTCGACGGCAAGGTGGGGGAAATCGCCGAGGATGTGCACACCATCGTGGTGCATGGCCCCACGGATTTGGAGAGCTCGGAGTGGTCGAGCATCATGGCGTGGGTGCGGCGTGGCGGGCGGCTGGTCGTGGCGCTCGACAGCGACCTACCAGAGACTCAGCTCAAGGCGGTCCGCATCGGCGCCAGCTGTGATCAGCTGAAGGTCGCGGCGACCTACCCTAATTATTCCGCAGAGAAACTTACTGCGGTCACCCCCGAGGCGCTTGGGCTGATCGACAAGAGCTACTGGCCCATCCTCGAGTGCTACGACGCGGGTGGAGCGAACCCTCAGCCCTACGCGGTGGCGAAGGATCTCGGCCTCGGTAGCGTCGTGGTGCTGCCGAGCTCCGACCTGCTGACGAACGCCTCGATGGTCAGCGATGATCATGCCCACGTGGTGATGGACTTGATGTTCGGGACACCGTCGGTGGTGGTGTTCATCGACACCTGGACGGGGGTGGGGGAGGAGAGCCCGTTCGCGGCCGTGGGGCACGGCAAGCTGAACCCGTTCTTGCTGCAGCTGTTCTTGTTGATGGGGGTGCTGTTCTGGTGGAAGGGGCGGCACTTCGCGAAGCCCCAGGACCCGCCAGAAGCGCATCGTCGCGCGTTTCGTGAACACGTCGAGGCGCTCGGGGGCCAGTACGCCAAGGCGCGTGCATCGCGCATGGCGCTTGGCATGTACGCCGGGTGGGCGCTCGAACGACTCCGCGAGCGCTGTCAGCCAGGGGGAAACCGGCGCGGGCTCTTGCCCCTGGCTGCAGCGATTGCGGCCCGCACAGGACGCGACGAACGAGACGTGACGCGGATCCTCGTGGAAAGCGAGTCTGCGCGCGATGCCTACACGGCTCCGGGGGAGCCTACTGAAGATCTGAAGCTGATGCGGGAGCTCGAAGCGCTCCTCGCCGACACTGGAGGAATGCGTTGAACGTTGCCGAGTTTAGTCAGTCGTTTCGTGCCGTCGTGACCGAGATGTCTCGGGTGCTGGTGGGCCAAGACGACATCGTCGAGCACGTGCTCACCGCGTCGCTCGCCCGTGGGCACGTGTTGATCGAGGGCGTTCCCGGGCTGGGCAAGACGCTGCTCGTGCGTGCGCTCAGTCACGTGCTGGGTGCGGGCTTCAAGCGCATCCAGTTCACGCCGGACCTGATGCCCAGCGATGTCACTGGCGGAAACGTGTTCGACCAGTCCAAGGGGCAGTTCTTGTTCATGCCCGGACCGGTGTTCACGCAGCTCCTGCTGGCGGACGAGATCAACCGTGCGCCGGCGAAGACGCAGTCCGCCTTGCTGGAGGCGATGCAGGATCGCAGCGTGACCGCGGACGGCGAGACTCGCGCGTTGCCGGAGCCGTTCCTGGTCATCGCGACTCAGAACCCCGTAGAGTCTCAAGGCACCTATCCGTTGCCAGAGGCGCAGCTCGATCGCTTCTTGATCAAGGTGCACGTGACGCATCCATCCCAGGCTGCCGAGCAGCAGATCCTGACGAACTACCTGCATGGCTTCGACCCCGCTAACCTGGATCGTGTAGGTCTGCAGCAGGTGCTGAGCGTTGAGCAGCTGCTGGAGATGCAGCGCACGCTGAACAGTGTGCGGGTCGATCCAGAGATCGTGGCCTACGTCACCGATATCGTGGGACGCACGCGCAGCCACCGCGCGGTGTACTTGGGCGCTTCACCGCGCGCGTCGATTGGTCTCCTGACCACTGCGCGTGCCCGCGCTGCTGCGGAGGGCCGCGACTTCGTGGTGCCCGATGACGTCAAGATGTTCGCGCCGGGAGTGCTGCGACACCGCCTGCTCTTGCATCCCGACGCCGAGCTCGAGGGGACCACGGCAGATGACTGTGTGGAAGGCATCCTGCGAGAAGCACCGGTTCCGCGTACCGCTGCCTGAAAGCGCCAGCTGACGCATGCTGCCCAACCGCTCACTCGTCATCTTGCTCGTCATCCCGCTCGTGTTGGCGGTGATGATGCTGTTCGACCCAAGCATGCTGATGCCAATGCTCGCGGTGGACGCGGCGATCGCTGCGGTGGCCTTGATCGATCTGCTCTTCGCCATCAAGCCTTTGGTGCAGGTGAGCCGCGAAATCGGTCCTGTCTTTTCCCTGGGGAGACAGAATCCGGTGCGCCTCCGCATCCGCAACTTGTCGCGTCGGCGTTTGAACATCCAGGTGACCGAAGATCTGTTCGAGGACGCCGTGTCGTCGGACCTGCCGCTTCAGGTGCGCGTTCCGGGGCGTAGCCGCCAGGAGCTGGTCTATCACATCGAGCCCAGACGTCGTGGGGCGCACACCATCGGTGCGCATCACGTCCGCTATGCGTCGCCCCTCGGACTCTGGCTGCGGCAGCTGAACCTGCCAGCTGAGAGCAAGGTGAAGGTTTACCCAGACCTGCAGTCGATCCGCACCTACGAGCTGTTGGCGCGTCAGGATCGCGAGTTTGCGCTGGTTCGAGCCACGAAGCTCAAGGGGGGAGAGAGCGAATTCGAGCGCCTGCGCGACTACACCCGTGACGACGAGTTTCGGGCGCTGGACTGGAAGGCGACGGCCCGTCGTCAGCGACTGATCGCTCGCGAGTACCAGCTCGAGAGCAATCAGAACCTGATGTTCATGCTCGACGCCGGGCGACTGATGACCGCCGAGGCGGATGGCATCGCGCGCTTCGATCACGCGTTGAACGCAACCCTCATGCTGGCCCACGTCGCCACGCGCGGCGGGGATCGCGTAGGGCTGGTTGGCTTCGACGAAGCGGTGCGGTCTTTCGTCCCACCCGAGAGCGGAAGCCGCGCCGCGAGGCGGTTGATTCAGGCCAGCTACGATCTGCATCCGCGTCTGGTCGAGCCCGACTACGACGCAGCGTTCGAGTACCTCGCGCTAAAAGTGCGCAAGCGCTCCCTCGTCGTGATGTTTTCCCAGGTGGTCGACGACGCCGTCGCGGAGACGTTGGTCAAGCGCACCCGCGGCATCGCGCGGCTGCATCTGCCCCTCCTGGTGCTGTTTCGCGACGCTGAGGTGGAGCGGCTGCTGAGCACTCAGGGGGGCAATGATTCGCTCTACGTTCGCGGCGCTGCGGCGGAAATGCTGCGCTGGCGCGATCAGCTGATCCGGGATCTGCGCGCTTCGGGCGCTCTGGTTCTGGACACCCTGCCGAGCAAGCTCACGCCAGCGCTCATCAATCACTATTTGCAGATCAAGGCGCGGCACCTGCTGTGAGACCGCTGCTCGCCGGACCTGGGCTGTCCGTGCGCTGGCTTAGAGCGGCAGGGCCCGCCCGACGCGTGTAAGCTTCCGGCCTATGCCCCTCGCTGGCCTATTTCGACTCGGAGACGTGTGGCGCAAGCGCACCCGCGTCGCTCGACGTTGGCTGGTGTTCGCGGCGGGTGTGCTGGCGGTGTTCGGCTCGGCTCACCTCGCTCGCATCGGCACCCCCGGTGCGCGTGCCGCGGCAGCCGGAGTGCTGGTGTTGCTGCTCGGGTTCTGGCTCTATTGGATCCGGCGTGAGCGGCGCGTGGCTCTGAGTCCCAGGCGGCTCATCGAGCGCGTGATCGCGAGTTACGACCCTGACTTGGCGGAGCGCGCGCAGCGCGCGCTCGGACTCGTCGAGCGCAGCGAGCGCACCAGCTTCGCTGGTTCACCAGCGCTCGCGCGAGCGCACCTCGAGCGGCTGGTCGCCAAGGCTTCGTTGGATCGGGTGGAGGCTGCCGCGCGGCAACGGGCGGGGACGTTTGCGGTGCTCGCGGTGCTGCTTGGTGTAGCCTCGACCTTCGCGTTGGCTTTCGGCCCGATGCACATCGTCGAGGGTCTGGACGTGCTCGTTGCACGGGGCGGTCGCGCGCCGCTAGCCATCGACTGGCTGGAGAGTACGGAGGTGCGCGCGCAGCCGCCCAGCTACCTGCGGCGCGGCGAGCGTTTGCTCTTCACCGAGGCGCTCACGGCGCAGCCCGTGGGCACGCTGATCACCGTGCGCGGCAAGCCGCGGTTCGCGGGGCGGCGCTTGGTGCTGACGGACGGGCAACGTGAGATCCCCTTCGTCGAAGACGGTAGCGGCGGCGTCGTGGCGCGCTTCACGTTGGAGCAGAACGCCGACCTGCGAACCGCGGCGCGTTTTGGCGACGTGCTGATCGAGGCACCAGACGCCCTCAGTGTGGACGCGATCCCGGACGAGGTACCGAAGGTGAAGCTCAGCTACCGCGATGCCGCAGGGAAATCCGTCCCGGCACCGGCCAGGCTGGAGCTTGCAAAGCTCGATCGACTCGAGCTCGAGTACGATGTCAGCGACGACAACGGATTGCGGCAAATCGACGTGGTGATGAGCGCGAATGGCCGCGAAGAGCGTCGGGTGCTCGGGCGCTTCGACGGCGAAACGCGCGGCGAGCGCGGCGCGCACGCGCTGAAAGGCAGCGACCCGTTTTTGCGTCGCATGTTCTTGCCGGTCGTGTTGCGAGTGGAGGCGCGCGACGGTGACCCCGTGACCGGCCCCAAATGGGGTCGTAGTGAGCCGATCACGTTGGTCCCGCCCACCGTCGGGCAGCCCGAAGCCGATCGCTACGCGGCGTTGATCTCGATTCGCGACGATGTCACCGATGTCGTGGCCTGGCGCATCGCGAGCGAGCGTGAGACGAAGCCCAAGCTGCGTACGGAGCGCGCCAAGAAGGACCGGGAGCTGGTCAAGCGCGTCGCGGAGCGCACCAGCGAAGTGATGACCTCGAGCTACGGTGGCTTGAGTGTGCCGGAAGGTCTCCAAGCGTTCATTCAGGGCCAGATCCGAGTGCTGCAACGCCGAACGCCGCGCGGCGCCTCCGAGACGCGTCAGGCCGAGGACGTGCTCTTGGCGCTAGACGTGTCGCTGCGGCGCTTTTCCGGGGCAGATGCACGGGCGGTGTCGATCCGGCTGGGCGCGGTCGCGGAGGAGGTCGCCGACGCCGCCAGCGCCGCGCGTGAGTCCGAAGATTTGCAGGGCGCTGAGGTCCGACTCTCCTCGGCGATCGAGGCACTCAAGAACGGTGCTGTGGAGCTCAGAAAGTTGGGCGCCCTCGGGCAAGACGTCGGCTCAGTAGCTGACGCCGATCTAGGACGTATCCAGCGCGCGCGCAGCGAGGGGACACTATCGCAAGTCGAAGCGGCGGCGCGGCACCTGGCCGCACGGCTCCGTCGACCCAATCCGTCCTTTGGCTCCGCGAGGCGCGGTGGTGTGGAGTCGGGTGGAGGCGCGCAGGAGACGGGGGAACCGTCCCAAGCCGATGAGCGCTTCAATCAGCTGGCCGATGAGCTTGGTCAGTTGGTGCGGGAGCACTCGGCGAGCATCAGCCAGGTGCAGCGCACGCTCTCGGAGGCGGAGCAAAGCGTCGACATGAGCGATCTCGAGAAGGAGGCCAGGGAGCGCGCCGACGATCTCCGTCAGGCGATGAACGCGCTGCCCATGGCGGGAGCCAACCCCGGCAGCGCCCGCGCTGCAGCTGCGCTCGGCCGCGAGCACGGGGAGGCGATGGCCCAGTCGCTGTCGAAGTTGTCTCTATCGGACGCCGTGGAGTCCGGAAAGAGCGCCCTGCAGGCACTGAAGGATGCCGCGCGGAAGCAGGATGGATCCATGGAGAATCGCGCGGCGCTGGAAGCTGCCGAAACAGCCCTGAAGCGCGAGCTCGAGTGGGCGAAGAAGGCGCTCGAGCGACTCAAAGAGAGCGCGGAGGACAAAGCCAAGTCCCGGCTCGATCAAGCGGGGGAGCGCGAGAAGGAACTGGCGCGGCGTGCTGGCAACCTCGGCGCTCGCGGCAAGGAAGGGGAGACGGCTCTACCTGAGGATGCGACCCAAGCCCTGGAGCGCGCAGAGGCCGCAATGCGCGACGCGGCCAAGGCGCTCGCCAAGGGCGAAGGCGACAGGGCCCTTGAACTTCAGCGCGAGGCGCAGCGCTTGCTAGAGCAGGCGAGCAAGGGCCAAACCACGGGTTCCCAAGGACAGGACAGCAAGCAACCTAGCCAAGAGAGCTCGCCCAACGGCAAGGGGATTCAGACTGGTGGGGAAGTCCCCGAGCGCTCCAAAGCTGAGCGTGCCGAGGAGTTCCGCCGTCGAGTGATGCAGGGCCTTGGCAAGACCAAGGCCGGCCGCATGTCTCCTGCGGTGAAGCGTTACGCGGAGTCACTGTTGCGATGAAGGCCTCCCCGTTGCCGCGCGGCACTGTCGCCGAACGACCCGCGCAAGCTCCGCGTCGGAGGCGCCGCGTTGCACGCGCCCTCGGGAGCTTGCTCTGCTTGGGCGCGGTCCTGCTCGCCGGAACCGCAGGCTCCGCAACCAGCCCGCGTCAGGTCGCCGATGCGATCATCGAACTGGACGTCGAGCGCGGCAAAGAGCTGCTCAAGGATGCCGAGCAACGCGGGGATCTGGCCTTTGAGAGGGCCCGCCTCGCGCTCTACCTCGGGGACTGCGAAACCGCTCAGGCCATCCTGTCGTCGCCCCAGTTCTCGGACGTGGACGAAGCACGGCATTTTCGCGAGGTCGCAGACGGCTGCACCGGAACCACCGTGGGCGGGCTGGTCGTAGAGGACAAGGAGCGAGGCGTGTGGATGCGCCTGCAAGACTCCGAGGACAAGGCGCTCGCTCCGCTGATCGCTGAAGTCGCCGACAAGGCGCGCGGGCGCATCGAGCAAGACCTGGGAGTGAAGATGCCGCGGCCGTTGCGCATCGACCTCGTTCGCGACTTGTTTTCTCTAGCGGCGGTCACCGGATTACCTCTCGAGGCGGCGGAGACGACCGGCACGGTTGCGGTTGCTCGCTGGGGCCGAGTGACGATGCTCACGCCGCGCGCTGCTTCCCTGGGGTACCCGTGGGAGGATACGCTAGCTCACGAGATCACCCACCTGGCTCTCTCCCGCGCGACTCGAGACCGCGCGCCGCTCTGGCTTCAGGAGGGCGTGGCCAAGCGCGAAGAGACGCGCTGGCGCGAGAAGCAGCCCTTCGATGACGCGGACTACGATCGCGTGGCCCGCGCGGCGCAGGTTCAAGGACAGTCCGTCGGAATCGGGGGGCTGGGCTCATCGATTGCCATGTTGCCCACTCCGGAGGCCGCTTCCATCGCGTTCGCCGAGGTGACCAGCTTCGTCGGGTTCTGGCTGCGGGAGAACGGCACGCCCGCGTTCCACATGCTGCTACGCGACCTCAAAGGGGTGGGAGAGCGCGGTCCAAACGCCGCCTTGGCCAGCGTCTCCGGTGTTTCTCTTTCCGAGTGGAATTCTCGCTGGCAGATCTGGCTGGAAGCACACGTCGCGGCGCCCGAGCCGCCGCCCAAGTTGAGCCCGCTCGAGATCCGCAGACAACACCAGCGGGCTGAGGACATGATTCGCTACGCGCGGCTGGGCGACCTGTTGTTCGAGCGCGGTCACATGGAGGCCGCGGAGTCACGGCTGACCAGGATGTTCGATGCGTCACCCGATGACGCATCGCTGCGGGCTCGGCTGGCGCGCGCCGCGCTGGCGCAAGGCAAGACGGAGCGAGCCAAAGAGCTGGTCGGCAAGCTGGAAGACGTCGACGCGGCCAACGCTCACTGGTGGGCGCTGCGCGCGCGATTTGGGCTCGGGACGGGGGCGGAGCGGCCCGGGACCCCAGAAGCCCGCAAGGCCGCCTATCGCTTGGGAGTCGCGCTGGATCCGCTCTCGGAGCTGGTCGCCTGCGGAGGCTACTGGAAGCCCCGAGGGGTTCCGGAAGCGCAACACTCCGCGTCAAAATCGGATGCGGGCGGGTCGGAGCCCGTTCAGGCTGCCGTGTCAGCCACTGATGGTGAACTCGCTGAAGCCTATCGGTCGCTGTGCGAGGCTGCTCGACGGTTTGCCCGTGATTGACTCAGCTCACGGCTAGAACCTACGATGCACGAAACTCTCCGAGCGCTTTGAGCGGAGGTTGAGACGCCGTGAGCTGGCGGGCCTTCGTGGCCCCGCAGCAGTGCCCAGGGGCAGTGCCGAGCCCACCCACGAGTTACCAAGAGGCCTGAAACAACCCGTGAGCGCCGCCAGTTTCGCTGCCGCACAGTTGATCCGAGTTCTGCCCCGCGCCCGCATCAGTAGCATGATGGGGCGCCTGTCCGAGGCCCAGCTGCCCGACGTGGTCTCCCGCGTCGTGATGGGGACCTACGCCAAGGCGTATCGCGTGGACCTCGACGAAGCGCAGCCAACCGAGTCGCCGTATCCATCGTTCGATGCATTCTTCACCCGACCGCTGCGCGACGGCGCCCGTCGTGTGGCGGAAGCTCGGGTGGTGAGCCCCGCGGATGGTCAGCTCTCTTCGCTCGGCCGTGTGGATCGCGGTGGGCGGATCTACGCCAAGGGCCAGGGCTACGCTTTGGGAGACTTGGTGGGCGCTCCGAGCGACGCCGAGCGGTATCAAGACGGTTCGTTCTTCGTCGTGTACCTGTCGCCGCGTGACTACCACCGCGTGCACTCACCCGTCGCTGGGCATGTCAGCCTGATCCGCGGCATTCCGGGCGATTTGTTTCCGGTGAACTCGATCGGCGAGCGGTACGTGCCGGGACTCTTCGTGCGCAATAACCGGGTCGCGATTTGCATCGACACGGAGCAGCTCGGGCGCGTGACGGTGGTGATGGTGGGCGCGATGATTGTCGGGCGGATATCCGTGTCCGTCTTACCCGACCCGGCGGTGCCACCGGGCGTTCACACCATCGAGCCCAAGGTGGAGGTCTCTCGAGGGGACGAGATTGGAATATTCCATCTAGGTTCGACGGCTGTTGTGCTCCTGGAGCCAGGAGTCACTATCTCGCGCCCGGTGGGTCCCGTACGCTACGGTGACGCGTTGACTGGGGCTACATGACAGAAGAAGAGCGACAGCGAGCTGCTGCCGCAGCGGCGAAGGAGTCCGACGGGGCTAGCCTCGAGGATGAGGCTCCGCCGGAGATCCCTGATCTCGACGAAGAAGAGGTCAGCGATGTGCTCGTGGAAACGCGTCTGTCCAGCAAGCCACCGCCCAAGCCCCGTCGCGTCTCGAGCGACGGGATCCCCGCTGTTCGCGGCTCCATCCCGCCGCCTCCACCCAGCGCGCGGCGTCTGGCAGCGGCCGACCCCGTCATCCCGCCAACACCAACGATCGACCTAGTCGACGAGTCGGGGCAGGCGCTGATCGAATCACAGGCGCTGATCGAGTCGCAGGCGCCCGCAGCCGACGCGGGCGCGTCGACGCTGGACGCGATCGCACCCTCGGAAACTCCGCGCGGAAGCGATTCGACTCCCGGCCGCGATGCCATCCCAGGGCGCCCAGCCTCGGTGCCACCCCGCTCCGGCTCGGTGCCTCCCCCGCACCCCGGCTCGGTGCCGCCGCGAGCGGCTTCGGTGCCCCCGCCCCGCCCGGCGTCGGTGCCCCCGCCCCGCCCGGCTTCGGTGCCCCCCCCGCGCCCCGCGTCAGTCCCGCCGCCGCGAGCCGCTTCGGTGCCTCCCCCGCGCCCCGCGTCAGTCCCGCCGCCGCGTCCAGCGTCGGTGCCTCCGCCCGCGTCGTTGTCCTCCCCAGCGCCCCTCGCGCCCTTGGACATTTCCCTGGACGACGGCGGCGAGGACGCCTTGGACACCGTCGTTCAGAACGAGGTCCCGACCACGGAGCCTCAAGCCGCTGAAGCCGCGTCCGGGCCGGCCTCCGACATTTCCGTGGGGGAAGGCACGCTGGACGAAGACGAGGAGTCCGCCGCGCTGCTCGAAGGGAGCGGAGGTTCGACGTCGGAGCCACCGGCTGCAGCGCAGTCGTCAGTCTCAGCGCACTCTCACCCCCAAAATCCGAGCTCCGAGCCGCCACCCTCTGACATTCCTGCGTCTCACGAAGAGGCACCGGCTGCAGTGAAGGGCGTGACGATCCCTGACGACGAAGTGCCGACGAGTCAGCCCAAGATGGAGGTCGCGCCGTCGCAGCCTTCGGCGCTCTTGGCGATGCGCATCATCAGCATCAAGGAGCCAGAGCGTCCCCCCGCCGCGGTAGACGACGACGAGGAGGAGGAATCCCTCGAGGACCTGGATGCCGAGGAGATCGCCGACGCAGAGCTGGCCCCCGAGTCGACCCCCGACGCGGATGGCAAGGCCAAGCCTCCGCCGCCACCGAAGAAGCGTCCACCGCCGCCGCGCTCCAATGTCGACAAGGAGCGCGCCGTCAAGGAAGCCCAGGTCAAGCGCAAGGTCCGCCCCTGGTGGGAAGAGCTGTTCGGTGACGACTTTGGGCGCGCGATCTTCACGCCCAAACCCAAGCAGATCGCAGCTGAAGTGGACTTCATCGAGCAGTCCCTGGGCGTGGCACGCGGTGGCGTCGTCCTCGACCTTGCGTGCGGCTCTGGTGAGCACGCCGTCGAGCTTGCCGCGCGCGGCTACGCGGTCGTCGGCTACGACCTCTCGATCACGATGCTCGCTCAGGCACAGGAGATTGCGCAGGAGCGCGGGCAGAAGCTCAACTTCTTGCAGGGCGACATGCGCGAGATGGCCTTCGAAGACACCTTCGATGGCGTTTACTGCTGGAGTTCCGCGTTCGGCTACTTCGAAGAAGAGAAGAACATCAACGTCGCTCAGCGCATCTTCCGCGCGCTGCGCCCTGGCGGCACCTTCTTGCTCGACATCGTCAACCGCGACTACGTGGCGGTTCAGACGCCGAGCTCCGTTTGGTTCGAAGGCGACGGCTGCGTGTGCATGGATGACGCGCAGGTCGACTGGATCACGAGCCGACTCAAGGTCAAGCGCACCGTGATGCTCGACGACGGTCGCTCCAAGGAGTGCAACTATTCCTTGCGGCTATACGCCCTGCACGAACTCGGGAAGCTGCTGCACGACGTCGGCTTCTTGATCCGCAACGCGAGCGGACAGATCGCGACCCCGGGCGTGTTCTTCGGTCCCAACTCGCCCAGCATCATCGTGTTAGCGCAGAAACCCAAGGGCGAGTGACAGCTCAGCTCGACGGGTGAGCGACGCCGTCCGCCACCGCGTCGATCAAGCGCGCTTCCGCGGGGCTAGCTTCTGGGTTCCTAGGATAGTCGAAGTGGAGCTCGCGGGACGTCTCCGCCGAGCGCGGCGACACGCACAGCGTGGCTTGCTCGACCCGCATGCAGCGCTCGCCCATTCCGTAGACTAGCGCGCCAAGGTCTGGCCCTACCGCGCGCCGCGGGGTGGGACGAATGCCGAGGGTCTCACCCGAGGGCAAGCGCGCTACCAAGCCAGCGACGCGTTGCTCCACCGGGTCGGCGTATGCGTCGCGCGCGCCGGGCATGCCGTTTGCGAGCCAGGTCGCGAGCGTTTGCTGCATGTCTGTCTGAGACAGGCGCAGGCTGAGCCCGGCGGCCCCAAGCTGCTCTTCGATCAAGTGCAAGGTCTGTTCCCCGCGGAAGGTTGCGAGGAGGCTCTGGGTGTCGATCCCGAGCGGCGCCTTGGCTTCGTCGAGCGCCTGGCTCCAGTCCTGAGGCGCGTCCTCTCGCGGCAGCAAATTGCCTGGATTCAACAGCTGATCAGGATCCAAGCTGCGCTGCAGGCGGCGCACCAGCTCCACTCCAAATCCGAGCTCGCGCCCCAGCCGCGGCGCCTTGCTGCGCCCTACACCGTGGTGGTGACTCAGCGTTCCACCGGCGCCGATCGCGGCGTCCATCGCCGCGCGCCACGCGGCGTCATACTTCGCGATGGCTTTCTCGTCGTCAGCGGCGACGCCCGAGAACGTGAAGTAAATGCTGCATCCGTCGGGATACGCATGGCTCAGGTGCGCCATGACCAAGACGTGTTTGCCCAGAGCGGCGCGCACGGCGTCGTACAGCGTACCTAGCTTCGACCACGGCGCCGCGACTTCCATGGTGTCACTGAACGCGCCGAGGCGGAACACCGGCGCCTGACGATAGCTCACGCTGTAGCGATGCTCGAGCCAGTGACGCGCGGGACCTTCACCTCGCGCCTTGCCTCCCAGCCGATTGCAGATCGCGATCGCGCGGTCGGCATCAGCGGCGGTCGCGTCGCCTTCGCCCTCGAAGATCAATACCAGCGTCGCGCCCCCAAGCAGGTTGCCTTCGGTGGCTTCAATCAGCGCATTCAGTGCGCTCGGTTGGCTGAGCAGGCCCCGCAGCATGCGCTGCTTTCCGCCGCCGCCGACGTGCTTCTTTCCGCCTTGCCCCTTTGGCTTCTTCACCGCGCCCTGCTTGAGGAAGAACGAGTCCACCGGGTCGTAGAGGCGGGACACGGCGGGGCGCAGACCGGCCTGGAACAGCTCACGCAGCGCCTCCCAGCCCGCTTCTGTCGAGCTGAACTCGTAGGCGATGAACGCGCGCGTGGCCGGTGCCGCATGGAGACGCAGCTTGGCGCGCGTGATCACGCCGAGCGTGCCTTCGCTGCCCACGAGCAAGGGAATCAAGTTGGGCCCGAGCTGGCGTCGCTTGAGCTCGACCAGCTCACCCTTGCCGGTGACGAGCTCGAGGCTCACCACCATGTCTTCGATCTTGCCGTAGCGCCCCGAGCACTGGCCCGCGCCGCGGGCGGCGATCCAGCCACCGACCGTCGAGCACAGGATGCTCGACGGGAAGTGTCCGATGGTGTGACCGCGCCGTTGGATATCCTCTTCGAGGGTGATCCCCATCGCGCCCGCGCCAACGTCAATCAACGGCGCGTCGTCGTCGATGCTCCAGCTGCGCATGCCCTTGAGATCGAGCACGACGCTCGTGGGGTCAGGCAGCACGCCGCCGCACACGCCGCTACCGGCTCCGAACGGCACCAGCGACAGGCCTTCGTCTCGCGCGAGGCGTACGATGTCCGCGACTTGTTCCCCCGTCTCAGGCCACGCTACGGCGAGCGGACGATGATCCGCGACTTGGCCACCCCGGATCTCGAGCAACTTCTTGGGCCACAGATCTCGCGCGTAAGCGACGCGGTCCGCGGGGTCCGTCGAGCAGCGGACCCCGGTGGTTTCTTGGAGGGCACGAGTTACATCCACGGCATTCTTGTAGCGGTCATGACCGCCTGGACCAAGGCCCGCTTGTGTAACCTCACCGGCTCTCGGTATACCGGGAGCCGGTGAGGATTGTTGCGAGACTCTTGATTGGGGTGGCGAGCCTCGGGGTGGCGCTTCAGTGGGGCTGCGGCGGCGGCACGCCAGGCGCCAGTCACCCAGGTGACGGCGCCGCAGCGGGTGATGGCACCGACGGCGCCAGCGGCAGCTCCGGACCCACGACAGCAGGGGACGACCCGAGCGACCCGTGCGCCGACGGGTCATGCATCGCATGCGGCGAGGGCGTCTGCCCAGAGGGCTACTTCTGCAACGAGTCCGCTTCCGGTGGCGCCGGCTGCGCCTGGCTCGCCGAGTGCGCCGAAACGGCGACCTGTGCTTGCGTTCAGCCGGCTCTCGGCGCTGGCTGCGAGTGCAGCGAGCGCGGCGGGTTCGCTGTCGTCAGCTGCTCAAACTGATCGCGAGAACCAAGGCGCTTCGAGCGAAGGGTGCTCAAGCTCCTCTGAGCGCTGCCGTTCAGAGGTACGTCGCCCGATCCTCGCTACATGACGTCGCGGCCGGGCAGCGGTGTCTCATGTTTCCTCAGTTCTCTACTACACCTCCGCGAGCCGAAACCAACGCGCGCGTCTTGGTAGCAGTCTCAGCGACTGGGCTAGCCGTACGGCTCAAGGCGACGGTCAGCCTGCTTGGGCACGAGTGCCTGGCCATTGACGACGTCGACGACGTCTTCCGCGTGGTAGCGGAGTGGGAACCCGATTTGATCCTGCTCAGCGCCGACCTCAACGGACTGAGTGGTCTCGAGGTGTGCAGTGAGCTGCGTGCTTCGGACATGCAGCGCGCGACCCCGATTGTTTTGGTGGGGGAGGGGAGCGACACGGACGAAGGGCTAGTCGCCGGGGGACTCCTAGCGGGAGCGGATGACTTCATCGTGCGTCCAGAGCGCGACGCCGAGCTCAAGGCACGCATCCAAGTTCAGCTCCGCAACAAGCGTTTCCGCGATGCACTCCGCCGCTTGCGACGCGAGCGGGATCACTTGCGGCGCAGCGCGGAGATCGACCCGCTCACGGGGCTTCACAACCGCCGCACCCTCGAGAGCGCGCTCCGCGCCTACTACGAAGGGTGCGAGCGCTTCGCGATCCTCTTTCTCGACGTCGATCACTTCAAGCGCATCAACGACACTTACGGTCACGACGTGGGTGACGAAGTGCTGCGTCAGGTCAGTCGTTGCCTGAAGGATGGCATTCGTCCGGGTGACGCCCTGGGTCGTTACGGCGGTGAAGAGTTCTTGGTGCTCGTCGCGGGCGCTGGACAGGAGTCGGCACGTCTCGTCGCCGAGCGGCACCGCAAAGGGGTCAGCGCCTTGGACCTCGCAAGTCATGGCATCGACCAGGTCACCCTCAGCATCGGTGTCGCGGTGTTCGACGCGCGTCGCGACGACGAGACCCTCGATGAGCTGATCAAGCGCGCTGATGAGGCGCTCTACAATGCCAAGCGTGCCGGCCGTAACCGTACGGTGGTCGCTTCGAGGGAAGGCGCAGCGCTGGCCCGCTCGCAGACGGTGCTCAAGGTGCTGCCACCGACGCATCCGGCGGTGAGTGCAGGCTATGAGCGCCCGTCACTATTTCCGGTCAGCGGAGGCCGACGATGAGTCTCCCGCTAGCCACCACCGAGGAGCCCCAGAGCGCCCTCGAAAAGGGCCTCTTGCGCTTGATGCGTCGAGGTATCACGTCGCTGCCCGTGTTGCCGCAAGTCGCGGCTAGCGCGCTCCAGCTGGCGAACGACCCGAAGGCGGGGCCCGGTGACTTGGGCGACTTGATCGACACCGATCCGCCCATTGCCGCGCGGTTTCTCTCGGTGGCAAACTCTGCGGCTTACTATCGCGGCTATGCCGCGCCAAGCACCCGCGACGCTGTGATTCGGCTGGGCCTCGCGACGACGCGCGACTTGCTCTTCCAGGTGGTGTACGGCGCCTCCACTCAAGGCGTCGGCGCCTTCCAGGAGCAGGTCGCGGAGTCTTTTCGTCGCTCAGTGCTGGCTGGCACTGCCACGCGCTTGATCGCCAAGCGCCTGAATCAGCGCTTCGAGTACGACTACATGTGCGGCCTGTTGCACGACATCGGTGAGGCGCGCATCTACCGCCTGTTGGCAAAGCTACCTCCGACCAAGAACATGCGCCTGGTGCGCACTCTCGTCGAGCGCTACCACACCACTGCCGGTGCTGAAGTGGCCATGGCCTGGCGGCTCCCTGCGGAAATAGTTGACTGCTGTGCGGCTCACCACGACCTGGACAGCGAGCACGAGCCTCATGTGCGCTTGGTGATGATCGCAGACGCCTGCGTGGATGCGCTGCTCGGCGACGGTTACTGCAAGCTTGGCATCGATGTGGCGCGCTTCGCACGCCTCGGAGTGAGCACGGAGCAAGCCCAAGCGCTGGTGAGTGAGCTGCGAGACTCCCAGAGCCAAGACCAAGCGCGGCGCGACTCCGGCGTGCACGCGACCCGCTGAGGCGAGGCGCAGTCGAGGCTAGGGCGCCGACTCCGGCGGGAAGCTCTCGGGGCCTGAGCCGATGGCCTGGGGCGCGAGGCGCATCAGCGCGCCTTCGACCCGCTCCCGATCTTCGAGTGGCAGCTCTTGCTTGCCAGCGCGGTGCAGGGCGAAGTTCACGATGCTCATCTCGAGGGGGTTGAGCGACGTGGTGCGCTGGAACCCCAGATTATCCACACGGAAACGCATGAGGACGCTGCCGTCATCCAGCTCCTGACGGCCGACTATTTCGGCTTGCTCTCTCCCCCGACCGAGCAACTGGCGGATCAGGCCGCGCAAACGTTTGGCGCGTTTGCGCACGCGTTTGCCGCCCGGGCCCTCGAAGAGCTCGTAGAAGCGATTCCTGGAGAAGCTGGTTGGTACCAGCACCAGGGCGCACAGTAGCGCGTCGCTGTCTAGGCGTTGCTCCGTCACTCTCCGTTGGTCTCCTGGCCTCTCAGGCGTTCCGCCTGCTGCCAGGATGCCACTGCGTCGAGCAGCTCGTCGAGATCCCCTTCGACGACGCGATCCAACTTGTAGAGCGTGAGCCCGATGCGGTGATCGGTCAGGCGATTCTGGGGGAAGTTGTAGGTGCGAATCTTCTCCGAGCGCTCGCCCGCGCCGACCATGCCTCGACGTTCGTCGCGGATCGCGTCGGCTTGCTTCTGGCGCTCGATATCCAGCAAACGACTCTTCAACACCTTGAGCGCGCGCTGCTTGTTCTTGAGCAGACTGCGCTCATCCTGGCACTTGACCACCATGCCCGTAGGCAAGTGCGTGATTTGAACGGCGCTGTTCGAGGTGTTCACGGACTGGCCGCCGGGGCCAGACGCGTGGGCGATGTCGTAGCGCAGATCCTTCTCGTCGATCTCGAGTTCGACGTCTTCGGCTTCTGGCAGCACCGCGACTGTCGCGGTGGAAGTGTGCACGCGGCCTTGGGTTTCCGTCTCGGGCACGCGCTGCACGCGGTGCACGCCGGCTTCGAGCTTCATGCGCGAGAAGACGCGGTCCCCGCTGATCAGCGCGATGACTTCCTTGTAGCCGCCAGCGCTGGCTTCGCTGCTGCTCAGCACCTCGACCTTCCAGCCGCGGTGCTCCGCGTAGCGCGCGTACATGCGGAACAAATCGGCTGCGAACAAGGCGGCTTCTTCACCACCGGTGCCACCCCGGATTTCGAGGATGGTGTTCTTCTCGTCTGCCGGATCTTGCGGCAACAGCAGCACGCGGATTTGCTGCTCCACGGCCTCGAGCTGCGCCTCCAGCTCGGGCAACTCTTCTTTCGCGAGCGGCCCTAGCTCCGGATCGTCCAGCGCCTCTTTATCCTCCGTGATCTGCTTCTCGATCTGACGCCACTTCTGAAACGCCTGCACGATGGGCAGGATGCGACTGCGCTCGCGGTTCAGATCCTGCAACTTCCTGGAGTCGGCGAGCACGCTGCTATCGCACATCAGCGCGTCGATCTCGGTTTGACGGCGCTCCACTTGTTGGAGTTTGTCGACGGGGATCATGATCGGGGGGGGAGGAGCGTTATTGGGCCAGTGCTCGGCGCAGGGCGTGCAACGCGACCTCGAGCTGATCTGCTGCTGGCTCTCGAGTCGTGAGTCGCTGAAACGCGAAGCCCGGCGTTCGTAGCACCCGAAGCCGCCCCACGTCCCGTGCGATCAACCGCTGCACCTCGATGCTCAGGGCGAGCAGCGCCGGCGCTGACGCGAGCTTGAGCCCGAGCAGCGCCAGGTTTGCCCAGAGCGGGCTCAGCCCAAACCAGACCAGACCCGAGGCGAGACCCCAGAACCAAGGCAGACTCAGCAGCGCCAGCGTGATGATCAGGCTCGTACCGCAGCGTGGGTGAAGCCGCGTTTGCCGCCCGGCGTTTTCGACGCGCAGCGGCAGCCCCTGCTCGAACGCGTGCACGCTCTTGTGCTCGGCGCCGTGGAACATGAACAGGCGCCGGATCTCCAAGATGCGGCCCAGCAGGCCCACATACGCAGCGACCCCCACGAGCAGCGTCACCACGGTGATGAGCTGAAACACGAAGCCACTGACCGGCACGCTCAACCCCAGCAAGCCGAGCAGCCAGGCAACGAGCCAAGCCACCGCTTGCGGCGCCGTGAACAACATGAAGAGCGCGAACGACGCCGAGATCGCCATGGGCACGATGTGGCGCAGCTCGAGCTGCTCCATTTCGAGCATCGGCGCCCCACTGCCTTCAGCAGACGCGCTCTCCACGTCGTCGGTCAGTCCCCCCGTGAGCCACAGCAAGATCAGCATGCCGCCGACGTTAGGTGCGCTGCCCCGCTCGTCTTCCTCGTAAATCTTTGCGGAAAATTGCAGGGCCGCGCTGCCCACGCGAAGCGCGTCCAGCAGCATGAAGGGCGCCCCCACGATGCGCCCCGCCCGTGTGCGCGCGCGGCGCGGCACCGGGATTTCGCGCTCAACCAGCCGCCCGTCACGTCGCCGCACCACGGCGACCGCGCGCTCCGGCGTGCGCATCAGCACGCCTTCGAGCAGCGCTTGACCGCCTACCACTGGGCGGGGCGCTTCGTCGGTGTTCGTCGGCGCGCTCATCCAAGGGTATATAGCGCGCGTCGACCAGACCGGCAGATGAGGCCAATGAACGCGTACAAAACGCCGAAGGGCCCAGCGCTGCCAAGCAGCGGGGCCCCGGCGATCAGCGCGCCGTGCGCGCGCGACGACTACTTGCCGTACTTCTTCTTGAAGCGGTCGATACGACCCGCGGTGTCCACCAGGCGCTGCTTGCCAGTGAAGAACGGGTGGCAGGAGGCACACACGTCGACGTGTAGCTCCTTGGAGGTCGAACGCGTCTCGAAGGTGGCGCCGCAGGCGCAGCTCACGGAGACGACGTCGTAATTGGGGTGGATTTCAGCTTTCATCGTTTGGCTCGCTCTCTCGTGGACCGCTTAGTAAGCCCACGCTTTGGCCGTGCTCTCGAGGGGCTTTGGGCCGACTCCGGGAGCAAAGGGGCGCGGAACTTAGCTCCTGATCGGCCCTTGCACAACCCACCCCACGCAATTCGCGACGCTGCGCTCGTTGGCAACTTGGACCACCCAGGCGCTTCTGCGGATTGCTCGCGACACCTCAGTGGTTGGGGGATACTGCACCGGCGCATTTCGACGCTCGTGTGTGGCAGGTTGGTCAATCGACCCGGCGCGCTCCAGCAGTGGGCCCATTGTCGAGCGCCCTGGAGCGCAAAATCCAGAAAACCTCAATGAAGTCGCAGACATGAACAAACTTGACGTTACGTCATTCCTGGATCAAGGTGAGCCTCATGGGGCGTGATCCGTCTGCCAAGCCGTCGAGAGAGAGCCGCGTGGTGATCCCACGCCGGGAGGCGCTGACTCGCGTCGGGCTGGCGGGTGCGGTGATGGGTGCAGCCGCGGTCACCGCCAAGCTCACTTACGATCCAGGCGGATTCGGCCTGGCGACCCCGTTGGGCGAGCGCCAGGTCCGGGACTTCCAGGTCGCCGCTGCTGACCTGCCGGTGATGGCGATCGCCAAGAGCAGCACAGACCCCGACGTGCTGGTGCGCCTGGCGGTTGAGGCTCTGGGTGGGATGAAGCGGTTCATCTCGCGTGGCGACATCGTCTCCATCAAGCCGAACATTGGCTGGGATCGTCAGCCAGCTCACGCGGCGAACACCAATCCGTTGGTCGTCGCGGCGGTGGTGAAGATGGTGTTCGACGCTGGCGCATCGAAGGTGATCGTCACCGACGCCTCCTGCAACGAGCCAAACCGCTGCTTCCAGCGCTCGGGGATCTGGCGCGCGGCCCACAGCCTGGGCGCGACCGTGATTATCCCCGCGGAGCATCGTTTCCGTGAGATGCGCATGCGCGGGGACGTGCTCGACCAGTGGCCGGTGTACACGCCGCTCGTCAACGCGGACAAGGTCATCAACATACCGGTGGCCAAGCACCACAACCTGTCGAAGTACACGGCGGCGATGAAGAACTGGTACGGCGTCCTCGGTGGCCGTCGCAATCGCCTGCACCAGAACATCAACACCAGCATCGCGGATCTGGCGACCTTCATGCGCCCCACGTTGACGGTGGTGGACGCGACGCGCGTCTTGATGCGCAACGGCCCTCAAGGCGGCAACATCGACGACGCCAAGGACATGCACCAGGTGATCGCTAGCCTGGATCAGGTCGCGGTGGATGCCTATGGCTGCACGCTGATCGGCGAAAAGCCGGAAAACGTCGAGTACCTCAAGCTCGGCCATGAACGCGGCATCGGCAACATGAACTGGAAGGAGCTGCGGGTCGTCGAGGTCTGACCTCGGATGCGCCTGGCAGTTTCCGCGAGGAACAGATGCATTCTCAGGGCACGTCACCGAATGGTACTTCGGACGCTACCCGTGCAACTCACGGAGCCGGCGCGGCTCGAGCGCGTGTGGCGCTCGAGGGCGACTTGCCGGCGCCCATCCCCTGGCTGGGAGTCGCCGGCGAGGTGCAGGCCCTGGACGGAGTCACCACCGAGCAGGCGCTGAGCTCAGGGCAGGCGCTGAGATCCGGACTGGGTGTCAAGCCGGCTCCCGCTACCGCGGGGAAAAGCGCCTGTGGCTGCGGCGCGACCGGAGGCTGTGGTTCCAAGGCTGCAACTGCGGTCGCAGCGACGAGTTCTGACGCGGCTCCTTCTGAGCGCACTGCTGCGGCGGGGGCGTCAGACGCGGCGGCACCTGCTGCGCCTCTCCCCCCAAAAAACGCGAAGCCCAAGAAGAAGCGCCCGGGGTCGGGGATCCCGGCGCGTAAGGGCATTCAGATTTTGGTTTGGGTGAGGCGCGTCTCCCAGGTCGCCTTCATCTCGCTGTTCCTGTACTTCCTCTTCCAGACTGCGTTCCGGGGGACCTTCTCGGCGGACTCTGGTTCCCCGGTGCGGCTGCCTTACCCGGTGGAAATCTTCCTGTCGGCGGATCCGTTCGTCGGCGCGATGACGCTGCTCTCGACCCACACGATCTATCGGGGCATTGCCTGGTCCCTCGGGGTCCTGCTGCTCACCCTGGTGTTTGGCCGGGTGTTCTGCGGCTGGATCTGCCCGTTTGGCACCATGCACCACTTCTTCGCGTGGATTTTCCCGTCCCGCTACGTGAAGGGGAACAAGCGAGTCAGCGCGAACACCACCAAGTGGTGGCAGTCAGGCAAGTACTACCTCATGCTTGGTTTCCTCGCGGCAGCGGCTGCGGGGAGCGCCATCGGGGGGCTGCTGGATCCGATCTGCGTCGCCGTGCGCACCGTGGGCCTCGGTGTGTTGCCGGCGCTGCAGTACCTGGGCATCCATGGCGGGACCGCCATCGCAGACACGAACATTCGGCCGCTCCAGATCGCGGCGGACGGCACTCAAGATTTCCTGGCGCAGTCGGTCTGGACCTCGAAGCAGTTCTACTTCCACCAGACCTGGTTCATCATCTTCTTCCTGGTCGCGATCCTGTTCATGAACCGCTTCATCCCGCGGTTCTGGTGTCGCGCGCTGTGCCCGCTGGGCGCGTTCTTGGGAGTTTTCTCCCGGTTTGCGCTTTTCGGCATGGAAAAAGACCATGCCAAGTGCACCGACTGCAACCTGTGCCTAGTCAACTGCCAGGGCGCCGATAGCCCCCAGGGCGGCGTGAAGCATCGTCAGGATGAGTGCCACATGTGCCTCAACTGCGAGAGCGCGTGCCCGGAGGACGTGATCAAGTTCCGCTTCCTGCCGAATCGCAAGGGCACCATCCAGAAGCCTAACCTCGAGCGCCGCACGGCGCTGGCGGCTGTCGGTGCAGGCGCCATCGGCATCCCCGCGATGCGCATCGCGAACTGGCCGGACAAGGCGTACAGCGAGAAGGTGATCCGCCCGCCGGGCTCAGTCGAAGAGCGCGAGTTCCTCGAGCGCTGCATCCGCTGTGCGGAGTGCATGAAGGTGTGCCCCAACAACGCGCTCCATCCCGCCTTCTTCGAGGCCGGCATCGAGGGCCTGTGGACGCCCATTCTCATCCCGCGCATTGGCTACTGCGAGTTCTCCTGCGTGCTGTGCGGGCAAGTCTGCCCGACGGGTGCGATCCAGAAGATCGACGAGAAGGAGAAGATGGGCGTCGGTCAGAAGCCCATCTCCATCGGCACCGCGATGTACGACAAGGGCCGCTGCTTGCCCTGGTCGATGGCGACGCCCTGCATCGTGTGTGAGGAGTTCTGCCCGACGTCTCCCAAGGCGATCTGGGCGGAAGACACCGAAGTTCCGAAGCGCGAGAGCCACTACGAGGGTGAAGGCCACGCGAAGATGACCAGCATCAAGGTGCAGAAGCCTCACGTGGATCCGACGCTCTGCATCGGCTGCGGCGCCTGCGAGAAGGTGTGCCCCATCGTGGACAAGCCCGCCGTCTACGTGACCAACGCCGGCGAGACGCGCTCCAAGACGAACATCATCTTGCTCGAGAATACGAGCTACAATCAGACGTCGTAGCCGAGACGCGAAGTCTAATCCGCACGGCAAAGTTCGAATCCCGTTCGCTGTGCCACTCACCCCCAGCCCCGCAACGGAAGCGACCCACAGGTTAGACTTCCGTCGCGGCACCTCGCGCGACGTTCGCGCATTTTTCAAGCTGCTCCGTCTCCGCCCGCTCTTTGTGTGCATCAGCACCGCGCGGAACAAAGAGGGACGGGTGGCCCGAGTGGGGGGTCTCTGAGAGCGTTCAGGGCCCAGATAGGGCTCAGGCGCTGACCAAAGGGTTAGACTTTCGTGCCGGCCGCCGGGTCGGGCATATTCCGCAGGGAATATTGACCTCAAGATTTACGAGGCCTTTAATGGTAGCGAGCAATGCTTAGTCAGGAGGCTGACTATCGGGGGCTGCATCCCTTAACCTACGGGTCAGAAGTTCGTTTTGATTTGTGGTGCGGTTGGGATGTGAACTTGCTACTCCGACGCCGCGTCGGGAGTCGCTATGGCGGCTGGAGAAACCTGATCGGCGACTCCCTCGACCCGAACCGTCACACTCTGCTTGGGGTCGACGGCGAAGCGAGCGATGCCTTCGGCGTCGGTGCGCGCGCTCTGCTTGGTTCCGTCTGCGCGTTCGACTTCGACCAGGACGGAGGACAAGACGCTGGAGGGGCAGCGGCGTGTGTAGCTGTAGGGGGTCGGCTCCGACTCGCGGTATCGCTCACGGTGCGTGGGACGAAGGAGTTCGACCGTAAACACCGTGGTGAGGGGTAGCCCGAGTAGCGCCAGTCCAATCAGACGCTGGCCGCCAGTGGATGGGATCAGGAGAGGAACCGCGATGCCCATGCCCGCGAGCGTTCCTTCAAAGGCTAGCATCCCGTTGTAGTCTCTGGTTTCGAAGACGCGGCTTGTTTCAATCTTCTCGCCCCGCTCCTCACAAACGGCGGACTCAAGAACGTGTACCTGCAGCTGGCGAGAGAGACGGCTGATGGTTGCCTGCCGAGTGCGAGAGCCAGCCCGCTCCACGGAGCCGTGCTCGGGGCGGAGCAGAGACTCTCGCTCTTCTCGTTCTGCATACCAGGGCCCCAACGCGCATCCAGACACCAGCAGCCCGCCGATGGCCACCGTGAAGAGCGAACGGAAAGGCGAGCTGGACCGAGACATTCTTTCACGCTAGGCGAATTCCACAGAGAAATCAGCTCCTAGCTCGAACAAGGCGGATCGGTGGTGCCTGGCTGGACGTCGAGGTCGACACGCGTAGCTCAAGTGCCTGATCCTCGACCTGGCGCAGTTCCAGCTCGAGGTTACCCAATCGCTCGTGCTTCACCTTCAGAACGATCCTCGAGTCCGTCTGGCTGAGGATCCTAAACGGCACGCGCTGCTGTTGGTCCCCCAGTGTCGCCACCAACTCCCCCGGTTCGAACTTCCAAGTAGCTTGAGCCAGGCCCCTCGTTCCGCGGGACCACTTCTCGTAGCTCGGCATGCCGGGTCGCCGATGCTTGACGTAGGACTCCTTCATCTTCGCGCGGTAGTCCGCGTCTAGCACAGGCTTCCAAGTGCCAGAGAACTCTGGAGGCAGGGTGCCCAGTGGTGTGCTCACCGCCGTCGTCAAGGATCGAGCGCCATGAACCCGGTCTTCGTCGCAGCCAGCACAGATGATCATGAGGCTCAGGGCAATCGTTGTCCGTTTCATCACAGGTCCTTTAGCGAGTAACGTTTGATGCGGTTGGGCGAGCCGCCATCGTTGACGGGGAGATAGAAGCGACCATCGGCGATTCCCAGGAAGCGGGACAGCTGTTCGACGCCAGGCAACTCGACCTCTCGTTTCGCGCTGGTCGTCAGATTCCACGCGGCAAACCTACCAGTGCCCGCGGCGGACTTCGGTAGGGCCGCGACGTAGTACTCCTCACTTGCCACCGCCGCGGTCTCCGCCTGGGCCAGGGACTCCTCTCCAGAATGTGGTCCAAGCAGTACCGGCGAGAACGAGGTAGCGGCTAGGGGTAGCTCCCCAGCCCAGACCTCTGACCGCTCAAACACGTTGTAGTCGCGGACAAGATTGTACGCACGCATGGCAACCAAGCGGTCACCAGCCCACGCAAGGCTCCCCCAACTCTGGCCCTTGGGGGTAAGATCGATGATCGCGCCCTGGGCGAAGGTCTTCAAGATCCAGTTCTGAGACGACTCATCGCCAGGAACCTCTTCGATCAGCTCAGAGAACAGCAGCCGACCATCGGGGAGCTGAATCGCTTCGGCTCGGCCCAGCGACTGCGTGCCGATCGGAGGAACCACCTCCGTTGCCACCCCGTCGCGGTCGATGCTCCAAATGCTGTCGAGGTAGGCCAGGCTAGTCAACCACGCATTGTTGCTGAACTCGGGTAGGAACGTAGGCAGCGCCCCTTCGAAGAGCCCTTGTACCTCCACCGCACTGGTAAGTGCTCCCGTCTTGCGGTTGATTCGGACGATTCCGTCTCGATAGACAAGATTGCTTACCTTCCATCCGACCTGGACGCCGAATTCATCGTTCGTGACGCCCGTTCCCCCGACGAAACAGTCAGGGATCGCAGGTCGAACTGCCGCAAGGATCTGACCAGATGGATCGACAAACGCCACATACGTAACTGATCCGATAATGAACGCAAGTCCGATTGCCCCAGCGCGATCAGCGAGTGAGGAGTTCGGAGTGATAGTGACATCTCCCGCGGCGAAGTCTTCAAAGTGAGGCCATGCTACTTCGCACGCGTTCTCCTCGCAGGGTTTCCACTCTAGGAAAGGCGCTAGCTCCGAGAGGTTGGTGACGCGCTCAAACTTGCAACCCCCTATCTCTGCGAGCGGCTCCCACGCGAGCTTGGCACGTGGTGCGGTGCCCCCGCTCCCCGCCTGCCCGGCGCTGCCAGCTTGGCTGGCAGACCCGCCGCTTCCACCAGCCAAGCCTGAGGAGCCTCCCTGCTCCCCCCCAGAGCTCCCAGCCGTCGTCGCGCCTCCGGTCCCCCCTGCCTTAATCGTCCCCTCGTCCACAGGGGCGCAGGCGCCCCCGAGCTGGGCGACAACGACGGCAACCAGAGCGCCTACCAAGAACGCGACGCGAGCGGGTTTCACTGCAGACAAGTTCCCAAGCTACCTCCCGCCACGAACTGTGACGGGAGCACTCGAGTCGCGATCCGAACACCGTTGCCATCGACAAGCGTCAGGTCGAGCCCCTTTGACCCCAAGCGAGGTCGAGCCACGACCGTCCCGCCGCCAAACACGTGCCACTCCACCGCGGCCTGGCCCTCGACTACGGTGAACTTTGCCGCACGGAAGCTACCGTTCTTCGTGGCGACAAGCAGTACCCCTCGGTCGGCGGTCGGCACCAGGTAGACCCGGGAGACGGAGCCCGAGACAGGCCAAGTCCCAAGATCTAGGCCGATCGTCGACTGAAGGTCAAACAGACGCAGGCGGCCGTACCCGCCGGTCTCATCGAGCGTGACGAGCTGTCGGTTGCCAGCGCGATAGGTGGCTGCAAGCATCCGACCGAAGGTTCCTTCAAAGTCCAGCTCCTCCCAAGCTTGCGGTCCCGGAAGCGTGCTGAGGCGGCGAATCTTCAGTGGGGAGTTGCCTTGCGTGCCGCCGATCGTGAAGAGCGCGCGCTCGTTCGCGCTTAGCACGGCCGTGTAGCCTGAGAGCCCGACGGGCACCTCGTCGCCAATCGATTGAGTCGTGTCGCCACCCAGCACCTGATTGCCATCGCCTCCCACCGACAAGTCTTGCACATCCACGAATTGTCCGTCGACTCGCTGAACCAACGCGTTGACCTCCA
>JBFXBK010000046.1:0-34244 GCA_050183255.1 Polyangiaceae bacterium | reverse complement strand
CTGTGCCACCACATTGTCATACGGGCTGTAGCCAAGCATGTAGCGGTACACTTCGGGGTCTAGCTCGGGGTTACCCCACTCGCTGTACTCCGGGGGGGTCAGCGGCAGGCTGCTGTCCAGCATCGTGTTCAAGCAGTCGACGAAGGGCACGGAAGCCACTGCCGCGTGGAAATAGCTTGGCGCTTGATTGATCACGGCCCCGACAGCCATGCCACCTGCGCTGCCGCCGCTGATCGTCACGCGTCCCTTGGAAGAAATCCCTTGTCGCTCGAGCTCCTCCACGGCGAGCCGAATGTCACTGAAGGTGTTCTGCTTCTTCAGGCCCTTCCCGTCTTCGTACCAGTGCCGACCCATGACGCTACTGCCGCGCACGTGGGCAATCGCGAACGCAAAACCGCGACTCAATAGACTCAGGCGATTCGGGCTGAAGTACGGATCGATCGTCGCGCCATAGGAGCCATAGACATAGAGATAGAGCGGGGTCTGGGGGTGAGGAGGCGAGTCGATGCGGTGCACCAAGGAGATCGGCACTCGCGCGCCATCCGCTGCGGTAGCGAACAACCTCCGTGACGTGTACTCGCTCTTGTCATATCCGCTCGGAATCTCTTGCTGCTTCTTCAGCTCCGTGGTGCGCGCGTCCATGTCATAGTCGAGCACGCTGGGTGGACTAACCAGGGACTGATAGCTCAAGCGGAGAACGCTTTGCTCGAACTCTGGGTTGTCGCCGATGGATACGGTGTAGACGGGATCCGGAAAGGCGATGCGGTGCTCAACCCCGGAATCCAGGCGCCTCACGCGAACATGAGGTAGGCCCGCCTCACGCTCCAACACCACCATGTGGTTGGCGAACAACGCGAACCCCCGGAGGTAGCAGTCGTCGCTCGGGGGGATCACTTCCTCCCAGTTGCCCTCAGCAACGTCCGTGATCGAGGTCACCACGAGTCGGAAGTTCTTGTGGCGATCATTCGTACGCACGAAGAGCCGCCCTGTGTGGTGGTCCACGTCGTACTCATGCCCCGAACGCCTGCCGAGTACCAGCCAAGGCTCGGCCATGGGCGTACGCTTGTCGAGCAGGCGGACCTCGGCCGTCTCCTTGTCATTCGAGCTGATGACGATGAAGGCTTCGTCGGAGGTCTCCTCGACGGACAACCAAAACGCCGGGTCCGATTCTTCGTACACCAGGACGTCAGATTCGATGGGCGAGCCGAGCTCGTGTCGGAGGATGCGACTTGGGCGGTGGCGCTCGTCGAGCTTGGCGTAGAACACGCTGCGACCATCAGCCGACCAGACGACTTCTCCTTGGACGTCGGGGATGCGATCGTCCAGGTCGGTCAGATCATCCCTACGGAAACGTGCCTCATGGCGTTCGGAACCGTCAAGGTCGACGCTGTACGCGAAGAGGGTTTGATCCGGCGATGGAGAAAAGTCGTCCAGGTCGAAGTACTCGTGGTCCTTCGCCATCGCATCCAAGTCCAGGAGGCAGACCGCCTGCTCCGGGCCTTCGCCATCGCGCCAACGCAACACCCGAGGGTGCTCGTGTTCCGCGAGGTAACGCTCCTGGTACCAGAAGGCCCCCTTGCGCGAGGGCACCGAGTCGTCGTTCGGCTGCACCCTCCCCCGCAGCTCCTCGAACACGCGATCCTGGAGCGCCTTCACCGGCAAGAGCGCCGCGTCCAGGTATGCGTTCTCCGCCTCGAGATACGCCCTGATCTCGGCGCTCTCGACCGCCGGGTACGCAGGGTCGCGCAGCCATGCGTAGTCATCGACGCGAGAGTGGCCGTGGATCGTAGTGGTTACGGGCCGGCGTTCAGCCTGAGGCGCCCCCTGTTCTGGAAGTCTGCTACCGGACATCTCATCGCCTGTAGCACGGGCGGGCCACGCGACAGCGCCGAAGCGCAGAAAAAGTCCGCGGATCTCAGGGAGATACACTCCGGGTCTGGCTGCCGACGAAGTGGCTTCGGTTTTGCCGAGCGCGGCCGTTCTTGGCAGACGTGAGCTTTGAAGTGGATGAAGAGCTGTGGTTTGGTGAGCGAGCTGACGCCGAGTCGGAGAAGCTCGCCGCCCAGAGCATGGCCGCACGCGCCGGGCGGATCCTGGGTGCGAAGCCATTTCCGCTCGCGGCCCGGAAACTGGCGGAGCTCACGCGAGATCCCGAGGTTCCACTGGCGGATCTGGTAGCCGTACTGGAGAGCGACAGTGCCCTGAGCGCTCGCCTGCTCCGCTTGGTCAACTCTGCGGGCTACGCGCTCCGCGTGCGCTGCACGTCAGTTCGCCACGCAGCGGCGCTGGTAGGCATCGAGAAGCTGCACCAAGTTTCCACGACCGCCGCGATCCTGGACCTGTTCGACTCCCAGACCACTCATGCCGCGCGGATCCTGGAACACGGGACCATCGTCGCCGCGCTGTCGCGCTACCTCGCCGCCCACCTGTCTTTGCCAACCGACGAGCTCTTCACGGCCGGCTTCCTCCACGACATCGGTAAGCTGATGCTGCTCGAGACGGAGGGGGAGCGCTACGTCGAACTCCTCGAGCAAAACGCGAACAGCTTCGACTCGCTACACCGCGCAGAGCGAGAGCGCTTCGGCTTCGACCACGCGGTGCTCGGAGCGCATGTACTCGCAGCCTGGAACATCCCGCAGCCCATCCCGCGCCTCGTAGCCTGGCACCATCAGCTCGGTCGGGCGTATGAAGCGGGGACCCGCTGGTGTTCGATGATCTGCACGCTGCGCCTGGCGGATCAACTCAGCTACTGCCTAGATGCGAACGACGCGGGGGAAACCATCAGCCGCGTTGCAGCCGGCGAGGCCGCCAAGTTTCTCGATATCAGCGAAGCTCAGCTCGACGCAATGTGGCACGAACTGCGCATCCTCATGTTGCGCAGCAGAGCTGTTTTCCGCGGGGAAGAACCGCCGGTTCTGGAGCCGCTTCCGGCTCACCGCTTTGGTCGCCTCAAGAAGTCGGTTGAAGAAGCGCCGCCTCCCCAGGAGCCTCGCGTACCGAAGAGCTTTCCCTGCGTGGTTTGCGAAGAGCCGAGCTTCGGCAACCGCTGTCAGGGTCTCGCACAACGACCAACAACGAAGTCAGTCTCTCCGCTTTGCGGATGGGACGATAGGTGATGCGGTAGGTGCGCTCGCCGTGCGTAAACTGTTTGGGGAACATGTCAGCAGATACTTCGAACGGCATGAAGTCTTCGGCGACCTGTTCGAACACCAGCTCCATCTGCCCGGCGGCGCTCTCTTCCAGGGGGAGCCAGCTCCAGAGCTTTGATTTGTTCGGCGCGCCAAACCAAGAGACCGCGTGAGCCGACGCTTGGTCCGCCAGTCTGCCTTGCAAATCACACAGCACCAAGCCATCGCCCGTCGAGTCGAGCACGAGACGCAAGGACTCTTCGCGCTCTACGATTACGCCTGCCATGCGATTGAAGGCACTCGCCAGCTCGCCGAGCTCATCCTTGGAACGAACATCCACTTCCGCGCGACTTCCAGACTCGAGCGCCTCGACCCCGCGCAGCACACGGCCGAGGGGACGCAGCACGCCGCGTGTAACGCCCAGCACCGCGAGCAACGCCAGCAGGATCCCGGCGATGCCGAGCCCCTTGGTCGACATCGCGAGCATCGTCGATGCTGCGTTGTTGAGCTCCAGGGGTCGCACGATGCGCACGTCCATCAAGGGCGCGCCAGCGACGTCCTTCACCCGCGTGTACGTGACGAGGCTCTCCTTCCCTCGCTCGAGGAGCTGCGTCCCGGCGCCGCGATCCAGCGCCTCGCGCGCAGTGTTCGCCTCCGCGTCAAGCGCGGCCTGACTCACGGGCAGCAGCTCCAGGTCAAGGAAGGTGAACTTGCGCAGGCGATCCTTCCAGGCCTGATCGACGACGCGCGAGGTGATCATGAAGCCATGGGTCGCGCCTGGCTTGTGATCGGTCTTGTAGATGGGGCGCGCGGTCACCATGTGGATCTGTCCGTCCAGCATCGCGAATCCAGCGACGGTCCCTTTTGGATCCCTGGGGAACAGAATGCGCGCGTTGATCAGCGCCTCGAGGTCATCAGACGCCTTGACGATGGTGTTCTCCTTGCGGTTCCAGCGCCCGGCGAACACCCGCTTGCCATCGCTGCGCAAGATCACCAGATGGTCCCAGTTCACGGACGCCAGGCCGTCCGCCGTGAGGTTGCCTTCCTCGAACTCCTTGTTGCCGTCGGCCAGATACGTGGCCATGTCGTCCCAGTCGGACCAGTCGTAGCCGCGAAACAGGAACTCCTCGACGATGGTGTCGACGACACTGATGGCGTCCTTGGAGACGCTCTGGGTTTGCTGACGTTCGATGGTGTCGAAGCGAGTCTCCACCAGGCTGCGCGCGCCGTAGGTCATGGCGGACATCACCAGCAAGAGCCCTCCGAGCACGAAGAGCACGGTCTTGGTCTTGAGAGTCATGGCCTGCTCCTCAGAAGGCGTACGAGGCGTCGAGCCCCGCGTAGGTGAACTGCTCTTGTGAGAACGCGACGCCGTTCAGGTCGGTCCACACCCAGTGCACGCCTGGCGCGAGCGTCGCGGAGTCCACGACGAAAGCCAGCGCCGCATCGAGCTGAACGTCTTGCACGTTGTCCTGTCCGACGTCTTCGACGTAGCCCTTCAGGCCGTAGCCAGCGCCGACGCTGAGTTCGAAGCCATCGGTGAGCGGAACCGCCTTGCTGACCGCGAAGTGCAAGTAACCGTGGCGGCCGTCCTTCAGCTCCGACTGCAGGCCATGGATGTACGAGACGGACACTCCAAGGTCGACGAACGTTGCGTAGTTCACGCCGACTCCCGGCTCGACGTAGGTCGGGTTCTGCACGCCAGCGGCTGCCTGCTTCGCGAACGGGTAGAAGTAGCCGCTGACGAAGGGATCGACGCTGACTTCGTCGGAAACCTCGAATGCGTAGGTCGCCGTGAGATCTTGTTCCGCGCCCGTGCCCTCCTCAACGGCCGTTGATTTGTTCGCACCGTTGGTCTGGTAGCTTGACCAGTAGTCCAGGCTGAGCCCCGTGCCAGGCACGCTGTAGGAGATCCACGGGGCAATTTGTCCGTGCTGATCGTGCTGAGACTCGGCAGCGTAGATGTTGAGTCCTCGCCAGGCGTAAGCGGAGCCGGCAGTGACTCCGACTTCGAGCCCAATGCCATCGTCTGCTTCTTCCGTCTCTCCAGGGGCTTCCGTCGCTCCCTGGTCGGCAGACCACTTGGGCTCGAACGGTTCTCCAGGCGCGCGCTCACCCCCATCGAGCGCCAGGGCCGGGGACGCCCAGAGCGAAGCCAGGGCAACTCCTGCCGCGAGTGGCATCACGCGCTCACCCGCGTTTCCGCGAACCAAACGACCCTTCATGCAATCCTCCGACCTTCGATGTGGGGGCTCGTCAGCTGACGAGGACCGCGATGCTGGAGGGGGGCTGAAAAGGGCCCGCGCACTAGGCGCTCAGCACCGACGTCGAAGGGCAGAACGGACTGCGGCGCAAGACCTGGAGCCGCAACACGCTGCGCGCCAGGCTTTGTGCGCTTCCCCGAACCGAAGCGCTACTAGCTAGTCATACGGTCCGGGATGTGTATGACCTGAGCGCCTTCTCGGGACTTCGCCGAGCGAAACGCCCGGGCGCTAGTTGGCGTCCGCGACCGGCTCTTCGTCGGAGATCGATTCCGCGAGGAAGTCGACCGTGCCGTCTATGCCCATGGAGTGGGTCTCGACGACATGATCCGCCTGAGCGTAGAGCGGCGTGCGGGCCTTGAGCAAAGCCTTCAGCTCCGCCATCGCGTTCGTGCGGTTACGCATCGGGCGGGTGTCTCCCTGAGCGAGCACGCGTTCCATGTGATCCTCAGGACGCGCCCGGAGCCAGACCGTGGTCGAGCTGCGCTTCAAGAGGTCGAACGTCTCGGCGTCGCTCACGATGCTGCCACCAGTGGCGAGCACTCCGCCTGAAGTGTCCCGCAGGAACTTGCGTAACGTTTCTCGCTCGAGACGACGATAGAACGCTTCGCCCTGCAGCTCGAAGACCTCGCCCAAGGTCATCCCAGCGTTCTCTTCCACCAGCTGATCGAGCTCGACGAACGGCAGCTTGAGGCGCGCTGCCAGGCGTGGACCGACGGTGCTCTTGCCTGCCCCGCGCATGCCGAGCAGCGCGATCACGTTGCTCGCTTCGGGTTCGGCTTTGCGCAGGAGCTCGGCAGCCGTGGTCCCGAGCGCTTGAGCAACGTCGCACAGGCGCACCACTGAGATGTTGCCGCGGCCCGCCTCCAGCTCGTGAAGGAAGCGTTCGCTGACACTCGCGCGCTTGCTGAGAGCGCCGATAGTCAGGCTACGTTCACGCCGGCGCATGCGAACTGCGCGACCAAGAGCCAAAAGAGTGGGGTGAGTCGCTCGAGCCATGAGGCGGGCAGTATACTTCCGGCGCGCAGACAATCAACTGCATGATACTTCTTGAGCGCAAGGTTTTCTGAGAGTAGGCTACTGCACCCCAATGGAGCCTATTCGTTTCGAGACCCACCCGGACCGCTACCGCCACTGGAAGCTCAGCTTCGACGGCCCCATCGCCAAGCTGGATTTGGACATCCCCGAAGACGGTGGGCTGGTGCCAGGCTACGTGCTCAAGCAGAACAGCTACGACCTGGGCGTCGACATCGAGCTAGCGGACGCCATCCAACGCATTCGCTTCGAGCACCCGGAGACCAAGTGCGTGGTGATCGCCGGAACGAAGGACCGCGTGTTCTGCTCTGGCGCGAACATCTACATGCTGGGCAGCTCGACCCATGCGTTCAAGGTCAACTTCTGCAAGTTCACCAACGAGACGCGGCTTTACCTCGAGGATATGACCGACAACAGCGGGATCCACACGGTGGCGGCGCTGGGCGGCGCGTGCGCCGGTGGTGGCTACGAGCTGGCGATGGCGTGCGAGCGCATCCTGCTGCTCGACGACGGTTCGAGCGCCGTGAGCTTGCCGGAGGTGCCGCTGCTTGGTGTGCTGCCCGGTACCGGCGGTCTCACCCGCCTGGTGGACAAGCGCAAGGTGCGCCGCGACCTGGCTGATGCATTCAGCACGGTTGCCGAAGGCGTGCGCGGCAAGCGCGCCGTCGAGTGGGGACTGGTGGACGCCGTCGCAAAGAAGAGCCAGTTCGACGAGGCGCTCGCCAAGCTCACGCATCAATTCTGCACGGAAACGCCGGAACGCAGCGGCCCGGCAGTTACGCTGAAGCCCCTCTCCCCCACCCGCGAAGAAAACGCCACGCGCTACGAATACGTCAGCCTGGAGATTGACGAAGAGAAGCGCGTCGCGAACCTCAAGGTCAGCGGGCCGAAGGCCAACACGCCTGAAGACGCGAAGGCGTTGCGCGAGCTGGGCTGCGACGTGTGGGCGCTCAAGGCCTTCCGCGAGCTCGACGATGCAATCCTCGACCTGCGCTTCAATGAGCGGCAGATCGGGCTCGTCGTGATCACCACAGAGGGCGACGCCGAGCGCGTGCTGCAGAGCGACCGCGCCATCCTGAAGCTCGCCGAGAGCGACTGGTACGCGAAGGAAATCCTGCTTCACATGAAGCGAGTGCTGAAGCGTTTGGACCTCAGCGCGCGCACCGTCTTCGCCATCGCGGATCAAGGCACCTGCTTTGCGGGCAGCCTCTTCGAGCTGCTGATCGCGGCGGATCGCAGCTTCATGCTCGACGTGGAGGATGGCCCGACGCTGCGGCTCTCGGAGCTGAACTTTGGACCGCTGCCCATGGGCAACGGCCTATCACGCCTCGAGTCGCGCTTCTTCGGCACGCCCGCTCGCGTCGCCGAGCTGAAAGAAGAGACCAACGCCATCGACACCGAGCGCGCCGCAGAGCTCGGCCTCGTCACCTTCACCCCCGACGACATCGACTGGGAAGACGAGGTGCGCATCGCGATCGAGGAGCGTGCCGCCTTCAGCCCCGATGCGCTGACCGGCATGGAAGCCAGCCTGCGCTTCGTGGGCCCCGAGACGTTGGAGACCAAGATCTTCGGCCGCCTGAGCGCTTGGCAAAACTGGATCTTCCAGCGCCCCAACGCAGTCGGCGACCGCGGCGGCCTAACCACCTACGGCACACCCGAGCGCCCCAAATTCAACTACGAGCGCACCTGATCAGAGGAAGCCATGAGCCAGATCGACCACAGCGAGAAGATCCCGAACAACGTCAATCTCTCGAGCGACCGCAAGCTCCAGCGCGCTCTCGAGAAGTGGCTGCCGAACTACATCAACTGGTGGACGGAGATGGGGCCCGAAGGCTTCCAGACCAAAGACGTCTACCTGCGCACCGCGATCAGCGCTGACACCGAAGGCTGGGCCCACTTCGACTACGTGAAGATGCCCGAGTACCGCTGGGGTATCTTCCTCGCGGATCCAGTCAAGGATCGCACCATCGCGTGCGGCGACGACTACGGCAAGCCCGTGTGGCAGGAAATCCCCGGCGAGCACCGCAACACCTTGCGGCGCATCATCGTCACTCAGGGCGACACCGAGCCAGCGAGCGTCGAGCAGCAGCGCCTGCTCGGCCAGACCTGCCCCAGCCTGTATGACCTGCGCAACCTGTTCCAGGTGAACGTCGAAGAGGGACGTCACCTGTGGGCCATGGTCTACCTGCTTCACTCCTACTTCGGCCGTGACGGTCGTGAAGAGGCGGAGGCGCTGCTCGAGCGCCGCAGCGGTGACAGCGACAACCCGCGCATCCTCGGCGCCTTCAACGCGCCATGCGACAACTGGCTGTCGTTCTTCATGTTCACGTTCTTCACTGACCGTGACGGCAAGTACCAGCTGCTCGCGCTGGCAGAGAGCGCCTTCGACCCGCTGAGCCGCACCACGCGCTTCATGCTCACCGAAGAAGCGCACCACATGTTCGTTGGTGAGACCGGCGTGCTGCGCATCATCCAGCGCACCTGCGAGCAGATGAAGGCGAACCCCGGCAAGGATCCCCGGGAGCTCGGCCTGATTGACCTACCGACGATCCAGAAGGCGCTGAACTTCTGGTACTCGATCTCCCTCGACCTGTTCGGCGGCGAAGTCTCCAGCAACGCCGCGAGCTACTTCGCTTCAGGCCTCAAGGGCCGCGCGAAGGAAGCGCAGTACGAGGATCACATCTGCCTCGAGCAGATCTACAACATGGACAAGATCGAAGACGGCAAGGTCGGCAGCGAAGAGGTGCCACTGCGCAACGCGATGAACGAAGTGCTGCGCACCGAGTACACCGAGGACTGCCAGCGCGGCGTCAACAAGTGGAACCGCATGATCGCGGAGCACGAGATCGACTTCGAGCTCACGCTGCCGAGCCGGCGCTTCAACCGCCAGATCGGACTCTACGCAGGCATCCACTTCAGCCCAGCGGGCGAGCTGATCAGCAAAGAGCAGTGGGAGGCGCAAAAGGACGCCTGGCTGCCGAGCGAGGCGGACCTCACCTACGTGAAGAGCCTGATGAACCGCTCGGTCACGGAGCCTGGCAAGATGGCCAACTGGATCGCGGCGCCCAAGCATGGCATCAAGGGCCGCCCCGTCGACTTCGAGTACGTGCGCCTCGACTGAGATGTCCGGACGTCGCTCGTTGGCCGCGGGGTACTTCCCCGCGGCAATGTTACTCTGCGCAGCGCTTGCTCTCGGCTCACTCGCGACCGCAGGCTGCGGTGGCGCGAGCGCGACCAGACCGGCCTCAGCAGAGAGCCCCCTGCTCGATCAGCCGCTCAAGCCCATCGGCGGGCGGACCACCGCGGGCGCCCGCATCGACCTGAAGGCGCTCGAGGGCCGCATCATCGTGGTGAAGTTCTTCGCCAAGTACTGCAAGCCCTGCGAGAAGACCCTACCCGGCGCCCAGCGTTTGCATCAAGCGAGCCCCGATGTAGCGGTGATCGGGATCTCCGAAGACGAGTCCCAGGCGGAGCTCGACTACCTGGTGCAGAAGCACGGCTTGAGCTTCCCCATCGTGCGTGATCCGGGAAACGTGATCGCCGGGCGCTTCCGCGTCACGGCGCTGCCAGCGACGTTCATCACGGACAAGACTGGCAAGGTGGTGTGGGTCGGTGGCGAGCAGCAGACCGAAGCTGATCTCGAGCGCGTGATCGAGTCAGTGCGCTCTAAGGCTCGGTAGCTTCAGCGCTCGCCTTGCCATTCGTCACCGGCGCGAGCTCCGGATCCTTGTCGGGGTCGTAGTCGGAGTCCGGCTCGATGAAGATGCGCTTCATGTGGGGGAGCTTCTCCCGAATGCGCTCCTCGACGGCGTCGGTGATCGCCTCGACTTCCTCAACAGTAATTCCGTGAGGAAATTTAACTTTGAGTGCTAGGATGGCGGAGTCCGGTCCCAGGTGCAGACTGAGCAGCTGAGTCACGTCTTCCACCCCATCGGTGCTGCGCGCGAGCTCCAGCGCGGTCCTGCGGTGCTCCGGCGTGATGCCTTCGCCGATGATCAGTCCGTGCGTCTCGTACGCCAGAACGACGCCGATGCTGCACAACAACAGACCGATCACGACCGACCCGACGCCGTCCGCGATCGTGCTGCCGGTAGCCCAGGAAACGCCAACCGCGATCAACGCGATCACCAAGCCAAACAGCGCGCCCGCATCCTCCAGCAAGACCACGGGAATCACCGGATCCCGTCCGCGAAACAGCGCCTCTTTGATGGGTCGATCACCGCGCTGGTGATTGAACTCCTTGATGGCGACCAGGAAGCTCTTGCCCTCGAGCAGGATCGAGATCCCGAGCACGACTACCGGCGCGATCAACGAACCGGGCGCCGAGTCCGGCTGCATCAGCTTGTGAATGCCCTCGTACAGCGCGTACACGCCGCCGAGGAAGAACAGCATGAGCGAGACGACGAACGCCCAGAAGTATTGCTCCGCCGCCCTTCCCATGGGGAAACGCACCGGGTCGCGCTTGGCAGCGAGCCCCATGCCCACGAGCAGCAACGCTTGGTTGCTCGTGTCAGCCACGGAGTGCACGCCCTCCGCCACCATCGCGACGCTGCCCGAGAGCCACGCCGCGACGAACTTCGCGATGGCAATGCCCCCGTTCGCGAGCAAAGCCGCCATTACGACCTTCTTCGGATCTCCTCCGCCACCAGCCATGGGCTGGCGAAGTTAGCAGACCTTTCGCTTCCTCCAGCCGACAAACGGCAGCCCACCGGGCCAACCCGATACTGGGCTACAGCAGGGAGATATGGACGCGTGCCCGCACGTTCTGAAAGAAGTTCTGCAGCGCGAGGGAGAGCCGCCGGCTGATGTACCAGTTGCGCAGGAGCGGTTCGACCTGGTTGAACGGCTGACCGCGAAAGGGCGTCTCCGCGCTGCGATGCAGCGTCTCCAGCTCTGCGCGACTCGGGCGCAGCATCGGCGTGATCATGCGATCGATGTACAGGCTCGCACGCGCCTGGCGGCGGAACACCCGCAGCAGCTCCGAAGCGCCCAGTCCCTCCGCGGCCGCCGCGTCTGCTAGCTGCACCTCGCCACCAACCCGCTGCACCCAGGCCTTGCGCGACTGCTGAGCGCGCACCCGGAGCTCGCGCTCGCTGGGCTGCCGATCGATGCGCAAAGCCGCTAGCAGCGTTTCCGAGATGTGGCGCTCTAGCGCTGCGCGCAGGTGCCGCTCTCGGTACGGCAGCTTCGCTTGAGCCCGAAAGCCGCGATCGCTCAGCGCCTCGAGGCGCGCTTCGAACGCTAGCTCGCGCTCGAAGATGAACTGCGGATTCTCGACGCCCCCCGTCTCCGCCGCGATGAAGCGCACCACCGCCCGATCGATGAGCAGCGCGCGCTGGGTGTCTCGCTGCGGTGGTGAGGAACGCAGGGGAATTTGAGCCGGCGCGACGCTCTTCTTCTTGGGGGGAGGAGCGGCGGTCTTCGCCGGGTCCTTCACAGAGCCTTGCGCATGCGCGGCGCCGGGCAGCGCCGCCAGGCATACCACCAGCGCTACCTCACGGAAACGGCTACCTGCTGGCAAGCCACGGAGCGAAACAGCGCGCCTCACCCCCAACCCCATCAACGCGCGCTGCTAGCTTCGGTGGAGCTCGGGGGTGCAGAATCGTCGTCCAGGTCGCCGTGATCGGAGTCGTGATCCTGATCGAGATCTTGATCGTCGACTCCGCCTTCAACGCCGTCGTGACGCTGGGCGTAGCTGCGAGCCACCCGACGCGCGCGTACGAACTCTGCGAAGGTGAGCACCTTGTCGAGATCGCGCGAGCCCAAGGTTTCTGCGACCTCTTTGAGCTGCTTGCGCAAGGACTCAGCGTTGCGCACCCGGCGCCCCGTGAGTTGCTCCTGAGAAATCGGCGCCGCCTCCTTGGGCGGCTGACTCGGAGCCGCCGGACGCGCGATGGGCTTGAGCGCGTGAGCGGCGAGCCAAGCTTCCATGAACACCCGCAAGCGCTCACTGCGGAACGCGAACCAACGCTCCCGCTCGGGGCCATAGGACATGAGCACGTCCTTGAAGCGCCGGAACGCGCCCTTGCCGTCGATCGCCGCGGTCAGACGATCTCTGAGCTCGGACTCATCCACCATTGGGATGAAGCGCTCCATCCAGCGGTATTGCTCCCTCGAGCTCACCGGATCGATGCGCATGTAGCTGTCATCGGCAGCGATCCGCGCGTGCATGTCTGGATCCGCAATGCCGTCCACGACCCGCAACACTTCACCCGTGCCCAGGTGCAGGTAGCTGTGCACTTCGGGTGCGTTGTTCTCGAAGGCGTCTTCGAGCGCCTCCCAATCCACGGGGACCTCTCGCAAGTCCGTTCGATTGCTCCCCTTATCCTCGTTCGCCATTTGGCTTCCTCACCTCGAGAGCGACGCTGCTTTGCGCCGCTCCTTCAAGAAACGCTCACACGACCCCTCCGCATGCCTTGCGGCGGGATGCAGCCGTGATGGTTGCGAGCCGTTGAGCTCGTCTTGATGTGTCTGGTGTCCTGATCCGTCTTCGTCGATTGCCGCTTTCGCCTCAGCTCGCGCTTCGCGCACGCCTCACGGCATCACGCCAACCCTCGAGGCGGCGCTCCCGTTCCGGACCGTCAATCGTGACACGGAACTGATCTTGAATCTTGACCATTTTCGCCGCGTCTCGTGCGTCTTTGAATAGCCCCGCGCCGATTCCGGCGAGCATCGCGGCGCCGCGCGCGGTGGTTTCGAGGTCACTCGGCCGCTCGACGGTCACTCCAGCGAGGTCGCTCTGGAGCTGCATCAGGAGATCGTTGGCCGCCGCGCCGCCGTCGACCCGCATCAGGCTGAGGGGCTTTTCCAAGTCGTCACCCATGGCTCGCACCAGGTCCGTGACCTCGAGGGCGATGGACTCCAAGGTGGCCCGAACCAAGTGAGCGCGGGTGGTGCCGCGGGTCAGACCACAGATCAGCCCCCGCGCATCGGGATCCCAGTACGGCGCGCCGAGGCCAGCCAGCGCAGGCACGAAGTAAACGCCGCCGGAGTCTTCGACGCTGCGAGCCAGCGCTTCCGTCTCCTTGGCGCTCTGGATCAAGCCGAGGCCATCACGCAGCCACTGCACCGCTGCGCCCGCGATGAACGCGCTGCCTTCGAGGGCATAGACGACTTCGTCGCCGATTTGCCAGCCAAGCGTAGACAACAGGCCAAAGCGGCTGCGCACCACTTGGCTTCCGGTGTTCATCACTACGAAGGCGCCCGTGCCATAGGTGCATTTCACCTGCCCTGGCTCGAGGCACGCCTGGCCGAACAGCGCCGCATGTTGATCGCCTGCGAGGCCTGAAATCGGGATTCCGTCCGGCAAGAAGCTGAGGCCCTGGGTCTCTCCAACGCGCCCCGCCGAGGGCACGATACGCGGCAAACAAGCGCTGGGAACGCCCAAGAGCTCGCACTGGGTGGTGTCCCAGGTGCGCGCCTCCAGGTTCATCAACAGCGTGCGACTCGCGTTGGTGACGTCGGTCACGTGGGGTGCATCCCGGTTCGCGCCAGCCAAACGCCACACCAGGAAGGAGTCGATGGTGCCGAACGCGAGCTGCCCAGACTCCGCCTTCTCGCGGACACCAGACACCTCGTCCAGCATCCACGCGAGCTTCGTGCCGGAGAAGTAGGGATCGAGCACCAGCCCCGTGCGCTCGCGCACCGCGGCCTCATGCCCAGCAGCCTTGAGCTTCGCGCAGCGATCCGCAGTGCGCCGATCCTGCCAGACGATGGCACGGTGAACCTGAGCACCGGTCTCGCGATCCCAGAGCAGCGTGGTCTCGCGCTGATTGGTGATGCCAATCGCCGCGATCTCTTCGCCCACCACACGCGCCGCGCGCATCGCCTCGCGCACGGCGCCCTCGACGCTCTGCCAGATCTCCTCGGCGTCGTGCTCCACCCAGCCCGGCTTGGGGAAGTGTTGGGCAAACTCGCGGTTCGCGCGGCCCAGCGTATTCCCGTTGGTGTCCATCACCAGCGCCGTCGAGCCGGTGGTGCCTTGGTCAATGGCTAAGATGTGTCGAGTCATCGCGGCCCGAGCCTACCAAACCCAGAGACAGAAAAACGTGACCCTTGCCTCGCCACTCGAGAGGGTTGGCATCTTATTTGTCGAGCGCCCCGGCCGGGGCCATCCGCTGCGCTTGTAGCAAGGCGGGGGGCCGGGTAGCCTTGGGCGCAATGGCGCGCCTTATCCTCGCGACTCCCGACGGCCAGCAGGTCGTGGAACTCCGCGCGCACAACACGTTGGGTCGTCATCCCTCGAACTCGATCCAGCTGCTCGACAAGATCGTGTCGAAGGAGCACTGCATCGTCGAGAAGCGGGGTGATCAGTTCTGGCTGCGGGACCTCGGCAGCTTGAACGGCACCTATGTCAATGGGGAGCGCGTCCAAGGGGAGCGCCAGCTCTTCCACCAGGACGATATCACGCTCGGTTCGACTCGAGCCCGCTACGACGATGGCGCCGGAGTGTCGGATCCGCCGCGCGCAGGCTTGGAACCGGTGGGCGCAGCAGCGTGGCAACCGGCGGTCAACCCGGGGCCGCCCGCCATGCCCCTGGGCTCGACCAACCCCCCGACTTCACAGGCACAGCCTTCGATGCCCGGCGGCATTCAGAGCATGCCGACCCCCGCGCAGTCGATGCCTGGGCCATCGTTGCCTGGTCAGTCGCTCCCCGGCCAGTCGCTGCCAGGCGCGGTGTTGAGCCAAGCGCCGGTGCCGACTTCGAGCCAAGTCGGCTTGCCCCCGATGAACCAGACGCGGGTCGACGTGAACGACGCCGCCCGCGCCATCGGCACGCAGATGGCAGCCACCCAGAAAGGGTTTCTGCCGTACGACCAGCTGGCGGGCAATCCGCAGCAGCTAGCCGCGGACTACGAGCGGCTGCGTCTGTCTCATGAACTAGGCCGGGAAATCGCCCTCGAGCGTGACCTGCCGACGCTGCTCAACAAGATCTTGATGAGCGTCTTCAAGTTCGTGCGCGCGGACCGCGGAGTCATTTTCCTCCGGGATCCACAAGGCAAGCTGGTGCCTGGCGCCAGCCTGCGGCGCGACGGCACCGAGACGCCCATCACCGTGTCCTCCACGATCATGAACCACGTGATCAAGGAGCGCGCGACGGTGCTCACCCACGACGCCGCGATGGACTTCGCAGCCTCCAAGGGCAAGAGCATGATTCTCAACCGAATCAGCTCCGCCATCGTGGCTCCCCTGCTCCACAACGACGACATCCTCGGCGTGCTGTGGCTGGACAGCGAGACGCTGGCTCAGTTTCAGCAGAAAGACATGGAGATCGTCACGAGCATCGCCGCTCAAGCGGCGATGTTCATCGAGATCAACATCCTGGGCCGTAAAATCCAGGAGGAAATCATCAATCGGGAGCGCTTCAGCCGCTTGCTCTCGCCAAACGTCGCCGAACGCGTGATGAGCGGCGAGCTCGAGGTGAAGAAGGGCGGGTCACTGCAGCAGTCGGTGACGGTGTTCAACTCGGACATCCGCGGCTTCACCCGCATGAGCGAAGGCGCGCAACCGGAGAGCATCGTCGAGATGCTCAACGAGTACTTCGAGCTGATGGTCGAGACGCTGTTCAAGTTCGACGGCACCCTCGACAAGTTCATGGGCGACGGCATCATGGCGCTGTGGGGCGCCCCGGTCTCGGCGCCCGACGACCCGATCCGCTGCGTCAGCTGCTCCCTCGAGATGATGGAGGTGCTGGGCAAGTTCAACCGTCAGCGCTTGGCGGACAACCTGCCCTCCCTGGGCGTGGGCATCGGCATCCACACCGGTCCCCTGGTCGCCGGCTACATCGGCTCCTCGAAGGCCTTGAGCTACACCGTGATCGGCGACACCGCGAACACCAGCGCTCGCCTGTGTGGCGTCGCCGCGGCCGGGCAGGTCTTGGTCAGCGAGACGACCCTCGGCATGCTGCGCAATCGCTTTCAGTACCAAGAGCTGCCCGCCGCCAGCCTGAAGGGCAAAGAAAAGCCCTTCAAGATCTTCAACATCACCGGGCCTCAGGTCACCGCTCAGGTCCCCGCCAGCTACCAAAGCGGCGAGTAGGCACGTCTAGCCCGCCTGGAGACGGCGAACTGGAAGCCGATTCGGCGCTCAGTTTCGCCGCTCGAGCCGCCTACGAGTTTGGGGGTGAGGAGCGCCGTGCTCAACGCACCACGCCCGGGTGTGACACCAGTACCACACCGGATAGCGCCTGCTAGCCAGAGTTCCGCGCGGCAGCATCTGAACGCGAGCAGTAGAACTCAGCAGTTTCGGGCTTCTACCGCCACCAACGGGAGAAAATGCCTGGCACCGCTCAGCTTCTCACAACTGGCATGACCAGTGCTTAGAGGGGAACCATGCACACCCGACTGACGGCGACCGGCTTGCTCCTGGCTTCTTGTTTGCTGCCCTCCCTGGCGAGCGCGCAGCCTGCCGACGACGGCTCCTGGTCCTCCCCCAAAGACGCTCCCGCAGACGCGGCGCCCGCCGTCTCGGCAGCCGTCGCCCCCGCAGACGCAGTGCCCGCGCCGGCCGCGCCACCACCAGTGGCCGCCGCGACCCCCGCGCCCGCCGTCGCTCTGACCAACTGCCGAGTGAATCCGTCCCCCGCCATCGACCGCGCCACGGGTGTGACGATTGGTGGGTTGGTGTGCGATTCCCTGCGGACTCAGATCAGCGGCGTCGGCGCCCTGAGCGAAGGCTATCAGCCTGGCCTGCCGGGCTACGACATCTCGATTCAGCGTCTCGGCCGCAAGATCCTCCTCAAGCTTCAGCGCACCAACGCCGCTGGCCAAGTCGACCGCACCGAGACGCTGACCCTGAGCGGCGTCGAAGAAACGACCGAGGCCGCACCGCGCCTCGCCGCGGCGATGAGTGAGGAGGTCGACATCAAAGAGACCGAGCGCGTCGACAACCTGGTGGGCGACGAGGCCCGCCGCTACAAGAAGAAGTCTGGCGAGTCGATGTTCGGCCTCGGCATCGGCGCTCAGATGGCAGGCGGCGACTTCGCCGGCAGCACCCTGCACCTCAGCTACCAGTACGAGACGCCAGACTTCGGCCTGCTCGCCCGCGGCTCCGTTGGCGGCCTCGGCGACAACTCCGACGAAGAGTGGATGTACAGCTACCTGTCAGTGGGCGCTCGCTACTTCTTCAACAGCGAGAACATCTCCCCCTTGATCGGCGGCGGCCTGAACATCTCCGGAATGAGCAACGACCGGTCGGATGGCGGCCTCGACGACTACTCCTATGAGGGCAGCGGCGGTGGCGCGTACCTCGAAGTCGGCGTTGAGGCCCTGCGCCTCCACAAGACGCGCCTCGAGCTGTCTCTCCGCGTGGATCTGCCGTTCTACTCGCTGAAGAACAGGTACGACACGTACTACGACTATACCACTGGGACGGAGGTGGATAGGTCGGGGCCGAACAGCAAGTACGTCGCGCCGGTTTCGCTCAACGCGACGATTCATTTCTGAGTTCGGGTTTGAGTTCGAGTTCGGGTTTGGGTTTGGGTTTGAGTTTGAGTTCGAGTTCGGGTTTGAGTTCGAGTTCGAGTTCGGGTTTGAGTTCGAGTTCGAGTTCGAGTTCGGGTTCGGGTTTCGACACATCGAGGTGTGCCAGGACATGGGTTACACTTTGCCGGGCTTTGGCTGCGCCTCGCCCGGCAGGCTTTCTTCAAGGCTGGCCGGCATCGGCTTCGCCTGGCCGGCAGTCTGTTCAGGCTAGCCGGGCATCGGCTTCGCCTGGCCCGGCAGTTTTCCGTACGGCTAGCCGGGCATCGGCTTCGCCTGGCCCGGTGCGTCTCATGGCTCGCCGGCTTTGGCTGCGCCTCGCCGGCAGGATTTCTGCAAGGCTGGCCGGCATCGGCTTCGCCTGGCCGGCAGTTTGTTCAGGCTAGCCGGGCATCGGCTTCGCCTGGCCCGGCAGTTTTCCGTACGGCTAGCCGGGCATCGGCTTCGCCTGGCCCGGTGCGTATCATGGCTTGCCGGCATCGGCTTCGCCTGGCCGGCAGGATTCTGTAAGGGCTCGCCGGCTTTGGCTACGATTTGAGTGTTCGTTCGTTCGTGGATTTCGCATTTTGCCGGCGTGCTCGGCGTTGTCCAGGCCGCGCCGGGCTGCGCCCGGTGCTCGCTACGCTCGCAGCCTGGACAACACCTGCGACTCGCCGGCGTGGCGATCGGGTGATCGAAGGAGGTCACCCAATGCTCGATATCTATCCATTCATTCTCGAAACCATCGTGTCCATTCGTCCGCTTGCCGAGCGGATTTTCCGCGAGGATCCTGACCTAGGGAAACAGCTGCGGCGTGCTCAGTCCTCTATCGCGCTGAACGTAGCTGAGGGCTCCTACAGCCGAGGACGCAATCAAGCCTCGCGCTTTCACACTGCAATGGGTTCCGCGCGTGAAGTGCTGGCATGCCTCGAGGTTGCCGAGGCGCTCGGCCTGATCAGCGCCCTCGACCAGGCAGTGCACCAACGCTTCAATCGCATCCTGGGCACCTTGCATCGGCTCTGCATCAAGTGATGCTCGGCGAGCCGTGGGGCGGGGCTCTCGCCTCACGGCTCTTCCCGTCGAGACTAGCACGCTAGGGAGACACCGAGCGCGGCTCACACCGCAAACCAGTCAGCTCGCCCACTCGGCTGATCTCCACAATCTTCGCTTCAAACACTGCCCAGTCGTCGCGCTCGGCGATTTGAGTCCACAGCGACTCGATTTCGTCGATCAGCAGGTCGCAAGGCGTTTCAACGCGGAAATATGCTTCACTCAGAGCTTCGCTGACACCGGGTCGCGGGGTGTAGTCGCGCCACAGGGACTCGAGCAGTCAGTCGCCAGTACCTCACGGAAACCTGAAGCGCTCGCCGAGGGTCTCGTGGATGCGCTGGGGTGTGTACGCTGGCTTGGCTTCGCCCGTCGAAGCGCTGTGTGGGTGCGACATCAGGCGAGCAGCAGCGGCTCGAAGGTCTCGCTCTCTGGGTTGAGCAGCCACTCCGGCTGGCCGCGCTCCAGGGCGCAAATCTGCCCTGGGCGGAACGGCGGAAAGCCTGGACGGCTGCTCAGAAAGGCGCCGAGCCCGCTGATCCCGGGCTCGTGTCCGACAACCAACACGCTGACGCCAAACGCAGCGAGCTCTTCAGCGGGCAAGCGCGGTGGATAACCCGGCGCGAGGGTCGGCAACACTTGCACCCAAGGCGCACTTCCATCGGGTTTGAGCGCCGCCTGGACCAACTCCGCGGTTTGTACCGCGCGCACCAGCGGGCTCGTCACTATGGCGTCGCACTCCACACCGCGCGCGCGCAAGAGCTGCCCCATTTGCGTCGCGCGGGCTCGCCCAGGCGCGCTCAGGTAGCGCTGCTCGTCAGTCAGCCCGTGATCCGCTTGAATCGCCAGCGAGTGGCGCATCAGAAAGACTCGCACGCGCGGAGCCTCGTCTGCAGTCAACTCGCCGTCAACGCCGGACGCTCATGCCGCGCAGCGTTGCTCGAAGTAGCCACGGAAGAGGCTGTGAAAGCGCCATGTTTGGCAGCGCTTTCGCGTTGACCAGCCCCCCCCTTGCGCCTAAGTTCCGCGCGAGTCAGACGCTCGGTAACGTCGCGCCGCTTGGTCCGGACATCCCTGAAAACGGGGCGCAGCGAGAGCCGGTGTTCGACCAGCTTGCGCCGACCCAGACTCGGCGCCAAAACCCGCCGCACGCATTGGGCTTCTGAGCGGACACCTCCGCCTCAAATCTCGCGGAAACGCGCACTCACCCAACTAGGAGTAGTCATGTCGGTAAAGGTTGGCATCAACGGCTTCGGCCGCATCGGACGCTGTGTCTTGCGCTCGCTCCACCAGCGCGGAATCAAGGATGTCGAGGTCGTCGGCATCAACGATCTGACGGATCCCAAGACGCTGGCTCACCTGCTGAAGTACGACTCCATCCACCGCACCTTCGACGCCGCGCCTGTTGGCGTGCGTGACGGCGGCATCACCGTCGGTGGCAACGACATCCAGATCACCGCGATCAAGGATCCCAAGGAGATCCCCTGGAAGAGCCAGGGCGTCGACGTGGTGCTCGAGTGCACCGGCTTGTTCACCGACAAGTCCAAGGCGATTGGTCACATCGAGGCAGGCGCCAAGAAGGTGATCATCAGCGCCCCCGCGAAGAACCACGACCTGACGATCGTGATGGGCGTGAACCAGCACGAGTACGACGGCAGCAAGCATCAGGTGATCAGCAACGCCAGCTGCACCACGAACTGCCTCGCGCCCGTCGCCAAGGTGCTGCTCGACAACTTCGGCGTCGTCGCTGGCCTGATGACCACGGTGCACTCGTACACCAACGACCAGGCGCTCCTCGACTTGCCCCACCGCAAGGGCGATCTGCGGCGCGCTCGCGCTGCCGCGGTCAGCATGATCCCGACGAGCACCGGCGCTGCCAAGGCAGTGGCTGAAGTCATCCCCGCGCTCAAGGGCAAGTTCGACGGCCTCGCGGTGCGCGTGCCGACGATCGACGTGAGCCTGGTGGACCTCACCCTGACGACCGAGAAGGACGTCAGCGTGGACAGCATCAACGCCGCGATGAAGGCCGCCGCTGAAGGCCCGCTCAAGGGGATCCTGCAGTACACCGAGGAAGAGCTCGTCTCGAACGACTACATCGGCAACACCCACTCCAGCATCTTCGACGCCACCATGACCAAGACCCAGGGCGATCGCTTCGCCAAGGTCTTCTCCTGGTACGACAACGAGTGGGGATTCGCGAACCGCATGATCGACCTGGCGCTGCTCGTGGCCAAGGGCTGAGACGCAGCTCACCCTCATCAGTTCGTATCCTCAAGGAAACATAGATGGCGTACCTGGACGGGATCAAGTCGATTGAAGAGCTGGAGCTAGCGAACCAGCGCGTGTTCATTCGCGTGGACTTCAACGTGCCCCTCGACAAAGAGCAGCAGATCACCGACGACGAGCGCATTCGCGCGGCGATCCCCACCATCCAGTACGCCATCGAGGCGGGGGCCAAGGTGATCTTGGCCTCTCACCTCGGCCGCCCCAAGGGCAAGGTCGCGCCGGAGTACAGTCTCGAGCCCTGCGGCGCGCGCCTGGCGGAGCTGATGAAGGTCGAGGTGCACATGCCTGACGACTGCATCGGGGACGCACCGCGCAAGGTGATTCAGGATCTGCGCGCCGGCCAGGTCTGCCTGCTCGAGAACCTGCGCTTCCACGCGGAAGAAGAAGAGAACGAAGAGGGCTTCATCAAGGAGCTCGGCGAGCTGTGCGACGTGTACGTGAGCGACGCCTTTGGCGCCGTGCACCGCGCCCACGCCTCCACGGCTGGCCTGCCCCGCATCAAGTCGGAGCGCGGCATGGGCTTTTTGGTGAAGCGTGAAATCGCCTCCCTCGCCCGCGTGGTGGACTCCCCGGCGCGGCCCTTCGTGGCGGTGCTCGGCGGCGCCAAGGTCGCCGACAAGATTGAAGTCATCGAGAGCCTGATGCAGAAGTGCGACGCCATCTGCATCGGCGGCGCGATGGCCAACACGCTGCTCGCAGCGCAAGGCCACAAGCTGCAGGCCTCACGGGTCGAGAGCGACTGGCTCGCTCGCGGCCGCACGCTGCTCGAGCAAGCACGGGACCGCAAGGTGGACATCCTGCTGCCCAAGGACGTGGTCGTCGCGACCTCCCTCGAGGCGCAGAGCGGCAAGACCGTCAGCGTCGGGAGTATCCCCGCGGATCACATGGCCCTCGACGTCGGACCGGAGACGCTGGAGCTCTTCGGCGCGCGCATCGCGAAGGCGCAGACCATCTTCTGGAACGGCCCGATGGGCCTGTTCGAGAATCCGGCGTTCGCCAGCGGCACGCAAGGCATCGCTCAGCGCGTCGCGGATGCGGCGGCGTTCTCCGTCGTTGGCGGTGGCGACAGCGCCGCAGCCGTGCGCCAGGCCGGTGAGGAGCTGGCGAGCAAGATCGATCACATCTCCACCGGTGGCGGCGCCTCCCTGGAGCTCATCGAAGGCAAGAAGCTACCCGGCATCGAGGCCCTGCGGAGCGCAGGCTGAGCGTCATGGGGGAGGCAGAAATGACAAAGCGCGTTCCGCTGATCGCGGGCAACTGGAAGATGTTTCACGGCGGCCGCACCGGCTGCGACTTGGCCATCGACATCATGCGTGGCCTGCGCTCGGAGGATTTGCCCGCGGGTACCGCCGACGTGGTGATGGCGCCGCCTTACACGGCGCTCGCCGCAGTCGCCGCCACGGTGGAAGAGGCGCGCGCCGGCTTGAAGGTCAGCGTCGAGATTTCCGCGCAGAATTTGCACCCGAAGGCGGACGGCGCCTTCACCGGCGAGGTGAGCGCGCCGATGCTGCTCGACGCCGGCTGCAAGTGGGTGATCATCGGTCACTCGGAGCGCCGTCAGCTGTTCGGTGAGACGGACGCGGGCGTCGCTGAAAAGACGCACGCAGCGCTCGACGCGGGGCTCCGCCCCATCGTGTGCGTGGGTGAAACCCTCGAAGAGCGTGAAGCCGGTCAGACGTTGAGCGTCGTTCAGCGTCAGGTCGGTGCCTTCGCTAAGTTGCTGCTGGCTGACGTCGGCGTGGGCGCAATCGCTTACGAACCCGTCTGGGCCATCGGCACGGGGCGCGTCGCAGGGCCCGAACAAGCGCAGGAAGTGCACGCCGCCATTCGGGTCCAACTATCGGGAATTTCAGCAGATTTGGCAGCAGCCACGCGCATCCTCTACGGCGGCAGCGTCAAGCCCGACAACGCGGCGGGGCTTTTGGCTTGCGAGGACGTGGATGGCGCTCTAGTTGGAGGCGCCTCGCTCAAGGCCGACTCGTTCCTGGGCATCCTGCGCGCTCTCCGCGTCCCTCACAACTAGCGAAAAAGAGCCCATGCTCAAGTTCCTCGAGACCCCGCTCACCGTCGTCCACGTCTTCGCCTGCATCCTGTTGATCCTCGTGATCCTGGTGCAGCCCGGTAAGTCCGGTGGCCTCGGCGCGGCGTTCGGCGGTGCGGGCGCTCAGCAAGTGTTCGGTGGCCGCGGTGCAGGCAACCTGCTCTCCCGCGTGACCTGGATCACGATGGCCGTGTTCTTCGGCACCAGCATCAGCCTCGCCTACATGTCGAGCTCCGGCGACACCGCCCTGGAGAAGGAAGTCAAGAAGGACACGGATCCCGCGGCGGCGAGCGCAGCGGCCGGCTCCGACGAGAAGCCGAAGGAAGAGGAGAAGCCGGAGCCCGAAGAGGCGCCCGCTCCTACCCCCGCGGAAACGGCTCCCGCAGCGCCTGAGGAAGGCGCCGCACCAGAAGGCAGCGCAGCGCCTGAAGCTCCGGCACCCGCGGAAAGCGCGGCGGCTCCGGCTCCTAGCGCTGACAAGAAGAAGCCGAAGGCTCCCAAGGCGCCTGCACCCAAGGCTCCCGCAGCACCCGCGGCCCCCGCACCGGCTGATCCCGGCGCCAACTGATCTGCTCTTAGGCTAGCGAAGCCATGAAACCCAGCGCGCGCGGGTTGCCGCTGGGTGGAGCGTTGCTGTTCAAGCTCGCCATCGGCCTGCTCGCGCTGTTCGGCGAGGGCTTCCACGCCGTCAGCGACGACGACTTCGCCCGCGTGTTCATCGCCCAGGGCTTCGCCGCGGCGCCTTCGTTGGATCCTAGCGGAACCAGCTGGCTGCCATTTCCGTTCTGGCTCACCGGCTCGGCCATGCTGGCCTTCGGCAAGAGCCTGCTGGTCGCTCGCGTGGTCGCGGTGTTGTGCGGCCTCGTGAGCACCGCCCTGCTCTACGCCGCCGCGCGCCAGCTCCGCCTGAGCCCCTGGCGCGCCGCGTTTGGCGCCGGGCTCGGCAGCGCGTTTCCCTACGCCGCGTACCTGGGCGTCGCCACGGTGCCCGAGAGCCTGTGCGCCGCGAGCATCGTCGCCGCCTGCGTGTTCGCGAGCGGCTCCCCTCGCCTGCGCCTCTGCGGTGGCGTGCTGCTCTGCAGCGCCTGCCTGAGCCGCTACGAAGCTTGGCCGGTGGCGCTGGGGTTCGCCCTGCTGTGCACCTGGGACGCGCTCAGAGGCCGTTCTAGAGCCAACACGGAGCCATTCTCCAAGCCTCAGCGCGCGCTGTTGCTGGGTTCCGGCGCCCTCGCCGTCTCCGGCTCCGTGTGGTGGATGCTCCACGGCCTCTACGCCCAAGGCAGCGCGACCTTCTTCGTCGATCGCGTGGCCGCCTACCGCCGCGCCATCGGCGCCGCCCCAGAGTCCCTGTGGGCGCGGCTCTCCGGCTATCCGTTGGGCTTCCTGCGAGGCGAGCCGGAGCTGGTGTCGGCGGCCTTGGTCGTTTCCGCGTGGCTCTTGTTTTCGATCTGGCGCAAGCAGGGCAGCTTGGGGGTGAGAAGCAGCGTGTCCCAGCCGTGGCGCCGCGCAGCGGCGCTGTTAGCGCTCATGCTCCTCAGCCTGATCTACGGCGACCTCAGAGACGGCGCGCCAACCCACCACTCGGAGCGCGCGGTGCTCGCCCTCTGGATGTTCACGGCGCTGCTCGAAGTGCGCGCCCTAGAGCTGCTCGTCCCCTACACCACCAAGGCGCGAGTGCTCGTGGTAGCGCTGAGCTGCCTGCTGCTCGGCCAATTCATCCTGCGCCCCTGGTACAGCCGCCGCGACTCCTTCATCAACCGCCGCGCTGCCGTCGCTACGGGCGCCGCAGCCAAATCACAAGGCGCCGAAAAGCTAGCCGTCGCAACCGACGACTTCGGCTTCTACGCCGTGTGCGTCGGCTTCGAAGCGCCCGACGCCTGCTTCAGCCTGCGAGACAACGACCCTCGCAAGACGTTGAAGGAGGACCCGCTAGGCTCCGTCAGTGCCCTGCGGAAAGCGCTCGATGCGAAGGGGGCACGATGGTTTGCGTTGCCGGTGAAGTATCGGGAGCTTGGGGAGCGGTTGGGGAGTGTGCGGTTTGTAACGGGGGGGTGGGTCTTGTTTGAGGGGGGGTAGCGAGTAGCGGACGACGCTGCCCTTCCTCTGTGCATAGGTTCGTCATAGGCATCCCGCCAACGCGATCGGCTACCTCGGGTTTCGCTCAAGCAGTAGCCGGCTCCAACTCGAGTGCAGAATCTCCTCTCGCGACGCCGCTCGCGCCTCTCCTGGCTCGTCGAGCGTCAGAAAGGAATGGTTGGCACTGAGAGCTTCGGGGTTTCGGTAGCCCTGTTCGCATTCCTCGCAGTGCAGATAGATGTCGCCGGAGTCCTCCTCCCGATACGCATACAACCGCCCCTGCCTGCAAAAGGGGCACTGTCCAAGACTTATCGGTTCGTTCATGACACTACGTTCCGGATAGGCAGTAATCATCTGGTTCGTTCCTGAGCGCACAAACATCGTTACGCTCGCTCGCACGCAGCCTCAACGACCCAGTCGCCTAGCCTTCGCTCGAGCCCTCGAGCGTTTCTATGGCCCGCCTTTCTATGGCCCGCCGAATTGAGCTATCGAGCAGTTCATCGGTGACTTCGCTCGGGCCGTCATAGGGCCACCAGCCATCCAGAGCGATCACATCACCGAGGCGCACCTCGAAGCACTCCATGAACAGCCACATCAGGTCTTGAGGGTACATCTCACTTAACTCGGGATCACCACGAATGATGTCCGGAATGCGTGCCCCGCTCCGAAACGCAGCCATCAGCCTCGCATGCAGCTCGGTTGAGCGGTTCTCCATCCGCATCACCTTACTGCTTCCCCACGGCCTCCGCCAGCTCTGGGGACAACACGTCGCCGACCCGTAAATGCGCCGCGGGGCTCTGACGCCACACGTGATCGGGCACGCGCTTGCAACGCCACCAGACGAGGCGCGTGCTCCCGGCGACCACGTCTCGCGGCCGCAGCTTGCCATTCTTGGTCGGGCGCCACTCCTTGGATTTCCTTAGGGAAACACGAGCGAGGCTGTTCGTCTCGCTCAGGCGTCGGTTGGTGCAGAACGGGCAACCGAGGCGCTTGCCGGCGGTGCGCCCCGCGACGCTACTACGCCACTCGTGGTCGCGTCCCTTGGGGCACTTCCACCACACCTGTCTTGCGGAGCCGCTGACTATCTTGTCGGGGGTGCGGGAGCCATTCTTGCCACATCCGGTGCCACCGTAGTCAAACAGTTCGTCTCCGAAACCAGCCGCCCCGCTTCCCTCCCCCTCCCACATGGTTCACGCTATCGGCATGAAATCGTCCGACTCCCGCAACGCTCCGGCCTCGCGCAGCTACGAGGACGTGCGGGCGTGGCTGCTCGAGGTGGACCCGGAGCTCGTCGCCGCGGCCGCCGACGTCGATCAGACGTTGCTCGACTCCGCAGCTCAACGTAGCCCCCTCGAGCTGCTCCGCGAGGCGAGCGCCAGCGCGAGAGAACTCCTGAGGCTTCAGGCACTACCGCGTCGCTGATGTTTGACCTCGGCGCACTCTTGCGATCGCTGGGCGAGGCTCTAGCTGTAAAGTTCAGGACTGCGTTCCAGGTCGAAGGAAGCACCTCGAATAGGCTTCCTCCAGCTTCTTGTCGCCCGTCTTCGTGAAGCGCAGGCGCTGTTTGGGTCCTTTGCCCCATCGCGCGTACGCGGTCATCGAGGGCACGAGATTCAAGTCGTGAGCGTGGAAACGCAGGATGCGGAGCAGGCGGGACAGGCGACTCAAACTGCCCTGGATCCCCATCTCCAAGTACGGGAGGCGACCGAAGCGCCAGTCCTTCAGTCGATCGGGTGTGAGCATCCCCATCTCGAGGAGCACCTCGACCGGCGCCACCACCTTGTCGCGCGCCAAGATTGTAGCAACGGCGCGCACGATGCGCGGATACATTGGATCCTCCCGGAAATTTCCCACGCCGACTTTCGCTGGTGACGGCTTCTGCGCTGGGCGCTTGCGCTGCGCTTGCTCAGTAGTCTTCGTCATCCTGCCAAGTCTCTCCGGCACGAACGTGGGGCAGCAAGAAGCGAATCCCTTGGTTGTCCGATGGGTTCATCCACAACATGCGCTCGAAGACCTCCAGCGCCGCTTCCCAGCGCTCCAATCTCCACAAGCAGAGTCCGTAACCGTGCAGGCAGCGCAGGAACGGCCTGTTGTCGAGCAAGCCCCACGCCAGAACACCTTCGAAGTCTTTCCCCAGGGCAACCTCGCCGATGCGCACCCCTACCTCGTAGTGAGCCAGCGCCCAGTGAGGGTTGTCCGGGAATTCCAGATTGCCAAGGTGCGCGTGAGCATCCAGGCACCGGAGATCGGCCTCTAGCAGCGCCTGGAGAGCACTCCGCGCGCCCATGTGATCCCCGGCGACTCTGAGCTCCGATGCGCGCAGAATGGGATCCCAGTCGAAGTCCCGTAGGTTGCTTCCCGGCACGATCTGCTCCATCTCGAAAAGGGGTCGGGGCCCGCGCTCGATGATGGGCTCCGTCCAAGGGTCCAGTGGCTCGCTCTCCTCGCCCCAGTAGTGCTCAGCAGGATCCCAGTCGCCGAAGCGGTTCAGCGCGAGCGGTGGAATGCACAGCGCTGAAGTGTCGATTCGCACGGAAACGATGTCTCCTGAGAGGTACGGGTGACCCTTGTGGCGCCAGTGCTTGCTCGGCTGGACCGTGGCTATCTGCCCGGGAACCAAGCGGTGAAGTGAGGTCGCCCGGAGGGTAAGGATCTGCTCGGTGCCCGGAAGCCGACAGCGCGCCGCGCGCTCCTTGATAGCGAGCACGACAACGTCTAGTGGCTTCGAGAGATCGATTCCTTCAGCGTTCGCTTCGCGCTGCTGGAGTTGCCGCGTTGTTGCCGCCGAGTTCCCCTGGGAAATGCCCACACGAAACAGGCTCTTCACCTTCGCCGCAGACAGAACCACGTATTCTTCTTCGGGCCCGGGGAGTGGGAGCAGGAAGGTGCCTCGATCCACCCGCTTCGTGATGCAGCGATCTCCGTTGGAGTCCAGGGTGTAGAGCACGAGCGTGTCCTTCTTCCGGTTGTGGAAGAGCACCGCAGTGGTGGGATCCAACGTGAGCCCGAGGTCGGACTCACAGGCTTGGCGCAAGCGCGCAGGACCCCAGCGCACGTTCACCGGCGTGGGGTAGAGAATGAGTCGCTGTGTGGACGGAGGGATCAGAGTTTCGAGCATTGCATCTCCCGAACGGATCTACCCCAAACTCAGGTCGGCTCAGCGGACCCTTGGCTTGGCGGAACCGTTGGATCGTACAACGCTTCTCAGTCAGTGGATGCGCTCAGAAGACGTCTTCCAATGTCGCCGCATCCAGCACGCGGTCCGTCCACTGCTCGAGCTGCGCTTCATCCGCGGCTGCGAGGCGACTCAATACCGAGTCATCCAGCGCGCCATCTCCAAACTTGCGACGGAGCAGCCGCTCGAGGGCGCGGCGCTCGCCCTCCACTCGGCCTTCCACTCGGCCCTTCGCTTCTCCCCGGGCCTCGCCTTGAGCCATCCACTTTTCTGCGAGTGTCGTCATCGCTTCCTTCGCCTCCGGCGTCGCGTCTCCAAGGGCGTCCAGCAAGTCTCCTTCTGTCAGCGCTTGGGTCAGCAGCGTCAGGTAATGTAGCACAAAGAACAGCCCGGTTCGGGCATCGGGGATTTGCCAAAGCACCGCAATCACCAGCGCCCAGTGGGCAAACGCCGCACGAATCGCGTCGTCATCCCGCGAGTCCCGCAGCGCCCAGAGGGTCAGCGGAACGATCAGCGACGCTGCGTCCTTGGCTCTCGCTCGCAGGGCTTCGTCATTCTGGTGACTGATGTCATCCAGGACCACGCGGAAGTGCGGCACGTGGTCTCGAACTCCTGGGATGGCGAGCACCGCTGGGTCGAATAGCTCCTCGAAGCTTTGTGCGACGGTCCACCCCGCCTTGCTGTGGTGCAATACAATCGGCAGCACCACGGGAGCGGGGAGCTTCCCCCCGTGTTGGAAGTAGCGCGTGAGCACATCGAGCACGTAGCGTCCGACTTGAACCAGCGTCTCCGCCTTCGCATCGCTCTTGTGCTCGAACACGATGTAGAGCCGCGCGTCGCGTCCCGCGAGCTGAACGCTAAACAGCAAGTCGGCTTGAGTCTTTGCGAACGCTGGATCAATGAACGTCTCTGGCAGCACCTCGAGCGTTGACCAGTCGATCGCAGTAACGATCGCCGCGGGCAACACCGCTTCGAGTTCGACGCGCGCGTTCTTTGGATCACCGAAGATCTGCTTCACCAACACGTCGTGAGGCTGACGTGGCGGTGCTGGCTCCGGCTTCCCGCTTCCCATCGTGGCGATCTCGGTCGCTCAGCGCTTGGATTGCGGACCAAGGCGCCAGCCCACCGCTCCCTCACCCCCAAAATCCGCACGGATCCAGGCGGAGGCTGGTACATCAACTCAGTTGGGTTCTGGGGCGTCTGAGTCGACGGGGGTGCGGTCGATGGATAGGTAGTGGACGGCGCCGAAGATCAGCAGCATGGGGAGGTCGGCGTTGCCGTCGCGGCCGGTTTTGCGGAGCAGCGGGAGGAACGCGAAGCACTCGATGGCGTGGATGCCGATGAGGGTTGGGACGATCCAGCGTTGGCTGGCGAGGCCCGGGACGAACCACGCGGCGACGCCAACGCCCCAGCCGGCGAGTACGGCAGCACGAGCAACCTGGAGCGGAGCGCCTTTGAGGATGAACATAGGTCAAGCGTACCCACTGCGGAGGCGCGCGGGGAGTTGTCCATTCGCGCCTTTCGTCGTGCCACACCGTGAGGAATTGCCTCAAAACCGCAGTAACTTAGCTTGACCGGCGGGCCGGGAGGCTCGACACCGGGTGCAAAATCTCGCAGGCTGAGCCCTATGCAGTGGATGCGTTGGATGGTGTTGGCGGCGCTCGTTTGCGCCAGCGTTGGGTTCAGCAGTCAGGCTTCGGCGACGACGGAGATCAAGATCGCGACGTTGGCTCCGAAGAACTCTGCGTGGGGGAAGTTCTTCGTCAAGCTCGACAAGAAGATGCGCGAGAAGACCGGCGACGAAGTCGGGCTGGTCGTCTACTACAACGGCGTCCAGGGCGATGAAGGCGCCATGGTGTCGAAGCTGAAGACGGGTCAGATCGACGCGGCGGCGCTCACCTCGGTAGGGCTCTCACGCATCTACAAGAACGTGATGGTGCTGCAGCTCCCCGGCGTGCTCGACAGCTGGGCGCTGCTCGACAAGGCGCGCAAGCAGATGAGGAAGGAGCTCGAAGGCGGCTTCGAGAAGGAAGGCTTCACGGTGGTTGGCTGGGGCGACCTCGGCCGCGTGCGCCTGATGTCGAAGGGCTTTGCCGTGAGGAAACCGTCGGATATGCAAGGCAAGAAGCCCGTCGCGTGGCGGGATGAACCGATGGCGCCGGTGATCTACGGGATGATTGGCCAGGTGACGGCCACTCCCCTTGGTCCGACGGAGGTGCTGCCCAACCTGCGCTCCGGCGCCGTGAACATCCTCAACGCTCCCCCGTTGGCCGCCGAGCAGCTGCAGTGGACGCCCCAGCTCGATCACATCGGCGCGGACTCCACGGTGTGCGCGATTGGTGGCACCGTGATTCGCACCAAGACGCTGGAGCGCTTACCGGAGGACACGCGGAAGCTGGTGCTGAAGCTGCAGCGCAAGTACGGCAAGAAGGGCGCGAAGAAGATCCGCAAGCTCGACGACGCGGCCTACACGCGCCTGGCGAAGAAGATGACCGTGGTCAAGCTGACCCAGGCAGAGCGCGACGAGTGGGAGAAGCTCCTGCGCAAAGCGGTGACCAAGCTTGGCCAGGGTACTTTCCCCAAGGCAATGGTCGACAAGGTCGTCAAGATCTCCGGCAAGAAGTAGCCGCGCTAGCGCGGCGGCTCGTCGAGGCTGAGCTCATCGGCCCCGGTAGCTTCGTCAGCCTCCGGGATGTCGCTCTGATCAGCGGCCTCCGCGGGGGCTGACTTGCTCAGGAGCTCTTCCGGCGTCGCCGAGTTCGGCTCTGGTTCCGCTCCTGACGGCAGCGGCGGGGGAACCTGACCTCGTGGGTCGCCGAGCCAGCGCTCCCGCAGGCGTCTCACGGCGTCCCACAGCTCACTGCCGGCGCGACTGGCGGCGTCGGTACCGAAGATGGCCTTGGCGTGCTCGAGCCCGGTGTGCTCCCCGAGGGGCACATAGGTGAAGCCGAGCACCGCAAACAGCAGCACTGTGGCTTCCACGCTGCGGCGTCCCAGGCTGCCGAACATCGTCGGCATGCTAGTCAGCCACGCCTCCGCTGGGCGACTAATTGGCGTGGGATCTCGGCGGGATGAGCCCCGATTGGGGATGCCCGATCACCCGACCGGGTGCGCGAAAATGCCCATTTTTAGGCCTGATCCGCGATCGGCGCGGCTGCGTATGCAGGACTCGCGGCGCGTATTGGAGACGCGCTGGTGTTCGTTCGCGCCGACCGGCGCGGCGCTTGTTTCGACTGACACACGGAGGGTCTCATGCGCATCGCACTCACTTGCCTCGCACTCGCCACACTGGCCATCGGCTGTTCGGACGACGCCTCATCGGGCAACGGAGGCGCTGGAGCCGCCGGAGGTAGCGGCGGCGCCGCAGGCAGCGCTCAGGGCGGCAGCGCCGGCTCGAGCGGCAGCAACCAAGGCGGCAGCACTCAAGGCGGCAACGCTGGCATGGGCGGCGCTGCGGGCGCCAGCGGCGCTGCGGGCACCAGCGGCGCTGCAGGTGCCGGGGCCGGCGGCATCGGAGGTAGCGCTGGCGCCGCGGCAGGAGGCAGCGCAGGAGCGACTGGAGGCGCAGCCGGCGCAGCAGCAGGCGGCGCGGGCGGAACCACGGGCGGCACGGGCGGCATGGCAACCGGCGGCGCGGCTGGTAGTAGCGGCGCGGCTGGCAGCGCTGGAACGGGTGGTAGCGGCGGCGCGCCCAGTGCTTTCTGCGCGGCAAAGCCGACGGGCACGCGCTGCGCACGCGGCACTCAGGACGTGTTCCTGGTCGGTGGTGTGACGTCGGGCGGCGAGGGCCAGGTCAACGTACACCGGCGCTCGGACGGCGCGTTCGTTCGCTCGCTCTTCAAGGGAGGGCTCCTCACCCCCAGCCGAGTCTATCAAGGACCCGACAACTGCATTTACGTCGCTGGCTTCAGCGAGCTCACGGTGTGGGACACCGACGGCTCGATGGTTGGCGAGCACTTCGTTGGGCAGCCGCTTGGCATCGGCTTCTTTGGGGGCAATGTCTACGTGGGGCGCACCGACAAGATCGACGTGTTCAGCGATCTAGCGCAGACGGGTACTACCTACGCGAATGAGGCCGCCCACTTCATTCACTTCCGCACGGATGGAAGTGCCTGGGTCAGCCAGGCTTCCTTCGGTACCAATCGCGTCGCGTTGCTCGCTGCCGGTGGAGGCAGCTTCAGCGACTTGCTGACCGGCGTGGACGATCCGATGCAGATCGCTGAGATTGGCACGGATCAATTCTTGGTGTCCCTGGCAGGTGACGCGCGGGTCGCGGAGCTGAACGGCAGCGGCACGGAGACGGCCTCCACAGCGACTCCGGGCCTCAACCCCGTGGGGGCTCAGCTGCTCGACAACGGTGACTTGTTGGTGTCGTCCAGCAATCCACCGGACTTCGACGGCGGTGGCACGTATGGCGTGTTCACCGCGACGCGCAACGGATCTGCGGTCACGTCGCTGCGGAGCATGGCTATTTCGAGCAATATCGAGCTCACTTGTCTGTAGGGCTCAGCCGCAAGGAAATGCCAACCCTCGGCGATTCCGTGCGACCCTCTAGGTCGCATGAGTTGGGCGGGGCTTCGAGTATTGCTGCTGGCGTTCGTCTGCGCGTGCCTGCTCAGCGCGTGCGGCTACGCACCGGGGCACACCCTGGAGCGCAAGCAAGGAGACACCACGGAGCCAGCGTCCGTCGACTTGAGCGACTGGGAGTACCACTGGGGCGACCTTCCCTTGGACGCGGAAGGTCGCCTGGTGGAGCCGACGGATGGATCCCCATGGCAACACTTGAAGTTGCCGGCCTACCCGAAACAGCGGCCGCCTGGCGACGCCGGGCACTACCTGTGGATGCGCACGCGCTTGCCGGAGACTCAGTGGCAAGAGCCGACGCTGAGCATCGACCAGACGTTGCTGGCCCTCGAGGTGTACTTCGAGGGTCAGCGCCTTCACGGGTTCGGCGACCTGGAGCACGGCCAAAACAGCGGTCGCGGCTTGCCCTGGCACCTGGTCAGCTTGCCCCAGGGCAGCGCGGGTCAGTGGGTCTATCTCAGGATCCGCTCGGACTATTCGCTCATCGGCGTGCAAGGTCGCGTGCGAGTCGGCGACCGCGGTGCGCTGCTCAGCGACGTGGTGCGGAGCGACGTCGCGAGCTTGCTGATTGGCTCACTCGTGATCTTGCTCGGGGTGCTGGCGCTCCTGGCCGCGGCGTTTGGACGTGGCGACCGCCCGTTGAGCGTCGCGTTCGCTTCACTCGCCCTGGGCACCGGGCTCTACACTCTGCGCTACACGCGCATCAAGGGGATCCTGATCGACGCGCCCGAGCTGTGGTTCGACGTGTGGCTCCTGTCTCACCCGCTGCTCTTGCTGGGTGGCCTGGGATTCGCCTGGCGGCTGTTTTTTGCGAGCGGCACTTCACGCTGGCAGCCGTGGCTCAAGCGCCTGTGGTGGTTCGAGCTGTGCTGGCTCGCTTGTTTCCTCGGGGTATCGTACACGGTGGGTGGCCTTGGCCCCTGGACGCTGCTCGACAACGACCAGCAGAACGCGCTGCTCGGCACCCTGCGCGTGCTTCACGGCGTGAACGACCTGCTGATCCTGTTGATGGTCGGGCAGCGCGCCCTGGCGGGGAGCCGGGAAGCGCGTTGGTTCGCGGCTGGAGTGATTGTGCTCACCTTGGCGGGGGTGCGTGACGTGGCCGCCGCCGTCGGTTGGATTTCGTTCAGCGGCGATACGTATGTGCCGTGG
>JBFXBK010000045.1:0-34666 GCA_050183255.1 Polyangiaceae bacterium | reverse complement strand
AGGTTGCCGATCCTATTATCGGCCGCATAGCCGGAGGAACCCTAACCCGGATGGAGGTCGGAGCCTTTGCCTCGGCGAGCTTTCTTTCCAGCTCGACCACGGCATCCAGGTCCTCCAGCAGCACTATGGCTCCAGACGGAAGGCGAAATTCGATAGGGCCCGACATTTGGTCGCTGGAGCTTAGAGTCAGTTTGGGAAGCTGTCCAGAAGCAATCGCACGCGCAAGTCCGCGATATCCAGGCAAAATGGAGCAACTTCGAGCAGTTAGGCCAGCGCAAAAATCGACAACGTCAGCTCCGGAGTGCTCCTTATAGCTCGGACTTAGGGGGCCGGCCCGGTTTCGCCCGCGCCGTCTGGGGGCGGCGGAAGAGTTCTGCCAGCTCCACTTCCAGGCCATCAGCGATCCGCAGAAGAGTCTCGATTGTCGGGTTCGTGCGACCCTGCTCGATCTTCGCAAAGTTCGGTGCGAGCATGGCGATCTTCGCAGAAAGTGACTCCTGGGTCTCTCCCTTCTGCCGCCGGATCTCCCGAATTCTCCGTCCGATCGCGTTGAGGGTGTCGTCCAAGGACGTGTTCATTCGGCCGGAACGGTCGATCCCCTTTGCATTTCAAAACAGAGTACTTTAATACTAGTTTTGCTCGGCGGACCTAGGAGGAGTACATGGTTAGCAAATGGTTCAGATCGCGGGTCACGGGCGTCCTAGGCCTGGGTGCAGCCTTGGTAGGATGCGCAGGCCACCAGAGGGCGGTGCCGGACCCTTGGGCTCCCCAGCCCGAAACCAGCCATGAGGTCGACCCTGAGGCGGAGGAAGCTTCGAAGCTCGTCGCTGAGGGGAAAGCGCTCCGGGAGAAAGCGCTTGAGCTTGCCACTGAGGACGGTCCTCACACACTCCGCCTCGCCCGAGCAGTGGAGAGCTGCCGTGGGGACCACGCGTACTGTCTCGATCGCGCGAAGAAACTCTTGGGCAAGCACGCACCACTTGCCTATTTGACCGGAGTAGCTCTGTACGTGACCAGGCCGTTCGACGGAGACTTGTCAACCAAAGCCGCGTTGGCGGTGAAGAACAACGTTGAAGCCGCCAGACTGGCGGTGAATGGCGCAGAGAAGTTGCTCGAGAAGCGCGCCCAACAGGCGCAGGACGTGGTCACGAACGCCAGGATGGAAGAGGCTGCTCTCGCGGAGGCTCACGAGCAGTGTGAAGATCGCGCTTCTTGTTCATCCAAGTGCGATGAAGGTGAAGGCGCCTACTGCTCCGTCATGGGAGACGCTTTCAAGGCGGAGGGAAAGCCGCGGCTTGCGCTCGACTCGTACAAGAAAGCCTGTGAAGCTGGCTTCAAGCGCGCCTGCGGTGACTTAATATCGCTGAGTCGGGAGTTGGATCGAGCCGAGGCTGAAGTTGACAACGCCTGGGGGGAAGTTGAGTCGAGTGTCGATGAACTCGTCCTCAAGGAGTACCAGCTGAAGTTCGCTGCCAAGTACGCACATAACCGCCGCCAAGCTCGAGCGATCGTGATGATGCGGGACCATGTCAAAGCGTACCGAGCTGAGGTCTATTGCCCAGCCGCGAAGGCATTCATGGCGACACACGGTCAGAGTGAATTCAGAGAGCGATCGAAGACGCACTGTGAAGAACGGGCGCCAGTGACGACGTCAATTTCGGGAGCAGAGGTAGAGTTGAGCGCCGAGTGCCGGGCCACGTACGCGATCCCCTGTAAGTAGGGACATCGGACAAGTACCTTCAACGATCGGGAGTGCTACACTGAGCAATATGCTCATTGATACTGTCTTCCCCAATGTCGTTGGAGCACGGATGGCATTGGAGCAGGGGCTGCGGATGCGATGTGATGCCCTCGCGATCCCCGACCCCAGTGCACTCGTGGGTATGCTTTGTCCACCTCTTAGCGACGCGGTGTGCTTCCGTGACGAGCTTGCTGGTGTTTATCGCTATGAGTTCGGAGTTCCGTATAAGAAGGGGCGGACAACGCTCTATGGCCCTCACGTTTGGCCCCAGGTGGACAGCTTGGTGGAGGTGCTTCACATCTGCAGACAGCACCTCTCCCATGAGCAGATAGGAGCCTTCGTACACAGACTCAACCAACCCGCCAAGCACGCGGCCACGCTAGCCGAGGTCCTTCCCGTTCTCAGGGTTGACTCAGACGTCCAGTGCTCCTTCAACTATCGCACGGGGGTTGGCGAGCACGATGTCGAGTGGAAAATCGAAAAGCCGGGATGTGTTCCGCTTCTTGTGGAAGTGAAGCGTAGGAGTTTTGATATCCTTGCCCTGTCACAACAGATCACAGCCGGGGCGCGACGGGGTGACGGTCATGGTCCAAAGCCAATCCACGATGCCAATCTCCTGTTTCGATCAGTAGAGAAGAAGTACGCCACCCGATCACCAGACGACCAACTGCAAGGGGTTTGGGTTTGGACTGGGCTGCAGCAATCGCCCGCGGACGTACAGCAGGCATTTGACAACCTTGATGTCACCAAGGTGCACTACGCGGTCATCGGTGGCTCAACTGGACTAATCTGGGTATTGACAAGGCGCGTACATGACCGGGAAATCATCCTCGAGGTCCTCGGTCGCCTTGACCAGACCTAGCTGGCCGCCTTTCGCGACCTGCGGTACTCTCGAGATTTCCAAAATGGCGGACTTGAGAGTTCTTGGTGTACGACTCGACCCGAATTCCATCGCTTATGCAGTCCTATCGGGCACGCAGCTGAAACCGGTACTAGAAGCGGATGGACGGATTGAAGCGCCCCAAACCATACGCTGCGATGCCGATGCCTTGTTCTGGGCTGCGCTTTCCGCACAGGACTTGATGAAGAGTCACCACCCGACCCATGTCGTGCTGAAGACCACGGAAGGCCTTGCGAAGGGCAAGACTGCGCCACGAAACAGGATGGAAGGGGCGTTCGTTGGAGGGCTGGCAGACCTAAAGCCGGTGGTAGAAATACTGGTCTGGGCCACGATTACTGCGCGAACCAAGAGTACCCTCGTTGCGAAAGGGAAGTCGCGCCCCACGGCAAAGAACTACATGAACGGGGACTATCGGGGTGTTGCCCTCAAGAACTACAGCCAGAATGTTCAAGAAGCCATCCTTGCAGCAGCGGCGGTGCTCCCATGAACGTCAGGGGCGCGATTGCATATACTAAAGTTCGGCGAATCGGTATTGGAGAGGGCCTTAATTCAGAGGTGTACTTGATCGAAGATCCTCAGTTGGGAGGGCAACTAGTTGCGAAGGAAATACCCAAGGTCAGTTTCAGGGATCCTTCAGAGTACTTTGAGGAAGCGCAGCGCTTGTTCGCCGCGCAACATCGCAACGTCGTACCGATTCACTACGCGTGCACCACCGCATCGCATATCTCTCTGGTGATGCCCTACTACGCTCGGGGGAGCCTGGGTGCCCAGATCGAAGAAGGGCCCTTGATCGAGCGCGACGCAATCCGAATTGCGCTAGAGGTTCTGCGCGGTCTAAAGCATATCCACAGCAGGAATCTAGTTCACTTCGACCTAAAGCCGTCGAACGTGCTGTTCAATGATACTGGAACGCCCATGGTCGCGGACTTTGGCCAGTCTCGGGCGATGAGTCGGCTGGGCTTCGTAAACCCAATTCCGCCCTTGTATGTCCCGTGCGCGCCGCCTGAGGCCTACACAATGGTGGTCGGTTCAATCAAGGCAGACGTCTATCACGCGGGGCTGCTGTTGTACCGGATGGTGAATGGGGACCCGATGTTCACTGCGGACATGCCTGACGACTTGGCAGCATCGGTAAAGACAGGCCGCTTCCCAGACAGAAAGAGGTTCCTGCCCCATGTTACTCCGCGACTCCGGACGATAATTCGTAAGGCACTAAAGGTGGACCTTAAGAAGAGGTATGACTCGGTCGATGAGATCGAGAAGGACCTTGGTCGGGTGAAACCTACGGACTGGGAAGTCGATTTGACGGCGGATCAGACTCGCTGGTTTTGGGACCGAGAAGGCGAGCACGCGGACGTGATCGTTGAGCAGTCCCATCTAGCAGGCGGTGTGTCTGTCGACGTGTACACCGCCTTGAAGTCCGGAACGCGACGCGCGAAGCGCCCCGCCGACTTCAGACTCCGTGGCGCCAGTTCAGAAGGCGCTTGGAAGCACCTTAACGACGTCGTGTTTCCCGCGCTTCGACAATAGCTTCCATGTAGCCGTTCTGGACCGTGAACCCGACAATGCGGGTGTCGCCCCTCTCCGTGGCTAGCCGCTGCTTGAAGCACCTTCTACAGAACGGGTGTTCACGATACTGGCTGTCCGGGACCTTCATTTCTCGGGAGCAGGCCGCGCACCGCCGTATACGAGCAACAAAGTCCATACATATATATATACTAGATTCTAAAATGGTTGCAAACTCCATTGGTGGCCAAGGACCTGCCATATGGGGAGCTGATCCGCGACGTCCCCACCTACAGCACCAGCGTTCGCTGGGCGGCTCCGATCGACGAACGCCTCAACGGGCTCGTGAAATGCGCCATCGACGCGGGCGAGAACACCAATCGGGCTGAACTGATCGCGGCGCTCGTGCTGGCGGCGAAGCCGGATGCTCAGATGCTAGGCCAACAAATCAGGGCGCTACGCCTAGCGACGGTTGGCCACGCCGTGATCCAGCCTCACCCCGGCAGTGAGGCGAAGGTACTCCGGCTCTCGGATCGAAAGCCTGGCCGCCGTCGAAGCTGACTCAAAACTCGGGCTGCTGACCGAAAACTTTGGCTTCGGCACGCGTTTTGAAGCAAAGCCCGTCATGCTCCAGGCCAAGCAAACTGTGTGCCTGCCTTGATGTGCCAACGTGAGCCTCAGGTGGGCGTGTCGACGTCGTCCCACTCGGCGTCCTGAAAGCGGGTGAGCCAGTTCAAGGCGTAGTGGCGCTCGAAGACGACACCCGGGTCTAGATCAGCGTCCAGCTCCGTACCTCGCACCCGTGCTTCGGTGGTGGCCCAGTGCAGGCGGTAGTGCAGGTCCAAAGCGTCTAGAAGTTGCGCCGTCGGGCGCAACTGTTGCGGGGGCTGGGAGCCCTTCAAGGCGCGTACGCAGCCAGGGACATCGCAAATTCCTTCAGGAAAACGTAGTTCCTCGAAGCACCCCAGGGCCCAGAGCAGCACGTACAGGCCTTCATAGCGCCACAGAAACTGGGTGGCGTCGTGCTGGCTTGGCTCTGGGGTGTCGACGAAGGCGCGTTCGGCGGGAGTCAGCGCCTGTTCGCTTCCCGGCACCAGCTCGAATAGCTCCGCGGCTTGAACTAGTGGGGGTGAGCTGAGGGCTGTCTCCGCGCGGATAGCAACTGCGGCGAGGCCCAGGCAGCGCTGGTGAACCTCGCGAGGCTCTCGGAGCAGGACCTCGCACTCTCCGACTACGGGGGGCAAGCTAGGCGGGACACGGATCCCGAGGCGCCACAACTGTTCATGGGTGCGTCCGTAGCGTTCACTCGCGTCTTCGGGAAAAGGCTCTCGAGCTTCCTCGTCGCTCTCTCCGTTGGGGCCCAGCAGCACCAGCCCGTTGGGTGTTAGGATGCTGCCGTCAGTGGAGAACAGGATCGCGTTGGCCTCTTCGGCCCACGCCGCTACCGCGTCCAGCGCGTCCTCTTCGACCTCGAACGCAAACTGGTGCTGCACGCGCTGGACGTGTTGGATCAGGTGGAACTTTCGCTGATCCATCTGCTCTTTGCCGCGGCTGAAGATGTAGCCGCAGAAGCCGTCGAGGTGCTCCCCGAGCTCGGCGCGCACTGCGCTGCTCCGGAGTTGATGGGGGAAGTTCAGCGGGGGCGGGGAGCGATGGGTGGCGTACGCGTTCAACAGCATGGCGCGCTCAGACTACCAAACTGCCCTGCGTTCAACCCAGGTGACGCGGCGCTCGCTTTCGGCGCACTATTCTCCCATGGGTAAACGCGCTGCTGTCCGCGCCTCGCGGCTGACACGAACGCTCACTGCGACGTCCCTTGTGTTGGTTGCGGCGCTGGGCGTGCCGGCTTGCTCCAGCGACGAGAGTCCTCCCCCCCAAGAACAAACTCCCGACTGGGACGCGAAGGCGACGGAGCTGTTGAGCGGTCCGAACTGGTATCGCCACGCGGTGTTCTATGAAGTCTACGTGCGCTCGTTCCAGGACTCCGATGGCGACGGCATCGGCGATTTCAAGGGCCTGACGTCCAAGCTCGATTACCTCAAGGAACTGGGTGTCGACGGCATCTGGCTGATGCCCATCATGCCCTCGCCGTTCGTCGACTCGGGGTACGACGTCGCGGACTATCGCGGTATCAATCCGGAGTACGGCACGATGGAGGACTTCGACGCCTTTCTCGAGGCTGCCCACGACAAGGGCATTCGGGTGATCATCGACTTGGTGCTGAATCACACCTCGGACCAACATTCATGGTTCATTGAGTCACGCTCGAGCAAGGACAACCCCAAGGCGGATTGGTACGTTTGGTCCGATACGGAGGGCACTCCGGACAACGGTTGCGGGACCCACCAGGCGGTGTTTGGAGATTCTGCGTGGCAATTCGACGAGGCGCGCCAGCAGTACTACTTTCACCGCTTCTATCCGGGGCAGCCGGACCTGAACTACGAAAACCCCGAGGTGGTGAAGGAAACCCTGGATATTGCGCGCTTCTGGCTGGAAAAGGGCGTGGATGGCTTTCGCTGCGACGTGATCAGCTTGCTCTACGAGTCGGCGAATGATTGCGGCTTCCTGGACAAGACGAAGGACTACATCAAGCAGCTACGGGGCGTCGTCGACGAGTATCCGGACGCCGTTCTCCTCGCGGAACCGACGGACCTGAGCAACTCGACGGAGTACTTCGGCAATGGTCAGGACATGTTTCACATGACCTTCAACTTCGGTTACGGCTACTTCTGGAGTTTTCATTTTGGGGGAGGGTTGGCGCAACCGATCCGTGACGTATTCCAACGGACACTCGACGAGTACCCAGTGGGAGCCCAGGACGCGCTGGTGATTGGCAGCCACGATGTCTCGCGCGCTTGGGTGAACGCGAACGCCAGCGAGGAGCGCTACAAGCTCGCGGCCCTCGTCCAGCTCACGATGAGGGGCTCGCCATTCATCTACTACGGCGAGGAGGTCGCGATTCGCCCGAGCGATGACAGCATCATCGATTTCCGCGACGAAGCGCGCTCGCCGCTAGCCTGGAACGATCAAGCGCCGGGCTACGGCTTCACCAGCGGGACGCCCTGGTTGGCCTTCGGGCCAGACCTCGCGGAAACGAACATCGCGGCTCAAAAGGCCAGCTCGAGCTCGATGTACGCCTTCTATCGCTCGATCCTCGAACTCAGACGCGGACGCGCGGTGTGGGGTAACGGCGAGCTTCAGCTGCTCACTTCTTCCGACCCCGCGGTGCTCGCCTACCTGCGTTTCGACGCTGACCTGCGCTACCTGGTGGTGCTGAATATGGGCTTCGTGGACAGCCAGACGAGCCTTGCAGTGTCTGAACTCGGAGCGAAGCAGGCCGACGCGGTGCTGGGCAATGCGAGCCTGAGCTTCGAGGGCAGCGCAGCGGCGCTCAGCATTCCGCCCCAGGGCTACGGCGTCTTCGAACTCAAGGAGTGACTGACTACTCGTCGTCTCCGCCGCTCGTGTTGTTGAGCACCCAGGTGCAATCGAACGCGCCTCGCTGGCAGCGCTGGACGTAGGTCGCCCGTTGCCCACAACCGCGGACGCCGCGCGTATCCGGATCGATATCCACGATCCGCAGTTTCGATTTCGCGCAGTTGAGATCGAATGACGCGCGGTCGCGGAGCTGCCCGTCCGATACGGCCGGTGCGCAAGCAAACAACGAGCAGGCGAACAGTACGACAGCGAGAAGCTTTTTCACGGCGGGCATCTTGCCCCTGTTGGCGCGAGAATCAAGCCCCTTTCTCGTTTCCGCGCGGGCGCCACCTCGGACCAGCGAAAAACCGCTCAACACGTCGCCTGGCGCATCAACGCGGCCTGGGCTTACCGGCGCGTTCACACACCCGGTCGAAGCACGTGCGGGCGAGGGTGATGTCGTAGTCGCGGAAGTTCTTCGGGTTCCTCCAGAATTCTTCCAGGCGGCCGCGCTGCTGGGATTCATAGACCAGCACCTTGATCATCATCTGCAGCTTGTCCGCGGCGCGCACGATGCGAGCCTCCAGCGTCTCGGCGCGCTCCAGCTCGGCGTGCAGCGCGTGCCAAGCGGGCGGCAGCAGGCTCTGAAACAGCGACGACTCGAGCTTGGTCAGTTCCGCGTCGAGCTCCGGCGTCTTGGAAGGCATCGGGATGTCACCCGTACGCGCCTCAGGAGCATCGTGAGACAGCGCCAGACGCAGCACGCGCTCGCCGTCCACGCTGTCACCCTGAGCGCGCAGGCCATCAACCAGCAGCGCGGAAACGATGGCGACGCCGTAGCTGTGATCCGCGAGGGACTCACAGGGGCGAATGCCCCGCAGCAGCCAACCGGTGCGCGGCAGCTCTGACAGTGGGTCGAGCTGGATGCAGGTGTCGATGAGCAGGTCCGGCGTCATGAGACGGACCCTAGTGGTTGCTTGGGTGACCGCCAGGAGAATGCTCGGCTTTTTTTGCCTAGCGAGCTGCTGGGGCGGAGGCGCTGCCGGATAGCTGTTGAAAGCCTCGAGGTGTAGGCAGACGATGCGCGGCGTGAACTACGTCGACGAGCAACCCGGTGCTCCTGAGCCCACGGGCTATACGCCGCCTCCAGGTTACGGAGCACCCCAGGCTGGACCGCCCAAGAGCTCGGGCAACACGGTGCTGATCGTGATCGCTGCGGTGCTCATTGGGGTGGTGGTCATCGGAGGCATCCTGGCCGCCTTGGCGATCTCCGGCATGCGGCGCTACATGGTCCGCGCCAAGGCGTCCGAGGGCCTGAGCACGACGTACGCGATTTCGTCGACGATCGCCGACTGTGGTGAGCCGCTGCCGCCGACGAGCGTGGCGGTGCCACCGAAGCCTCCGGCAGGCACGAAGTACATGAGCTCACCAAGCGACTGGGCGCAGCCAGCCTTCACCTGCGGCGGTGGGTTCACGCAGTCCGCGCCGCAGTACTTTTCCTATCAGTGGATTCAGGACTCGAGCAGCAGCGGCAAGGTGGTGGCGCTCGCGGATCTCGACGGCGATGGCAGTGCTGAAGTGCGAATCGAAGCGAGCGTCAGCTGTTCGGCCGGTAGTTGCGTCGCGACCCCGCCCAAGGAAGTGCCGTAGCAGCTTGACCGCTGTCTGGTTTCGCGCGGAAACGCATGACTGCGACAGCTCAGCGTCCGAACCGTACCTGGCTTTGGGTGGTGCTCGGGGTCGGAGGCGTATTCGGCTTCGGGGTAGTCTTCCTGCTGGTGCTCGGCGGCTACCTCTACGTCAAAGACCAGCGCCTGCTCGAGCAAGTTCAAGTGGACACCGCGAAGCTTGCCAAGCGGGTAGCGGCATGTGGCGCGCCGCTGCCCGAGACGACCCAAGCGGTGCCGAAAGATGTGCCAGCGAAGCCCTTCAACAGCCGTCCCTCTGACTGGGCTGATCCCGCGTTCACCTGCGGAGGATCCACCTTCACTCCCTCGCAGCCACAGCTGTACCGCTTCCACTGGCTGAAAGAGAGCGACCAACAGGGCCGAGTCATCGCTGAGGGGGACGCGAACTTCGACGGCAAGGTCGACACGACCATCGAGTCGGAAGTCGACTGCTCATCTGGCGCTTGCGACGTGATTACACCCAAGGTCACCAGTCACTTTTGAGCTGGGTCCGCTGCTGCCGTACGGCAGCGTCAGTATTGCGTTGCCAGTCAACCACCGCCAGGCAACACTCGCCCTGTGACCCACGTCGACGATCCTCCGGAGTCGCTCCCTTCGAGTGTTCAGGCGCCCGGATCCTATGCGCAGCCTCAGGTCGTGTACGTTGCTGTCCCCTCGAAGCCAGCGCGTGGTCCCGTGTTCTGGTTGCTCCTGGTGGGAGGTCTCGCCACCGCGGGCGTGCTGTTCGTCGGACTGATCGCTGTGATTGCGTTTGGCCTCGCCCACTTGGAGTCCGTCAAGGACGAGGGGCGCACGAACGCGGTTGCTCTGGCACAAGTGGTCGCGACCTGTCACTCACCGCTGCCTCCATCATCGACCCCGGTACCGGCTCAGATGCCAGAGGATGAGTATCGCAGCTCGCCTTGGGACTGGGACCAACCCGCGTTCTCCTGCACCGATCAGCGCCCGGTACTGCGCGAGCCTCTGAACATGCGCTACCGCTGGGTCAACAACGGTCCAGAGTCGGGCGTCGTCGTCGCCGAGATCGATCTGGATCTCGATGGCGAGCTCGACGGCCGCGTCGAGGTGGAAGTGCGCTGCTCGGGTGGCAGTTGCCGAGCTGGGGCGCCCCAGCTCTTCGATTGGGACTAGGGCGTCGGCGTTCCCCGCGCCAGATTGACGACAATTCCTGCGCCGCTCGCAGCTTGTGGTACCACTCGCCGCGCTGCGCCGTAGAGGGCGCTGCGGCTGACCTCACCCCCAACCCTTGAAGCACGCGCTGCGGTTGAAACGACTCGCAGCAAAGGAGAGCTGAGCTGTGGCGAAGACCAACCCCGGTAACTTCTTCGAAGACTTTCAGACCGGCAGTGAGCTGGTGCACGCCGTACCGCGCACCGTGACCGAAGGCGACCAGGCGCTCTACATCGGCCTGACGGGGGATCGCTATCCGCTGCACTGCTCCGCCGAGTTCGCCCGCAGCCTCGGCTACCAGCGCGAGACAGTCAACGACCTGCTAACTTTCCATATGGTATTTGGTAAGACGGTCAACGACGTCTCGTTGAACGCGGTCGCGAACCTGGGCTACGCGGGCTTGCGCTTCCTCCAGCCAGTGTACCCTGGGGATACGTTGCGCTCGGTGTCGACTGTGATCGGCAAGAAGGAGAACACCAGCGGCAAGAACGGCATCGTGTGGGTGAAGACCCTCGGCACCAATCAGCGCGGGGAGGCGGTGCTCGAGTACTACCGCTGGGTGATGGTGAACAAGCGCGACCCCGGCACGCCGACTGGCGCGTCGGACAAGCCGAGCATGCCAGCGCTGGTGGAGCCGAAAGACTTGGTGGTGCCGAGCTGCCTCAGCCTCGAGAAGTACGAGCCATGGCCCGCCGGCGGCAGCTACTGGGAAGACTACGAAAAAGGCGAGAAGATCGATCACGTCGATGGCATGACCATCGAGGAGAGCGAGCACGCAATTGCCACGCGGCTATATCAGAACACCGCGAAGGTGCACTTCGATGGTCACAACGCCGCGAAGACGCGCTTCAAGAAGCGCCTGATGTACGGCGGCCACGTGATCAGCGTCGCGCGCGCCTTGTCCTTCAATGGTATGGAGCGCGCCCTCGGCATTCTAGCCTTCAACGCTGGCGCCCACGCGAACCCGACGTTCGCTGGCGACACCATCTTCGCGTACAGCGAAGTGCTCGACAAAGCCGACCTCGGGCGACCTGATGTTGGTGCGCTACGGGTGCGCTTGGTGGCGAGCAAGAACGTCGACCAGCCCTCCAGCGAGCTGCCGCTCAAGGTCGAGCAAGACGGCAAGAGCGTCTACAACTCGAGCGTCGTGCTCGATTTGGACTACTGGTTGCTGCTACCCAAGGCGCGTTGATCAAGGCACCGCAGGAGACTCGTGGCGAAAGCTCAACAAGTCAGCGCGGGCATCTTGCTCTGGCGCCCCTCCCTGATTTCGGGGGGAGGTGATCCGCAAGGAAACCGGGAGGCGGCTTACGAGTTCCTCCTGGCGCATCCGGGCGGCCCCTACTTCAAGAACAAGGACGAAGGCGCCTGGAGCATCCCCAAGGGCCTGCTCGAGCCAGGAGAAGACGCGGAGAGCGCCGCCCTTCGCGAGTTTCGAGAAGAGACCGGGCTCGACATCGAGCTCTCGTTGGTGAGCCTCGGAGAGGTGAAGCTGAAGAGCGGCAAGCGCGTAATGGGCTTTGCTGCGCAGGGAGACTGCGACGCCGCCAGCCTGGTGAGCAACACCTTCGAGGTCGAGTGGCCGCCTCGATCCGGGAGGAAACAGAGCTTCCCCGAGATCGACTGCTTCGAGTGGTTCAGCCCCGAGGCCGCCAAGGTGAAGCTGAACCCAGCGCAGGCCGTGTTCGTGGACCGCGCGCTGGAGCGCATCGCCTCGATCTGAGTCGAGCGTCAGCGAGGCGGGCCGCAGTCTTCGGGGATGCCGGCGTCCGGGCTGACGTCGATGCCGTCGCTGCAGATGTGCTCAGGCGCTTGGTCGTAGTGTGCTTCGTAGAAGTTGAGGAACGTTTGCTCGTCGAAGCAGTCGGCGTTCAGCGACCACTGCCAGGCGGCGGCCGCCCACTTCGACTTGAGTCCGGGGTCGGGCGTCAGGATGACGCGCTGGCGATCGATGCCTTGGGCCGCGCAGAACACATCGCCGGGCAGCTGTGCGTCGATCAGCTCTTGCGCTCGCGCTACCTCGTCGGCGCAACCGCTGGGGCAGTTGTAGGAGAACACCACTGCGCCGTGCTCCATGCCGTGGACCATGAATCCGTACGGCAAGGGATTGGGGTAGGTCTTGAACTGGGGCCAGCTGCCGTAGTGGTTGCCGGACGTCGGCGGGCTCGTGGGGTAGCTCACGTCGGAGCAAATCTCGACGTGAGTTTGTCCGAAGTTTGGCCAGTGCTGGGCGAGGGCGTTGCACGCTCCGGCTTCGATCGGCGCCTCGGCGTCGACGATCACGTCTGAGCCAGCGTCGCTGGACGTCCCGCTATCTCCAGTGGCTTCCGACGTGGACTCACCGCAAGCTGCGAAAAGCAGCACTAGCGCGACGAGGGAAAGCGATCGAATAAGCATCCGCGAAGCTGACCCCGGAGTAGCTGGCTGGTCAAGCGGCCGCCAGTCCAGGCTCAGCTCGCAAGGCGGATCTTCTCGCTCTGACCCACGCGATAAAAGTGCCGGAAGCTCTGACGGCGCGCCTGCGGTGCGTGCTCCAAGTGGCGGTGCACGAAACGAGCAGCCAGTGAGTTGGCCAGGCGATACCGGGCTCCAGCTTCGCTGCCCTCCGCGTGAATGAAGCGCACCTGCTCATACAGGCGAGTGTGGAGTCGGCGTGCTTGACCTTCCGTGTCTTGAGACAGGATGACGAACTTATCCACCTCCGCCTGGAGCTCCAGCTCGAGCTGAGTCGTGGGCCGATCGACGCTGGCTCGCTCGACCACGAGCAGAAAGTGACTAACGCCCTCCACGACTTGCAAGAAGTGGTCAGCGTCGTCTGGCTCGGCTGCTTGTTGCGGGGGCAAAACGAGGCAGAGCTCGAGATCTTCTGCTCGTTGCCGCAGCACCAGTGATTCTCGACTGCCGGGCTCACCCTCACGCACGAAGTCGCGGATGTCGAGCGCGTGCTCCATGCGGTAGTACTCGCGAAGCGCCTGAGCGACGCGGCTCACGGTGCGCGCGAGCGGCGTCTCGCTCATGAGCGCTCCTGGCTCAGGTGTCGGTCAGTGGATCGTGCCATTGCCCACCACAGGGGTCAGTCCCTGGCGCGAGAGCACCTCAGCTACCCGCGCGGAACCGGTCTTCGTCCAGCGCTCGTACAGCTTGAGCACGTCGCTGGGTGTTGCCGTCTGGCTCGCGCGAAGCTTCTCGGCGACGTCGCTGAGCAGCGCCGTGAACATTTCGAACTTGTGGGAGAGCTCTCCAAACACATCCAGACCGGACTGGTCGCGTCCCATCATCACCGACGCTGACTCATAGGCGCTCGCACCGACTTGGTAGATGTAGTGGACCTCGACGCCGCGGCGCTCCAGGTGCTCGCGGAAGAAGCTCGAGATATAGAGCACGCCATCTCCCAGGGTTCGCAGGCGCTCGAAGCGCTCGTATCCCGTGGCCTGCTTGGCCTCGCTGAGCAGCAGGGTGACGGGGCGGGCGAGCGTCTCCTGGTTCAGCTGGCCCGGCTTCGCATAGTCCGCGAGCAACGCACCGACGTAGCTCACTGTCGCCTCTGAGGCTTCGTAGCCGCCGCGCTCCAGCGTCTCGTCCACCGCTTCTCGGAAGAACCCGCCAACGTCTGTACCCAGCTCGATGGCGGGACTGCTTGTGTGTTCAGCCATCCCGCTTGTTCCTTTGCTCGATTGAGGTTCCAACACGCGTCGGGCCCAGCCCGACCCTGCGGCGCATTGGGCGCCGTGCCCGTGCAGTGGAGTGAGACCTGCCCGTCCCCCGCCTTCGCGGGATCGACTGGGTCGGGGTCGAGCACCATTCGTGCACTGCTCATCAGTGTGTACGGCAGAGCCTCAACTGGGCATAACTAACGAGCTGAAAACACCGAGATTTTTAGCAGTGTCGGAGCGTGGCTGCTAAACGCGCGCTGGTGGAGCCTCCCGTGACAGCCTCGAAACGCAGCGGACCCACGAGGCGCTGGGACTAAAAAGCGCAGGCCAGGGTTGACTCCCCACGGCAGGTGGCTAGGTTCCGGCCCGTCGCTTAGCACTCGTCCGAATCGACTGCTAACAGCGTCACTGATTCCTAAACTAATTCGGGGTGTTACCGGTATCCTGCGGGCTTGTTCAGTGAGCCTGCCAGTGGGATCCAGCCGGTTTCTACCCTTGCACCCATCAACGGCCCCCGGACGGGGCTTTGGACTTCAGAGGAGAGCAAACGACATGAACATCCGACCGCTGCAAGACCGCGTGATCGTCAAGCGCGTGCAGGAAGAGGAAAAGACCAAGGGCGGCATCATCATCCCCGATAGCGCCAAAGAGAAGCCGATCGAGGGCAAGGTGATCGCCGTCGGTAACGGCAAGGTCCTCGAGGACGGCACGGTCCGTGCGCTCGACGTGAAGAAGGGCGATGTCGTCCTTTTCGGAAAGTACGCCGGCACCGAGGTCAAGCTCGACGGCGAAGAGCACCTGATTCTGCGCGAGGACGACATCCTCGGCGTCATCGAGAAGTGAGGAACTACTGATGTCTGCAAAAGAAATCGTCTATCAAGAAACCGCGCGGAACCTGATCCTGGCGGGTGTGAACGCCCTGGCCGACGCGGTCAAGGTTACCCTCGGCCCGAAGGGTCGTAACGTCGTGCTCGAGAAGAGCTTCGGCTCTCCCACGATCACCAAGGACGGCGTGACCGTCGCCAAGGAGATCGAGCTCGAGAACAAGTTCGAGAACATGGGCGCCCAGATGGTGCGCGAAGTTGCCAGCAAGACCAGCGACGTCGCTGGCGACGGCACCACCACCGCCACCGTGCTCGCTCAAGCCATCTTCCGCGAGGGTTCCAAGCTCGTTGCCGCGGGGCACAACCCCATGGACATCAAGCGCGGCATCGACACCGCGGTCGAGGCCATCACGGAGTCCCTGAAGAAGCTCTCCAAGTCCACCAAGGACGCGAATGAGATCGCTCAGGTCGGCACCATCAGCGCCAACGGCGACACCACCATCGGCAAGCTCCTGAGCGAGGCGATGGAGAAGGTCGGCAAGGAAGGTGTTATCACCGTCGAAGAGGCCAAGAGCGCGGACACCACGCTCGACGTCGTCGAGGGTATGCAGTTCGACCGCGGCTACCTCAGCCCGTACTTCGTGACCGACCCCGAGCGCATGGAAGCGGTCCTGAACGACTGCTACATCCTGCTCAGCGAGAAGAAGATCGCCAACATGAAGGATCTTCTCCCGGTGCTCGAGGCGATTGCTCGTCAGCAGAAGCCCCTGCTGATCATCGCCGAGGACATCGAGGGTGAGGCCCTGGCGACCCTCGTCGTGAACAAGCTCCGTGGCACGCTCGCGACCGCCGCCGTCAAGGCGCCGGGCTTCGGCGACCGCCGCAAGGAGATGTTGAAGGACATCGCGACCCTGACCGGCGGTCAGGTGATCGCGGAGGAGCTTGGCCTCAAGCTCGAGAACGTCACCATCAGCGACCTCGGCCAAGCCAAGACCGTCAAGATCGACAAGGACAACACCACGATCGTCGACGGCGCTGGCAAGAAGGACAAGATCAAGGCCCGTCAGACCGAGATCCGCGGCCAGATCGAGAACACCACCAGCGACTACGACCGCGAGAAGCTCCAGGAGCGTCTGGCGAAGCTGGTCGGCGGCGTTGCGGTGATCAAGGTTGGTGCCGCCACCGAGACCGAGATGAAGGAGAAGAAGGCCCGTGTCGAAGACGCGCTGCACGCCACGCGCGCAGCGGTCGAAGAGGGCATCGTCCCCGGCGGCGGCGTCGCGCTGATCCGCTCTCAGAAGGCCCTCGACAAGCTCGAGGTTCCTCACGAGCAGCAGCCCGGTGTGGACATCATCCGTCGTGCCATCGAGTACCCCCTGCGTCAGATCGTTGCGAACGCTGGCGAAGAGGGCTCGATCGTCGTGCAGAAGGTCAAGGAGTCGAAGGGAGCCAACGGCTACAACGCTCAGACCGGCGAGTACGGCGACATGATCGCGATGGGCGTCATCGACCCCACCAAGGTCGTGCGCTCGGCGCTGCAGAACGCGGCCAGCGTCGCTGGCCTGCTGCTCACCACTGAGGCTCTCGTCGCCGAGAAGCCGAAGGAGGAGAAGGCAGCTGGCGGTGGACATAGCCACGGCCCGGAGTTCTAGGCTAGAACCTAGACCCCAATGACTCGCGCCGTTTCGCTGCGAGTCAAGCCCAGGACGGAGTCAGTTCCCACGCGGAATTGGCTCCGTTGGCCTTTTTGTTAGCGTGCCCTCCCGGGAATGCCCGAAGGTAGAAGAACGTACGACGAAGGCGTCGCGGGTGACAGCTTGACCCATGGAAACTCCAGGGGACGCCTTGCGGGTCGACCAAACGTGCCGTATGTGCCCCAGGTTCTAGTGCGACTTAACTGCTTTGTTTCTTCGGTGTTCCACACAGGTGCTCCCGGGCTCCGGCTCTCACTGGGGTTCTGCTTGTTGGCGGGCGTGTTCGCCTTGCCTGGTTGTTCATCCGACCCCAACCCGCCGGTCAACGAATGCCCTGGACCTCAGGCCACGTTTGACGTGCGGATATTCGCCGCGGAAGGGCCTTTGCCCGGCGACACCCAGGTGGACGTGATGTTCAGCTCCGGGGAAGAGGTCTTTAAAATGGACCAGCCGGAGGTGCCTCTCGAAGCCGTGCGCTGCTCACGCGAGCTGGACGGAGAGATTCCGGTTGCGCTGGACTGCGCGCTTTGGACCAACGGTCCGGCTACGGTGACGATCACCGCAACTGGCTATCCAGAGCTCAAGCAGGAGCTCGTGCACGAGGTTGACGAGTGCGGGATCAAGACGGTGACCGCCGATCTCGAGCTGATGCTTTCACCAGTGGAGTGAGCCACGCGGAATGTGAGCTGCGCTCGGGTTGCGGCGCGGCAAACCCTGAACGCCGCGTTTTTGGTTTGGTGTCAGTCCTGCGGCCGAACGCCTTGTGGCAGACTCCCGCCCATGAGGACTTGGTTCGCGGCGCCGGTGTTCGGCTTGCTTGCGTTGGGTTGCGGGAGTGATGAAGCAGTGAGTGAGGGGCCTGCTGGGCCCCCTGAGTTGGTCAGCGACGACGCGCGCGTACTGATTCACCTCGACCCGTTCTACGTCGAGATCTTACGGCCCGACGGGGGCCTGGTGCTCAGGACGCTGGAAGGGGGCGGAAAGGATGCATACGGGGCCCCCTCCGCGACCATCGACGACCCGCTGGCCTTGGCTCGGCCGCTACCCGGCTGGGACGGCTACCTGGCGCAGGAAGGCGCTTGGCGCCACGGCGTGACGGCCGAAGTGGTTTCGCGCGGAAACGATCGCGTTGAGCTGACCCTGAGTGGCGAGAACTTCCACGCCGACTTCGCAGTAGGCCTGAGCAACGCGCGTGTTCGTTTCGAGTTCGCGGCGCGGGAGCAGGCGGACGAAGCCGCGGAGAATCCCCTGAACAAGGCGACAATCGCCTTTGAGAGTAGCCCGGACGAGCACTTCTTTGGCATGGGTGAGCGCTTCGCCACGACGGACCACCGCGGGTGGTCGCTTTACAGCTGGCCAGAGGAAGGCGCGCTTGGTCGTGGTGAGAACGCGCCGGTGGACGAGCAGAATCCGTTTCCCAACGGTCCGTCGATGACCTACTTCCCGGTGCCGTTCTTCCTGTCCACTCACGGATACGGCATGCACCTCGACACGACTTTCCGCTCGGAAGCGCACTTCGCAAGCGAGCGTGACGACGCTTACCGGGTCGCGGTCAATCGCCAGGCTTTCAGTACCACCATCTACGTGCACGAGGACCCGCTGCTCAGCCTGCGGGACTACACCGAGGACAGTGGTAGGCCGATCATCCCCGCGGATTGGGTGTTTGGGCCGCGGCGCCGTGTGGGCTCTGGGTCGATGGTGAACGGCGTGCCGGAGATCCAGGCCATGCGCGACGCCGACATCGCGATCACTGGGGTGGACGACGCGGTTCACTTCTTACCGGCTTCGTCGCAGACGGGTCGCGAAGCCGAGCTGGCTGCCTGGACCAAAGCTGGCCATGCGGCTGGCTATAAAGTCATGGCCTACAACAACCCCTACGTCGCCGAGTCCGATGAAAATGCAGCTGCCGACTACGCGTACGGTGTGGAGCACGGCTTGTTCGTCAAGACGCCGGACAAGGATCCTTTCCTTACGGAATTTATTTCTGGCAAGAACCTGCAGCTGGCGACCATCGACCTGACGAACCCGGAGGCGGTGACATGGTTCCAGAGCCTGCTGCAGCGCACTCTGGACCTTGGCTACGACGGCTGGATGCATGACTTCGGGGAGTACATTCCCCGCGACGCGGTGCTGTTCGACGGACGGCGCGGCGACGAAGTACACAATGAGTTCCCGGTGCTCAGTGCCAAAGCGGCGTATGAGCTGATGGAGAAGCAGCGCCCAGGTGACTACCTCTACTTCGTGCGTTCCGGCGGCAGCGGCACTCAGGCTTTCACTCCTGCGGTTTGGGGTGGAGACGCGGAAGCGACCTTCGACGAGACCCAGGGGCTGCCGTCGGCGGTGCGCGGTGGCTTGAACCTATCGATGTCGGGTGTGCCCTACTGGGGCAGCGACATGACCGGCTTCAAGTGCCTTACGAATTTCCCACACGATAAAGAAGTGTACCTGCGCTGGGTGCAGTTTGGCGCGGTTTCCCCGATCATGATGGAGCAAAACGCCTGCTCCAACCCCACGGCTGCTACCAAGCCCACCAAGTGGAACCTGTGGAACGACCAGGAGACGATCGACGTCTACTCCAAGATGGCGCGGCTCCACACCCGCTTGATGCCGTACTTCACGGCGCTCGCGCGGATTGCGAACGAACAGGGCACGCCCATTACCATGCATCCTTGGCTGCTCAACCCGACGGCGACCGAGGCCTATGGGCTTGAAGACGCCTTCTATGTTGGTCGCTCGCTGTACGCCTTGCCCATTGTGCGCCGCGGGGAAACGCAGCGCGTGACGTGGCTGCCTCCCGGGCGCTTCGTCGATGTGGACGACCTCGTTGTGTACACCGGCGGAGCGCAGGTGACGATCCCCGCGCCTCTGGACAAGCTCCCACTGCTCCAGGTGGAGAACAGCATCTTGCCGTTGCTGGACCCGACCATCGACACCCTCGCTCCCGCTGAAGACCCGACGGTAGTCACTCCTGCCGACGTCGCGGACCGCCTCGATGTGCTCGTCGTTTTGTCTCCCGGAGGAAGCGCGACCTTCACATTGGCGGACGGCACGGTGCTCGAAGCGACGCGCCTCGGTAGCGACGCCGGGGCCGGCGGTCTGAGCGAAGTAGCCGCGGCGGACATCAGCGACTGTGCGAGTTGCTTTGTTGCTTCGAGTGAAGGCGACGTGGAGCGTCTGCGAGCGAACTCGGGGATGACTGCCGAGAGCGATCTGAGCGTGGCTGACGTGCAGCTGAAGGTCAGTGGTGGCAGCGTCGCGCGGCGTATCCGCTGGGATATACGTCGGCTGAAGTAGGTGCGGCTGCCTAACGTAAGACCTCACCCCCGAAAACCCTTCAGCTAGGTTCGGGGGTGACGTCGCGTGCACCTATTTTTTCAGGGGGAGAGGCAGTCCATTCAGCGCTGCCCTCCAGGTGCCTATCGAGCTGCGCGCCGCCGCCGCCGCAGAACCACGGCGCCGAGTGCGACGAGCAAGCCACCAAGCCCGCCAGGTGCCTTCTGACCTGGCGTGGAGCAGCCGCAGCCGCCACCTTCGACCGTTTCCGCGTTGCCGGCATTGGCACCCGCTGCGCCGGCGTTCCCGCCCGCGCTCAAGCCGCCATTCGGACTGCCCGCCGTGGAGCTTCCGGCGTTGCCGCCAGTCGCAGCAGCCCCGCTTCCGCCTGCGCCGCCGACGCCAGTGCCGCCGACGCCAGTGCCGCCGACGCCAGTGCCGCCGACGCCAGTCGTTCCTCCAGTGGTCGTGCCGCCAGCGCTGGTTCCGCCAGTCGCAGCGCCTCCGCTGCTCATGCCCGCTGCTCCACCGCTACTCATGCCCGCTGCGCCGCCGCTCGTTCCACCGCCAGTGCCTGCAGTGCCTGCAGTGCCGCCAGTTCCTGCAGCGCCGCCCGCAGCGGTTCCGGCGGTCCCGGTGCCTCCAGTCCCGCCGCTACTGGCTCCGCCTGTGCTGGCTCCGCCTGTGCTGGCTCCGCCGGTTCCGCCAGTGCCTCCGGTTCCACAGCCGTTGTCCAGGGTGCCATCGCAGTCCTCGTCCACGCTGTTGCCGCAGACTTCCGTCGTCGCCGTGCCGGGCACCGCGTCGCACTCGACTCCAGTCAGAGCGCCATCACACACCAGGAAGCCCGATGCCATGCAGGCACCGACGCCAGCGCTGCAGGCGTCGCCTAGCGTGCTGAAATCCTCGTCGGTGCTGTTGTCGCAGTCGTTGTCCTTGCCATCGCACAGCTCTATTGCCCCGGGGAAACGTGATGGGTCGGTGTCGTCGCAGTCGACGCTGGTGGGGTCCATCTCTCCGCTGTCCAGGCAGTCGCCGTCGTCGTTGCTGTCTTTGCCAACCTCGCAGAAGCCATCGCCATCGTCGTCGATGCGGTCTCCGCAGTCGCCGCCCGGCACGCCAAGCCCAGCGATCTCGTAGACTTTGTTCGTGCCGCTCACGTACAGCGAGTAACCGCTGCCCGACGACGACGGACCGATGCCAATGTCGGACGCCTCGCTGTTCGCGAAGCCGCTGGCGACGAGCTGTTGTTCGCTGGCGTCGTCGATGCGTTGGTTACCGTTCGTGTCGGTGAGGCGGTAGATCTGCCCGGTGTTGTAGGAGGCCACGTAGTACACGCCGGCCGCAAAGTCGTACGCGCCCGAATACAGTTGGGTCCCGCTGATCTCCGCGTATTTAGTCACCTGACCATCGGGGGCCATGCGCCAGATCGTGTCTTGATCTGCCGTCCGCGCAGAGCCATCCGAGATGAAGAACGCGTTGTTTCCGGCTGCTTCGATTTCGTCGACGTCTTGAAAGCCGAACGGGGTCGAGTTGACCAGGGACACAACGCCCGCTGGCGTGACGCGCGAGAGACTCGTAGACGTATCCGATGCGTACAGGTTGCCTTGGCAGTCGAAGTCGAGCCCCGCGGCGTTGCTGTCTGCGCCGTCGTTCAAACTCGCAAGATTCGCCTGGGCGGTGCCGTCGAAGGCGAAGCGCTGTACGGGTGCTGGGTTCGCGCCGGTGCTGATCGCATACAGCAGGCCATCGGGGCCGATGCGCAGGTCGGAGAGCACGCCATTGAAAGTGCCCACTCCTTGGGCGATGCGGCTGAAGGAGTCGTCCGTGTTGAGCACGTACAGGTCTGTCCCGGCGCCGCCAATGATGAACACGCGACCATCCCCGGCGACGTCCAGGCCGTGAAGGGTTCCCGCGCCGGTGAGGGTCACTGTGCGGGCGATGCTCAGGTCACTGACCACCGTGGCCTGGGCGTGAGCGAAGTGCGCGACGCTGAGCAAGCTCAGGCTCGCCAGGGCCGAGTGAGTGAGCATTCGCAGGTTCTTCATCTTGCCCAGTATAGGGGGTCGCGCACGGTTACCGAACCGGAACCTGACAGCGCCGGCGCGCGGTACTAGAACGAGCGCAGCCGCTCGCGCTTGGCTTGTTTCGTGGATGCGCGACGTTGGCGTTACTCGCGAGCGCTGTCCTGCTCGTGTTGGCTCAGCTGTGAAGGAGGAAGCATGATTCGACGCGATGGATACCTGACCGACACTAGCGGACTCGAGCGCCTCGCTTGCTTCGACGCTGCTTGGCAGGTCTCAGGCCACGGTCCGAAGCTCAAAGCGATCCGTAAAGCCGCATTTGGGTTGCGTGAGCGCTTCGCCGCGGGGCCGCGCGTGGTTGCCGTTCGCACGCTGCCTGTCGCGACTCTGGCATATCCGACCAAGTACGCATTCTGGTCCGCGTCGCTGCTGCCGTTTCCGTACGTAATCATGAAGCATCAGTGCCTGCTCGTGCAGTTCTTGCAGCGTGGGGAGTTGAAGAACCTGCTCTTCAATCCCACCGATGACATCGCTTCCCGAGAGACGCCGTTCTTCAAGCGCATGATCGAGCAAGTCGGAGAGTACGTGGCGTTCAACGTGCTCCAGCAGAAGTTCGACAGCCTCGAGGCGCAACTCTCTGCGCTTGGGCTCGAAGGCAGCGACATCGACTACGTCGCCTTCGACCATTTTCACACGCAAGACCTGCGAAGCCTGCTCGGCACCTCCACGCGCTCGGCGAGGTTCCCGAACGCGGTGTTGCTGGCGCCAGCGCAGGAGTGGGACGACTGGGACGACCTTCACCCGATGCAGAAGGCGTGGTTCGTCGCTGACGGGAAGCGCGACGTGAAGACCAGCAAGGTGCTACTCACTGATGGGGATCACGCGCTGGGTGACGGCGTCCTGCTCGTGAGGACGCCGGGCCATACCTCGGGGAACCAAACCCTGTTCGTCAATACCCCTAGTGGGGTGTGGGGATGCAGTGAGAACGGCACCTGTGCGGACAATTGGAGCCCTCTCGATAGCAAGCTCCCCGGGCTCGCCAGAGTGTGCCGTCAGCAGGACCTCGACGTAGTCATCAACGCAAATACTCCCGAGCTGGGGGCTCTGCAGTACACCTCGATGGTCTTGGAGCGAACGCTGGTTGACCGCGTCGAGTACGCCCCGGCGTTCGTGCAGATGTTCGCTTCGAGCGAGGTGCAGAGCTCCGCCCTGGCACCGGGTCTGAAACCCACCGTCGCGTTCGGGAAGCTGCATTTCGGCCAGGTCACGCGTCCAAGGCGTGCTGTCATGCGAACAGAGCAACGCGCTGCGGTTTGATCGCGCCGGCTATGGACCGTTCGGTGGCCGTTTCGGACACCCCGTGGGGTGACGTTGACCCCTGTTGTGCCACCCGCTGTGCCTGGGGCGCGCGCCTTGTTTTTGGTTCCCGGCGGATTTGCGAAAGGGCGTTGATCCGGTGCTGGTTTAAGGTCGCTCTCGGTTCCTGGGTGGGGGATGGAAGAAGCTGAGCGCTTCCGAGAGGTTTGTCTGGTCGGGAGGCCCGGATCTCGAGGTTGTGTGGTTTTTCTAGCTATGAATCTCGTAGCCTAGGAGTGGCCAGCGGTGGACGATGCGGGGTAGGCTCACATGACGTTGCGACACTATTTCACCACGCATGAGGTAGCCCGCCTGGCACACGTGAGCCCATCAACGGTGCTTAACTGGATTGATCGTGGCCTGTTGCCTGCACATAGAACTCCGGGAGGGCACCGGCGCGTCCAGCGTGATCAGCTGATCGAGTTCTTGCGCAGCCACAGCATGCCGCTGCCCGCCCAGCTGAGCGAGGTTCACAAGCTGCTGATCGTGGACGGGGATGCTTCGACGCTCCGCGCCGCGATTGAGGCGTTGAAGCAGTGCGCCCCTCAGGTTGACGTCGAGGGCTACGCGAACCCCATCGACGGCTTGCTGGCGTGCGGCGCTAGTCCACCAGATGTATTGCTTCTGGATGCGGCGCTCGGCCACCTAGACGCACTCGAGGCGTGTCGCCGCCTCAGCACGGGCTGGGAGCACCCGGTGCGCGTGATCATCACGAGTCGCAGCCCTTCGGATTCTCAACGAGCCGCCTATTTACGTGCGGGCGCCCAGGGTTACTTGGAGTCTCCCATCGATCCCAACGAGCTTCTCCGCTTGCTTGGGTTGATGGAAGAAATTGCCCCGCGGCAATGACTACTGAGTCTCGGGCAACGGTTCGTCGCCCAGGCTGTTGATGTCCACCCGCTTGTTGAAGGAGCGCAGCACCGCACGTTCCTCGACCAGTTCGTTGCCTTCTTGGGTCATGATGTCGAGTCGTGTGATCCCGACGTCGGGGCAATACAGCGTCGTGACTCGACTCTGGGCTTCGGCGCCACCAGCGTCTTCCTGAGTCTCTAGGCAGCCCTTGAAGCTGCCAGCGGCGGTTTCGATCGCCACATCCACTCGGGTGATGCGGACCCTGCCGTTCTTGCCGGCGAACTCCGCGCCGACTTGGAGTGGCGCTCTCAGCACCCAGCCGCCGCCAATGTCTCTTACGCCGTCCTTCGCCAACTCCAGGTGAGTGACCCGGCTGCCGATCTTGAGGTCGACCCGCTGGTCTCGCACATGAGTGACCTGGATCCAGAGGCTGCCGATACGTTGACCGTCGCTGTAGGTGTCGTACGTGTAGACGAAGTCGTTCGGTAGCGGCAGATAGCGGGCCACCGCGGTGTCCGCAACGACCGGTTTCGGCGCCTCTGCAGGCGGAGTGTCTCCACCGCCGCAGCCGAGTGGCGCCAGGAGCAACGCTCCCGTGGCGGTGGCCATCAGCGCCGCCCGCATTATTTGCCGCGCGGATAGCTGCCTCGCAGGCTCCGGGAGGTGACGGCCAACGACTACTGCGCTGCGCTCAGTGGGCGTGGGCACCGTGGCGAGCATACGCGTACCAGACTAGCGCACCGAGCAGCAGCAGGGTTGCGAGAAGCAGGTATTTCAGCAGCGGATCTGGCTCGATTCGGCGCCTGAGTTCGCGGGCCGCGCTGCGGACTTCGGGCGATTTGCCCCGCGCGATGAGGTCGGGCGCCAGGCGCCTGACCTGCTGATAGTTTCCAGACTCGAACGCCGCGATCAGCTGCTCGAGCTCCGGATCTTCTGGGAAGTTCAACAGAAAGCGAGGTCGCTCTCGGCCGTTGGCGTCCAGCTCTTCGCGCTTGAAGCCCGCGTCGGTCGGGGCGCGCTTGCGCTTCTTGCGGCGGCGCTTGCCTGGCCCCGCTTCCGCCTCATTCTGGGCCCCGGGCGCCTCTGTGGTCTCTTTCGAGGCCTCGCTCATGGCGGGGAACCTACATCGAGCGCGGCGGTCAGTCGATGGAATCGACCCGCTGCAGCCCCTTGCGACTCACCACCACTCGCAGGCGATGCCAGGGCGAGCTTTGGTCCGCGTAGCGCAACCGGTAGACAACCGCGATGTTGTAGACGCGTGGCGCCTTGTAGCTGCGGATGCTCTCGGTTTCGCGATCGGCGACGACCACGGTCTGCTTGGGGTCATCGGTGTGCGCGAGCCAGCGGTGTAGGTCCAAGCGGAAGATCTCCGCGAGGCCGTCGAAGTCGGGGCCGAGCGCGGCGAGGTGCTCGTTGTCCAGCACGAACGACTTCTTGTGGCAGAGCACCGTCTCCGGCCGCGCCACCTCCTCGATGGCGTGCACCCTCGTCCGACGGCGCGCTGCCAATACTTCAGGCTGGACGCTGTGAAATGGCACGAAGCCCGAGTGCTCGTCCACTACCGCGATCCGCTTCCCGTCGCGCCCCGTAATGTCCCAGCGCCGATCTGGAAAGTGGCGCGCCACCACGTTGCTGAACGTCTCTTGCAAGATCGCCTTCATGCGGTCTTTCACCGCGTAAGCGATCACGGCTGCGACCAGCCAGGGCATCAACTGCCCATTCGGTGCGACGCCGTTCCACAAGGCCGCCGCGACGGCGAAGGCCATCGCGGCGCCCGCGGCGATGGCGTACAGCGCGTGCTTGATCCAGCGCCCTGGCTCGCCAACACGCGTCTGTAGCCACAGCACGCTCGAGGTGAAGCGCTTCAACACGTGACGCTGGAACTCGAAGTGTTCCACCCGTTCCGGCCGTAGCGGACCCGAGAGTTCCAAATCCAGGCTGCAATCCTGGCGAGCTTCCACCGCGTCCAGTGCTGCTTGAGTCAACGCCTCAATGCACTCGCGAGGCCCGCCGCTGGCCTTCAACTTGCGCGCAGTGCGTCCGAAGAACGCCTCGAACATCAACGATATCTCGGCTTTCACCCAGTCTGCGGCCGTCAGTGTCGTCTCATCGATGTCCGTCCGAGCGGCGAGGGCGGCGTCGATCGTCTCCAGCAAACCAGTGAGCACCTGGGGGCCGGTCTTGATTGCCCCGCGGATTTGTAGGTCAAGGCTGCGGGACAACACCAAAGGGATGCCCTTGCCCGGTTTCGTCACTACTCCCGAGGCGTCGCGCGCTCGGGTCTGGCGTCGGGCCTCTGCTTCGACGCAGCTGTCGAGCTCCGCGATGATATGACGTTCGGCGTTGGCGAGGGCGTCGCGCAACAAACAGGAGATCAACCGCAGCCCGTCCAGCGCCTCGGCGGAGTCACCTTTCAGCGCTTGAGTGAGGCGGGTCAGCGGCTCCTGGAGTAGGTCTCTGAGCGGTTCTTCTCGCGGCGCGAGGCGAACGTAGGACTTCAGGTCCGCGTAAATGTCGTCTTGGCGATAGGTCTGACTATCCAGGCGGAAACTATCGGGGACGAAGAAGTAGACTTCCCACTCGAAGCGCTCGAAGAGCTTGAAGCGGTCGAGCAGGTTGCGCGCTCGGTACACGAGGGAGCACTGCAGGTGGGTGCGATCGTGGATGCTCCAGCGCACGCTCTGGTCTTTGCCAGGCGCTTTCGACTGTACGGGGGGTGGTCGCAACGACCACGGCGCAGCGGGGTCGACAGCCTCATCGGGCTGAGCCTCAGCCTCTACGTCGCGCAGCTCCGCCGAGTGCGCCGGCTCGACGGGTCCAGGATGCCGACCTGGGGACACTTTCGAAGCCGCCGCCCGAGACCCGGCGCGCGACAGATAGAACATCCTGTCACCATACCGTCACATGCACGTTGCGCAACCGCCACTTACGCAAGCCTTGGGTCGCAGACCGCGGCAAGCCGGTGGCTTCGGGCGCTTTTTGCGCGGAACGGCTGAAAACAGCCTCGATCAGAACTGGAAGTACACGAAGGGGACCGCTTGGGCGCTGACCATCTCCCGCACCCACAGCAGCAAGGTGAGCAGGATCACGCCCTGAGTGAACGCTGGCGCCCGCTTGAAGGTCTCGCGCGCCCACACGAACAAGCGTTCGGGGACGTAGTGGCTGACCAAGCCGAGGCTCAGCACCGCCAGCACCTTGGCCGGCAAGTTAGGGTGGAAGTGGGTCAGCTGTCCAAGCTGGGAGAACATCAGCCACGCCTTCTGGAAGTTATCCGCGCGGAAGAAGATCCAGCAGGCGCACACGAAGTGAAAGGTAATCAGCACTCCGATCAACGTGCCCCACCAGGTCCGCGGAGGGCTCCAACCTTTGCCAGGCAGGCGCTTCTTCGACTCTCCGTCTTTCCACACCCAGTAGGCGTGGCGCTCCCGTGCGTTGTTCACGAACGCGCGTTGGATGGGCGATGAGTGCCAGGCCCGATGTAGCGCCAGCGCGCCTCCATGGAGTCCGCCCCACACCACGAAGGTCCAGGCCGCGCCGTGCCACAGGCCACCGAGCAGCATCGTGAGCATCAAGTTGATGTAGGTGCGTGCCTCGCCTTTTCGATTACCTCCAAGGGGGATGTACAGGTAGTCGCGCAGCCAGGTGGACAACGAGATGTGCCAGCGCCGCCAGAAGTCCTGGATGTCAGGCGCCTTGTAGGGGGAGTCGAAGTTCAACGGAAAGCGCACGCCGAGTAGCAGCGCCGAGCCGATGGCCATGTCGGTGTAGCCGGAGAAATCGCAATAGATCTGTACGGCGTAGCCCAGCACTCCCGCGTAGCACTCGAGGCTCGAGTAGTGCATGGGCGCGTCGAAGACGCGATCCACCAGGTTCAGTGCCAGGTAGTCGCCAATGCAGACCTTCTTCACCAAACCGACGCCAATCAGGAACAAGCCTTCCGAGCCTTCGAGGGAGCTCCAGCGCGGTTGATTGGCCAGCTGTGGCAGCAGATCTCGCGGCCGCACGATGGGGCCAGCGACCAGGTGCGGAAAGAAGGCTACAAACGCCAGGTACTCCAGGTAGCTCTTCTGCGGCTTGATATCCCCGCGATAGACGTCGATGACGTAGCTCATCGACTCGAAGGTGAAGAAGCTGATGCCAACCGGCAGCGCGATTCGTAGCGCAATTGGCGAGGGATGCATCCCCAGGGATTCAAGCAACGCGCGCGCGGTGTCGACGCCAAAGTTGAAGTACTTGAAGACGCCGAGGACGCCCAGGTTGACCGCCGCTGTGATCACCAGCCAGCGCTTCTTCTTCTTTTCGTCTTGTTCCCTGTGGATCGCATGGCCGAGGAGCCAGTCGATGGACGAGGAGAAGAAGATCAGCGGGAGGAACCGCCAGTCCCAGTGAGCATAGAAGACATAGCTCGCGAGCAGGATGAAGATCAGGCGAATCTTGCGGGCGCGCACCAAGAGGAACAGCAGCGCAAAGCCAACCAGCGCGCCGACCACGCTCGCGGCGATTCCCTGCGGTAGCGGGAGCTTCAGCGCGGTCAGCCCGAGGCTCAGGGGGTCGCGCGCGGCGTGGCGGTAGCTGAGCCAGCCGAGGGCGATGAAGTTGAGCGCTACCGCGGCGAGGGCGGCGGGGAGCGGCGGTGTCTCACCCGTGTGCTTCTGGTGGCAGAGGCGCAGGGACAACAGACCGGCGACGGCGGTGATGCTGATGGTCGTCAGCGTCACGGGCAGGCTCAGCGCGTAGCCAGCCAGAAGAAACCAGGGCAACATCAGCGCCCAGCGGCGCCGCGCGAGTACCCACGACACGACGAAGACGAAAGCTAGGAATCTGGCGTAGTCGAGGGTGTTGAACAGCACGGTCGGACCGCTCAGCAGCGTCGCGAATGGCTCGCGCGCTGCCCAATTGTTTGTTCGCGCCAGGTCCGAGGAAGACAGACCCGAAATTCAGACGACGGGCGTAGAGGACAAAGCTCCCGGCGCCAACCCCTCGGCGCGCATTGCCGTGCGTTCGTGCCTGGGTGAGCCCCAGCGTTCGTCAGCACGAAAACGCTCGCTGGCTGAAATACGCCGCACCTCCCCCCGAACCCTTAGATAAGCCTAGGTTCCTTGACCCTGCCGCGGGGTTGGAGCCGATGTTCGAGACTCAACACAACTTCACACTGGCCTTGGTTGACGGCACCCGGATTGAGGCCAACGCTTCCCCCTGCATCATGGTTGGTCGTTTCATCCTGGGTTTGTTCAAAGGCGTCTTGGTAGGCGCCGTCGTTGCCGCCGTGCTGGTCAAAGGCCTAGGCATCGTGACCTGGGGCGCGCCCATCGCTTACGTGGCGGCCGTGGTGACCGGTCTGTTGACCGCGCTGGTGAGCGGCAAGGCCATCTGGGTGCGTGACGCCGGGGTCGAGAACGCGATCAAGGCCGTCGCGGCCGTGCTGATCGGCAGCGTTGGTATGTACGCGGTGCGCAAGTGGTTGCCGTACCAGGTTGACCTGAGCGCCCTGCAGGCTGGCGTTGGCAAGCTTGGAGACCTCCCTGCCGCGGCCTTGCCGATGGTCGGGACGCTGCTGGCGCTGATGTTCGAGATCGACAACACCGGGGAGTCGGCCAAGCAAGCCAGCCGCGAGCAGTCCCGTGCGCGCGTTGCGAGCGAGGCGGAGGCGAAGCGGGTCGAGGAACTGGACGTTGGCGACTCCGAGTTGGCTGCTGAGACACCTGCGCGTCGCCGTGCGCGTCACTAGTCGGGCTGAGCGCTAGGCCTCGCACGCGTTCATGCCGCCTTCACGCATCGTGCTGATCGTCGCCACGCTGGGCGGCATCGCGCTGATGGTGCGCTCGGTCTGGGGTGAGCCGGTGCCGCTCGAGTACGCCATTGCGGCCTTCATTGGCTACACCGCACTCGCGACAGTGGGGGTGTTGTTTCCCCAGCTGGAGATGTTTGGTGACGTGTTGTGGCGAGGCGAAGGCGACCAGGGCGTCGTGCTGACCTTCGACGACGGGCCGCACCCGGAGCACACTCCGAAGATCTTAGATATCCTCGAGGAAAATAACGTGCGCGCGACCTTCTTCCTGGTGGGGCGGAAGGTGCGGCTTCACCCCGAGGTCGTGAAACAGATCGTCGAGCGCGGCCACAGTCTAGGGCTGCACGGCTATCAGCACGACCGGTTGTTCTCGTGGAAGACACCAAAGTACGTCGAGGAGGACATCCAGCGCACTCAGAAGGCGATCGAAGAAGCCTGCGGGCAGCGGCCGACGCTGTTTCGGCCTCCCATTGGCCATGTCTCGACGCGCACGGCTGCCGGCGCCAAGAAGGCTGGTGTGACGCTGGTCGCCTGGAGCGCCAAGGGCCGAGACGGCCTGAAGAACGCGGACCCCGAGAAGGTCCTCGAGCGCTTGCAGGCGGGGCTGAAGCCCGGCGCCATCTTGCTCTTGCACGACGCGGCGGAGCGCGATGACTTCACCCCCGTGGCCATCGAAGTGCTGCCGAGGTTGCTCGCGGCAATCAAGGCGCAAGAGCTGCCCATCGTCCCGCTCGAGAGTTTCCTCGAGGAAGTAAAAGCCTGAGCCGCGCCCGGGGCAAGCCGAGGCAGATCTTTCTCCAAGTGTCGAGCCTGTTGGGGGGGAGGGTAACGCTCAGAGTTCGCGGCGCGGGGGAAACACGGCGTTCGCCATCAACAGGCCACCCACCAGCGTCGCAGCCACCAGAAACATGCGGAACACGCCTTCCGTCCCTGTCAGGACATCTCGCTCCAAGAAGGAGCTCAGGCTGCGGAAACCAATCGAGCCCGGGACCAACAACATGATGCCTGGCACGAGGGTGATGCTGGCAGGCCGCTTCTTTAGCCGCGCGATCCAGTTGGAGATGGCCGCGACGACGAACGCACCGACGAACGCGCCGAGCTCCGGCCCCAAGAGATGGGCACCCGCGCGTGCGCCGAGGAAGCCGAGCACACTGGTCAGCGCGATCAGCGGGATGTCTCGGCGCCGCGCGCGGAACAACACCGCGAAGGCGAAGGGCGCGAGCACCAGCGCCGCGAGCTCAGCGAAGCCTGGCAACGGCGCGCTCCCAACTGCGACTGGCGTCGACCCAAGCAGGCGATGCACGAGCTCGCGTCCGAGCCCCACACCCAGGCCCATCTGAAGAAACGTCACTGCCGCGGCGGCGAAGCGAGCCGTACCGCTCATCAGGTGAGCCGTGGCGAGCTCACTCATGGCCACCGTGAGCGTCAGCCCTGGAACCAGCACGATCAGCGCGCTCACGGTGATCACGCTTGGACTCACCGCCATGTGATTGCCGAGGGCCAGCGCGACCGCCGCCGCGAGACAGCTCGCCAGCGCCGGGTAGATGCGCCGGGTCGCAGTGCCGCGATCCATCCACAGTGTCAGCGCACCGAGCGCTAGACCGAGTGCTGCGGACACCAGCACATCCGCCACGTTGCCGCGGAAAAAGGCTGCGGCGCTGGCGGAGCTGACGCCAAAGGCGACCGGGGCGAACCAGGCCGGATATGGGTGGGGCGCGTTGGCGACCTCATCCAGACGCTCAAACCCTTGCCGTAAGGAAATGGAGCCATTGCCGATGGAGTCGATCAGCGCGTCGAGCTCCACCAGCTTGCTCAGGTTCACCTCTCCGGGGTCGACCCGGACCATGTGAGTCTGCGCGACCCGGTCGTCTCCCAGGGCGATGAACAGCGAGGTGGGGGTGGAAAAGAACTGTGCCCGCAAGCCGAGACGGGTCGCGCAGCCGCCCAGTGCCTCCTCCAGGCGCAGTGCGCTCGTGCCCTGGGCGTGCAGCACGCGTCCAAGGCGCATCAGGAACGCGCTGGCGTCTTGCAGATAGGCCACATCGGCGTCGGTCAAGGCTCCGCTTGGCGCTGAGTTCTTGAGCTCGCTAGAGAGCTCCGAGAGCTCGAGCTGGCTTGGCAGCTGCAGACCGATGCTTGGGCGTGACGTGGGGGCGATCGAGTGCCGAGAGGAGTCAGTCATTGGCGAGAGCGGGCAGCTCCATCACGAAGCGCGCACCGCCCTCGTAGCTCGGGTCGAGATCGATGGAGCCGCCGGCGGCTTCCACCAATCCGCGGCAAACCGAGAGACCGAGACCGGTGCCTTTGCCCACCTCCTTGGTGGTGACGAATGGCTCGAACAGTTGGTCCCGCACCGCCGGTGACACGCCTGGTCCGTCGTCTTCGACGCTCAGGCGGACGCCTTCGGGGCTGGGCTCGGCGCGCACTACCACGCGCCCCCCAGCTCCGCACGCGTCTGCGGCGTTGAGCACCAAGTTGAGCAGCACCTGGACCAGCTGCTCCCGGCTCATACGCACCAGGGGCAACTCCGGGTAGACGTCGACCTCGAGCGCGATGTCTCGCAGCGCCTTCTGAGGAGTGACCAGGGTCACCGTGTCGTAGATCACCGTCTCGACGTCGCCCCCCTCGGGGTTCGCCTGCTGTGCCGGCCGGGCGAACTGCAAGAGGTCGCGCATGATGTTGTGGATGCGCTCGGTCTCTTTGCGCATGCGGAGCAAGAAGTCCTTCTGCTCTGCCTCGTCGAGGCCGCCCTCGATCAGTAGATCCTCGAGGCCAATCAGCGCCGCGATCGGGTTACCGATTTCATGCGCAAGACCCGCTGCGAGCCGCCCGACGCTCGCGAGGCGCTCGGAGCGCACGAGGCTGGCTTGAGTCGCCTCGAGCTCTCGCGTGGCGCGCTCGACTTCGTCCACCTTCTTGCGTAGCGCTTCCTCCTCCGCGATGAGGTGGTCAGTCATTTGCCGCAAGGAAACTCCCAGCTCGGTCAGCTCGCGAGCCCCGGAGCGCGGAAGCTCGAGCTTGCGGGCGCCTTGAGCTACGCGACTGGCCGCACGGCCCAGGCTGTCCAAGGGGCGTACGATCCAGCGTGTAAGCACGAAGTAGCTCAGCAGCAGCAGCGCGAACGCGATCACCGTGGTGTACAGCGCGAACAGCCGGAGCAGCGGGGCCACCCGCGCGGCGTCGTCGTCGGTTCGCAGCACTGCGGCCACCGCGCCGTGGGCGTCGGGCACGACGACGGCAATGCCTGGCCCGTAGTTCGTGCGCGCTTGAAACACGCGCTCGCTGCCCGGCTCGACGCTCTGGGGCAGCTCGTCCACGGCCACCGGTTCGCCGACGCGCGCAATCGCCTTTCCCTCGGGATCGTACACGCCGATGGCCTCGAGCCCGCTCGCGCCGATCTCGGAGTGCAACAGCTCCATCAACTCCGCGTGGGTGCGGCGCTCGCGAGCTTCGGAAACGTGTCCTGCCACGGCACGCCCCAGAGAGCGGGCGCTCGCGTAGCGCACCTCTTGCAGCGTCACCCGTGTGTAGGTGGAGACCGCAAAGTAAAGCGGCAGTAGTCCGAGCAGCAGCAGGCCACCCAGCAGCAACAAGAGCTGCAATCGAAGCCCGGGCTTCACATCAGGCATTCTGCGGTAGGCGCGCGGTGGGCGCTAGATACAGCAAGGGCCGCGACCCGTGATGCAACACGGAAACGCGGCCCTGCAGGTGCGTCTAGAATGGCGATCAGCTCTTGAAGGAGCGCTTGACCTCTTCGTTCATGAGCATGACGAGCATCCAGATGCCGATCGGCAATCCCAGCAGGCAGCAAGGAGAGATGCACGGCACCATCCCGACGACAGTCGCGCCGACGGATAGACCCCAGCCCTCACCTTTGCGGGCCTTGGTCATGCCAAAGATAACGAAGCCGCCGATGGCGATGCCGATGACACCGAACACCATGCCGACCACGCCGGACATCAGGTTCGCCATGCCCTGATCACCGCCGTTCATCGCGCCCATGCCAGCGCCAAGCAGGTTCATCACCAGCGACAGCAGCTGGTAGGCGATGCCCAAGCCCATCGAAACCATCATGAAGATGGCCGGCAGGTTCACCTTCTCCAGCGCCGGCCCGCCGCCACCACCGCCAGGCGGCGGACCGTACGCACCGGGAGGGCCGTATGGATTGCCGCCAGGGGGGCCGCCAGGAGCGCCGAAACCGCCACCGGGCGGAGGACCATAGGGAGGGGGATTGCCGTACGGATTATTCTGCATTGAGCCTCGAAGGCCGAGGCTATCCGACCCACCGCGGTTCGCCAACAGCGAACCGGCTTAGATAAGTCAGCGTGTCCGTGAGATGTCGCACCCACACGCGACCGCGCGCGTCTCCCAGAGCCAATTCCTCGCGTCGCTCCGCGATCCGCGTCTTACGTCAGAGGCCCAGTACTTCTGCGCGCGCTTCGAGGCAGGCGCGGGATCCCACGCGAAACTTCCGGCACACCGTGGGTCGTTCGCGATGCATCGCGCAGCCGACGTGCTCTCCAAGCTCGCCTTCCAGGGCCACGCAGCGCACCCCGGGAGCGCGGCGAAACGGAACCTCATGTATCCCGTGGGGTTGGGGGGGAGGCGCGTCGTGCGAGTCGCTGTCCACGATCGTGGACAGCTCATCGTCCACCACCAGCAGCGCGAAGCGTTGAGGGAGGCGACGCCGCTCATGGGGCGGCACATGGACGTAAGTCGTCCAGTCCACGCGGGGCGCACAACACGCCCCGCAACGGGTGCAGTCGAGGTCGAAGCTGG
>JBFXBK010000044.1:0-34807 GCA_050183255.1 Polyangiaceae bacterium | reverse complement strand
GATCCAGATCTTCGCCAAGCAGGACGTGCTCGGCGACGAGTTCCCGGTGCTCTCTCAGGTTGATATCGCCGATCACCTCGAAGTGATTGGTCGCGTGATGGTCACCAAGACTGGTGAGCTCAGTGTGGAGGCCAAGCACTTGCGGGTCTTGACCAAGGCGCTGCGTCCGCTGCCCGACAAGTGGCATGGCCTGAGCGACGTGGACCTGCGCTATCGCCGTCGCTACGTCGACCTGGTGGCGAACCCCGACGTCGCGGTGGTGATGCGCTCCCGTACGCTGATCGTGCAGGGACTGCGCGACTACCTGGATGGTCTACGCTTCATGGAGGTCGAGACGCCCACCCTGCATCCGCTGATCGGCGGAGCCGCCGCGCGCCCCTTCGAGACCCACCACAACGCTCTGGATATGCAGCTCTTCATGCGCATCGCTCCGGAGCTCTACCTCAAGCGTCTGCTCTGCGGCGGCTTCGAGCGGGTGTACGAGCTGGCGCGCTGCTTCCGCAACGAGGGCATTTCCACGCGGCACAATCCGGAGTTCACGATGCTCGAGTTCTATCGAGCGTACGCGACCTACGAGACGCTGATGCAGATGACGCAAGACATGTTCCGGCACGTCGATGCGTACCTGAGGGCGGGCCTCGAAAAGCTCGGCTTGGGGGCCCACTACGAAAAATGGGCTGGCGAGCGTAAGTTCACGCTGAGTGAGCCGTTTGCGCGCGTGCCCATGAAACAAGCCGTGAGCCGTGCTTGCGAAACTGCCGGGATCCCCCTCGAGCTGATGGGGCACCTCCAGCTGATCGCGGTGAGCGACGACATGTCTGCAGACGCTCGCTCCAAGGGCGACGAGCTGATCCGCGACTACGCCAAGCGGAGTGAGCGCGCCAGCAAAGTCGACTGGAAGAACCTGCGCAAGGGCCTGTCCGTGTGCGAGAGCGACGGCGAGCGCCTGTTCGCCGCCTACGAGTACCTCGCGGAACCGTTCTTGCCGGAGGATTACCGCTCTCAAGATGGCAGCAAGAGCTTGCCGGTGTTCATCATCGACTACCCCTTCGAGGTGTCGCCTTTGGCGCGCCGCAAGGACTCCGACCAGAGCCTCACGGATCGCTTCGAGCTATTCGCGGAAGGCCGCGAGATCTGCAACGCCTTCAGCGAGCTCAACGATCCCGATGACCAGGCCTCGCGTTTCCGCGATCAGGTCGCGAAGAAGAGCCGCGGCGCGGACGAGACCATGGACTTCGACGAGGACTACATTCGCGCGCTCGAGCACGGCATGCCGCCGGCTGCTGGTTTCGGCATGGGCGTGGATCGCTTCACCATGCTGCTCACGGGCATGAACTCGATTCGCGACGTCATTGCCTTCCCGCTGATGCGTCCCGAAGCACCGGCGGCGAAGGGCTGAGCGTGAACGGAGTGGGAGCGAGCTTGGGGCTAGCTGTCAGTCGCGGCGCGGCTGCGGTGGACGCGCTGCTGCGCTCCGCGTTGCTGGCGTTTGGGCCGACTTCCGATCTGTTGAACACGGAGAAGCCTGCGCCGGGGCTGTTTGAGCGCTTCTGGGGGTTCATCGGCATGCCCGGGCGCCTGGCGCTGATCGGCATCGCGGTGCTGATCATTGGCTACCTGGTGATCGCGGGGGTCAAGCGCCTGTCCACTCGCGGGCGGCGTGTGCTCCTGATCGCGATGTGCATCGGTGGCTTCGCTAGCGCGGCGGGGCTCGGTACGATCACGCTGTTCTTGCCTGAGGAGCAAGGGCGCTTCTTCGTCTGGTGGCACCAGCTCGTGCGTGGCGCCGCGGCGATCGGCCTGACCTTCTTTTGTTTGGGGGGGTTAGGCCTGCTGGTCCCGCGCGTTCTAGACGGCGTCGAGCGCTCTGGTTTCATTGGGTATATTGCCGCGCGGCACGTGCGCTCCGGAAAGAGCGGCTTTTTGACCGTGATCAGCGTGCTGTCGATCGCGGGTGTCGGCGTGAGCACCTTCGCGCTCTGCGCCGTGATCAGCATCATGGGTGGCTTCGGCCAAGATCTGAAGCGCAAGATCCTCGGGAACAACGCCCACATCCACATCGACAGCACGGAAGTCGGCGGCTTCGGCAACTGGGAAGGCGCCGTCAAGGAGCTGGATCAGCTGCCGGGAGTCGAGGCTGCTACACCCATCGCAGGTGGTGAGGCGATGGCCTCGAGCAGCTCGAACACCGGCGGCGTGCTGCTCAAAGGCGTGGATGCCCAGAGCATCGGCAACGTGATCGATCTGCTCGGCAACATCGAGGCCGGCAAGTTCGAGTACCTTACGGATACGAAGCGCCTAGCGAACCTGCCTCCGGACGAAGTGATCGGCTACGGCCCTGGTGGGCGCCCTTACTACAAGGGACCCATCGCCGAGTGGAAGCAGAAGGTCGCGCTGCTCGACGAGCCTGCTGGTGAGGAGGACCTGCCCGGCGTCATCATCGGGCGCGAGCTCTCCAAGACGTTGAACGCGCTGGTCGGAGACGAGATCACGCTGGTTGGTCCCCTCGGTGAGCTAGGCCCAATGGGCGTGATGCCCCGCACCCGGCGTTTCCGCGTCGCAGCGATCTTCTACTCTGGCATGTATGAGTACGACGCGAGCTTCGCCTACGTGAAGCTCGACGTGGCCCAGCGCTTCCTTGACCTCGGTCAGAACATCACGGCGATCGAGGTGAAGGTGAAGCGGGAGCAGGACGTCGGTAAGGTGCGTCCAGCCATCGTCAGCAAGCTCGGGCGAGACGACCTGCGCGTGAGGGACTGGGAGGAGCTGAACAAGAACCTCTTCAGCGCGCTGAAGCTAGAGAAGATCGTCACCTTCATCATCCTGTTCTTGGCGTGCATCGTCGCGAGCTTCTGCATCGTGTGTACGCTGCTGTTGATGGTCACAGAGAAGAGCAAAGAGATCGCGATCCTCAAGGCCGCGGGCGCCTCGGATCGCTCGATCTTGCGCATCTTCATGACCGAAGGGGTGATCATCGGCGCCATCGGTACGGTGTTTGGAACGGTCACTGGTGCGGTGACCTGCGTGGGACTCAAGCTCTCCGGTACGCGCCTCGACCCGGACGTGTATTACGTCGATCGCCTACCCATCAGCATCAACATCACCGACTACTTGTTGATCGCTCTGTGCGCGATGTTGGTGACGACGCTGGCGACCATTTACCCCGCCTTAGCAGCCAGCAGGCTGCGTCCGGTGGACGGCATCCGCTACGAGTGAACGCGGTGTAGGAGTATCAACGTGGCAGAACCGCTGGTTTCCATCTCGAACCTCACGAAGTCCTTCCAGCACATGGGGCGGACGCTGGATGTGCTCAAGGGCATCGATCTGACCATTGAAGCCGGGCAAATCCTGTCCATCGTTGGTCAGTCCGGTGCTGGAAAGAGCACGCTCTTGCACTGCATCGGCACGTTGGACTTGCCAACGTCCGGCTCGATCCGCCTGGCGGGCGAAGAGCTGACTACGATGTCGCCTAGTCGCTTAGCTGCCGTGCGGAACCAAAAGATCGGCTTTGTGTTCCAGTTTCATCACCTGCTGCCCGAGTTCAACGCCCTGGAGAACGTGATGATGCCGGGACTGATCCAGGGCCGCCCACGCAAGGAGATGGAGAAGCGCGCGATGGCGCTGCTCAACGAAGTGGGGTTGCACGACCGCTCAGATCACCGACCGGGGGAGCTATCGGGTGGCGAGCAACAGCGCGTCGCCGTGGCGCGAGCCCTGGTGCTGGAGCCGGCGCTGCTGTTGGCGGATGAGCCAACCGGCAACTTGGACACTGCTACCGGCAACGCGATCCACGACCTCTTCTTCTCCATCAATCAGCAGCACAACACGACGGTGGTCGTCGTAACGCACAACCCGGCGTTCGCCGAGAGCATGCCTCGCGTCGTGCGGATGCGCGACGGCAAGGTCGTGCAGGACAACCAGGGCGAGCGCCACGCAGAGCGCATGAAGAGCCAGCCAGAGTTCGTGCCACCGGCCTCTTCAAGCAACGTAGAAGCGTCTGTGAACGCAGCAGCGCCTGCGGACGCAGCAGCACCTGCAGACGGAGAAGTGGCCGTGGACGAGCCGGTGGACAGCTTCGTTCCGCCGAGCGGCGGCTGAGCCGTCAAGCCATGCCTGGCGCGCCGCCTGGCGGCTGCGACGCTGGCTAGCGCGCGGTCGATATTACTCGACTTCGTCGAGCAAGCAGGCGACCGCCTGCTTGCCGAGGATGCGGGCCTGATCGGACCAACGCAGCACTACGGCTAGGCCTTCGAAGCGTGCGGTTTCCTCGTTCTCGAACTCGCTCATCAACTGCAGCGCGACGATCACTCGGTTGCGATCGCAGGACTTGCGGAGGAACGCTGGCAGCGTGCTGTACACCACGCCAGCGCAGTCGTTCAGCACCGCGTCGCGGTGCTCCGAGGTCGCTTGCATCGTCATCTTGTAGGCGCGCATGAGGTTGCTCGAGACGTCCTTGATCTGACGGCGCGTGTAGCCACCCAGCTGCCAAGCGGCCCAGGCGCGAAGGATGGCGGCTTGGGTCGATGCGTCCCCTTGGTTTTGCGCGATGGCGTCTTCGATCTGCAACGCGAGCAGCCGTCCCATGCGCATCCACTCGGGAGCTTGCGGGTGGAGCTCTGCACCTTGGACCGGCTGCGTCGCTGCGCCTGAAGCAATCAGCCGCGCTCCCGAGTCGGGGATCAGCTCTGCCTCTGGGTGGATGACCTGCGTCCTCCCCATGGGGCTCGTGAGCGAGACGGTGCGACGCCCCAAATCTCCAGGAGCGATCGTCTTGTCGAGGCTCGAAGGGGGAGGCGAGCTGCGGCGCTGGGTCGGTACGCCGTGTAGTTCGTGGTTGCTCATTTCCGCGCGGGAATCCGGCGCCGGTGCAGCGGGTGCGATCGGGCGCGCCACACTCGGCTGTGGGGCGCTCTGCACGGGCAAGCTGCTGGGCGGAGGCGTGTAGCTGCGTGCCGGAGGCGGCGGGTAGCTGGCCTCCGGGTGGGTCATCGGCGTCACGGCTGCTGGCGGCGGAGCCGGCGCGGGAGGTTGCACCGGGGGTGGCTCCTGCGAGTGCGCGGGTGGATAGCCGTAGCCTTGAGGAGCGTAGCTTGGCGGTGCGGGATAGCTGGACCCATAGGCCGCGGGAGCGACGGCGTAGCCGGACTGCGGTGGATTGGGGTACAGAGGTGGCGCCGAGTACGTGGGGGCAGGCGGTGGCTGCTGTTGCGCCGCGGGATAGGTCGCCGACGGTGGGTAGCTCGGGTTGGCGTACCCGGGCTCCGCGACGGCGGCGTACTGACCGGATCCGTGGGGAGAGGTCACCGGTGCAGGTTGGGCAGGGAAGTCGTTGACTGAACTCCGCCTCTGGACACCGGTCTGCGGCGGTGGACCCGCAGCTGGTGGTTGCTGATCGGGATAGCGCGCCGTCTCGGGACCGGCGGGTAGTTCGCTCTCGGTGAACACTTGCGTCTGCTCGTACTCCGCACCCTCTTCGGGGTGCGCTGAGCCAGGCGAAGCATAGGGATGTGTTCCCCGTCTACGATCGTTCACGAAAAGGCCTCGCTCTCCACTCGCCACCTCGCCAGCGCCGTCGCAGCGCTGCCGTCCCTGGAATTCGAAGCGTAGCACGCAAGTTCAGGCGTTTGGAAAGTCAGCGGTACGCTGGTCGCAGCGGTTCAGAATGAGAACTCACGCCTTGGCCGGGAACGCTGGCGTCATCGCGTCGAACCGGTCAGACGACCGCGCGGCGTTGGCCATTTCCTGGCTCGACTCGACTGTGCCTCGCGCGAACCAACCTCACATCCTGCCAGCCTGCGAGGGGGCTTTTGTGACGGTATTTCAACAGGTTGCGCGGTGGCCATCAGCCTCGGCTTGGTCAGGCGCTAGGACGACCCAGCGGCAGGAAGTACACCAGGTCACCCGACTTCAAGCCGAACGTCTGTCGCGTTTCTGTAGGCAAAAGCAAGTATTCCTCGCTTACTTCCCCCTGTGCACGCATGGCTCGGAAGAATGGCGGTCCTTCCTCGTTCTTCGCCAGTAGGCCCCATTCGAGGCTCGTCGGCGTGGAATCTCCGACCTCGAGTCGGCGTGTTTGCTGCACCAGCGTGACCTGATCTGTTTCCGCAATGAAATGAGGTCCGCCGTCGAAGGGGTCGACGCGTTCCGCATAGCTGAAGCCGATCCTGCGCAGCATCTTCTCGACGCCCTTGGTCTGCGAGCCGACCTCGCCGATCACTCGCTGGGCCTGGTCGCTCAGTAGGCTTGCGTAGATCATTCCGCCGGGAAACAAGTCGCGGATGAAGGCCTTGTCGCGACTCGAGAGGAAGTCGGCTTCCGCGTAGCTCATCCCGGTGAAGTGCCGACCCAAGGCTTCCCACAGGTGGCTGGTACCGTCCGACTCGAGTGGTGGTAGCAGCTCTGCGATCAGCTCGTCGCGGAAGAGCGCGCGGTGTGCGGCGATGTAGAGGAAGCGCACGTACGAGATCAGCAGGCCGAGTCGCTCTGGCACCTTGCGATACTCAGGGTGCACCACGAGGCCGCCGATCTCGGTCGGACCGTCGTAGGAGAAGCCGAGGCGCAGGAGTTGGTGGTGGAAATGCCGATCGACTGCCCGCGAGTACTTCTCCTCGGGGATCACGTCCAAGTAGATGTACGGCGCTTCACGGCGTCCGTGCTGCGCCACAATCATGGAGGTACCGACGGCGCGCTGGGTCTCGAGGTCCCACAGCACGAACACGAAGCGTCGGTCCGCCGGGCTGCCGATCTCACCCGTGAAGCTGCGATGCGCGTGCTCGAGCAGCGCGTGGATCGACGCGCGGTCATTGGGCAGGTTGACCGTGTTCAGGAACTGCGCGAGCTCGAGTAGTGGGTCTTCGTCTTCGAGTCGGGCTCCCCGGATCTCGTAGCGGGTGGTCATGTCGGGGATGTCTCCACGAAACGGAGAAAAAGCCCACGAATTGTTATGGGAGCGCGCACGATTCCCCGCTGCGAGCCACGCGCCGGCAAGAACGCAGCTCGAGTCTGCGAAAATGGGAATGCGCGCTGCCGGATACACCATCGCCCTAGGAAAACCGGGAGTTTCCGCATTTCGACGCGCCGGAAAAGCTGTCTCTGGGTGACGCAACAGCCAGCCGGTCTATGACGGATCGTGCTAACACCGGACTCGTGTCTGAGCCGCTAAAGCAATTCACCGGAACGCAGAGTTACCTCACTGACGCGGCGCTGGAGTCAGCCGTGAACGCGGCGATCGTGCTCGAGCGACCGCTGCTCATCAAGGGGGAGCCCGGCACCGGAAAGACCCTGCTCGCGAGCGCCGTCGCGGAGGCGCTCGGCCACAGGATGATCCACTGGGCGGTGAAGAGCACGACTCGAGCGCAGGACGGTCTGTACGTATACGACACCGTCCAGCGCCTCTACGACGCTCGCTTCGGCGACGCAGGCCCAGAGGGCGTGAAGGACATTCGCCGCTACATCAAGCACGGGCCTTTGGGGCGCGCCTTGGCAGCGGACGAGCGGATGGTGCTGCTGATCGATGAGGTCGACAAAGCGGACCTCGAGTTCCCCAACGACCTGCTGCACGAGCTCGACCGCATGCGCTTCTTGGTGCTCGAGACCGGCGACGAGATCGTCGCCAAGCAGCGACCGATCGTGATCATCACCAGCAACAACGAGAAGGAGCTGCCCGACGCCTTCTTGCGTCGCTGCGTGTTCCACTTCATCGACTTCCCCGAACCGGAGCTGATGAAGCGCATCGTCCGCGTGCATCACCCTGAGGTCGACGAAGCCATCGTGGACCAGGCGATCGCCGCGTTCTACGACGTGCGTGCGGTGCCTCGCATCCGTAAGCGTCCGAGCACCAGCGAGTTGGTCGACTGGATCGCGGTGCTCGCGCGCGCCGGTGTTGGCGCCGATCGCATCAAGAGTGAGCTGCCGTTTTCCGGCGTCCTGCTCAAAAAGGAGCAAGATGCTCAGGCGGTCGCGGAGTCTCGCGGCGGTCGCGCTCGGCGCTGGTGATGTCGCTTCCGGTCGCGTCCCTCTCCCCCCCAAAAGAAAGAAGCCTGAGGGGGCCGCAGGCAGAGCCGACTAGTTGATTCCGGGCGGAATCTTTTCGCAGACGTAGGGGTACTTGTCGTCTTCGCAGTAGCTGTCGTTCCAGGTGCCGTCGTCGCGCATCGAGGCGCAGTGCTCGTAGCACGTCTCGAAGAAGCCGCAGCCCTTGTCGCCTGCGTTGGGCTCACCCTGCGCCCAGTGCTGGTAGCCGAAGGATTCGCCGCTCACCCAGGCGTAGTTGCCTGCGCCTTTTTCCTTGGCTTGGCGACCGTCGGTTGCTCCGAGCCAAGTGGTTTCGACGGTTAGTGCCGCGAGGAAACTGTTTTCGCTGTCGCTCGTGAGCGTGACCAAGTACCCGCCTTGCGCCACGCAGTCGTTGCGCGCGTCGCCCCAGTTCTTGCTGTCGCGCATGAACCAGTAGCAGTGGTAGTTGGGTCCAACCGATGAGTTCGCTGGGCACTCTACCTGACACTTGTCGGAGCAGCCGTCCCCCGGGCTGGTGTTGTTGTCATCGCACTGCTCGTCGGCTTCCCGAATGCCGTTGCCGCACTCGGCGCTGCTGGTGCCGCCTGCACCGCTGCTACCAATGGCACCGGTGCCGCCCTCGCCGCCTCCGCCGCCCGTGATGGTTCCACCGAAGCTCGCGTCGGGTTCGAGCACGTCCTCCCCAGCGTCGCTTGCGCCACCGGCAGCGACCAAGTCGATGTCCCCGGTGCCGGTGCGCTCCAGGGTGCAGCACACCGCTCCCCCGAGCAGGCCGCAAGCAAGCGCTAGATGAAGTGCGTTTCTCCCTCCCATCCGACCGAACGGTTAGTTTATCACGTGGCACCGTCCCGTTACTCGTTCGGCGACCGCCTACAGCTGCGCTGCATTATTGTTCATTGGGCTGACTGGCTCCGCCGGGTAAAGGTCAAGGCGCTGAGCCTAGATTGGAGTGGGTTCGCCTTCGTGATAAGCCGCGCTGCGTGACCACCAATCCGGACAAGCACTGGCCATTTCCCCGCGCTGAGGCGCTCCCCACCTACGCCTTCGTGGCCCTGGACGCCTTGAAAGCCAAGGTGCTCGCTGGTGGCGCTGACCTCATTGATCTTGGGTTGGGGAATCCGGATCGCCCAACGCCCCAGGCCATCGTGGATCAACTCCACGCTGCTGCGGACATTGGGAAGAACCACCGCTACCACCCGGGGCGCGGACTGCTTGGGCTGCGGCGTGCGATCGTTGACTGGTACCAGCGGCGCTACTCCACAAATTTTGACGTGGAAAAAGAAGTCATCGTGACGATGGGGGCGAAGGAGGGCATCAGCCACCTTTGTCTCGCCATGCTGGACAAGGGCGACTTCGTGGTCGCGCCTGACCCCTGCTACCCGATTCACCAAGGGGCGCCGGGGATCGCTGGCGCAACGGCGATCGGATACGCATCGGGTCCCGGAAACGAACCCGCGGAAGCGGTCGCCAAGGCGTTGGCAGGAGTTCGGGCCCAGGGGGGGGAGACCAAGCTGGTTATCGCCAATTACCCGCAAAACCCCACGGGCGTGGTCGTCTCCAAGGAGCAGCTTGCGGCGCTGGTTCGCGTGGTGCAAGAGGCAGGCGCCTACCTGCTCCACGACCTGGCCTATGCCGACATCGACTTTGCCAACCGCTATGCGCCGAGCATCTTCGACTGTGGTATCCCCGCGGATGAAGTAAAGGCGTTCGCGGTGGAGGTCTTCTCGATGTCGAAGAGCTACCACATGCCGGGGTGGCGCATCGCATATATGGTGGGCAACGAGCGCATGATCCGCTCGCTCTCGCACCTGAAGACGTACATGGACTACGGCACCTTCATGCCGCTGCAGTTCGCGGCGGCTTGGGCGCTCGAGCACGGAGACCACCTGGTGGACGAGATGCGGGAACTCTACCGCAGCCGCGCCACGACGCTGGTCAACGGCCTGCGCGAAGCAGGTTGGGAGAACGTCGCGGAGCCGAGCGGCACGATGTTCGTCTGGGCGCCGCTACCCACGGTTTGGGCCAACAAGACAGCTTCGGAAGTCACTCAGCTGTTGATTGAGAAGGCCCACGTCGCCGTTTCCCCCGGCACGGGCTTCGGCCCGGGCGGTGAAGGCTATGTACGCTTCGCGTTGATCGAGGATCCGCCGCGTATTGCTGAAGCTTGCAAGCGCATCGCCAAGGTACTCGCGGAAGCCAAGTAATATCCGCGCAGAAATATGCGTGGGTGCAGAACTACGGCGAGGCGCCCTCAGGTGTACCCGCGTGGGACCGGAAGCCTCGGCGAGTCGGCGCGTGGCGGGCTGACATTTTTGGTCCGTCCATGAAGATGGAGCTGATCTGGCAGACGTTCACGGGTAGCGTCCATGAGGTCGGCGCCCGCTGAAGAGGCGCGTCGCGCCGACACCAACGAAGACGGGGGCAGCATGGCCACGAAGAAGGCAGCGAAGAAAGCCACGAAGAAGACCGCCAAGAAGGTAGGCACGCGCAAACGTCGGGGCGTCACGCTCGAACCCACCTCCCTTGGCGCTCAAGACCTATCTTTGAACGCGGCGCCCGCTGAGCTGCCGGAGTCGCTTCTGGGGCTCGCCGAACAGGTGCGTGCCGACGGTGGCGCCGTGCTGGCGGCGTATCGCGAGCCGCTAGGAGGACGCGAACTGTTGCTGGTGAGCTTGCCCACCGAGCAGGTTGGGCCGACACCGTTTCAACGTGACGTCTCCGATGCCCACGTTCGCAGGCTCACCCTCGCGATGGACAAAACGCGGCGCTTCTTGGACCCGCTGATCGTTGTCCGGGCGTCGATGCTCAGCGGGAGTGAAGGCGCCGAAACGGGACCGCGCTACCTGACTCCCAACGGGAATCACCGACTCACGGCGTTGAAAGAGCTCGGCTCGAATGCCGTGATCGCGCTGCTCGTTCCCGAGCGTGAGGTGGCCTACCAGATCCTCGCGCTCAACATCGAGAAGGCTCACAACCTGCGGGAGCGCGCCCTGGAGGTGGTGCGCATGTATCGCGATCTCGCCGGTTGGTCCGGGCAAAAGGAGACGGACCTCAGCCTGGAGTTCGAAGAACCCGCCCTGGTCACTCTGGGTTTTGCGTATGAAAAACGTGGGCGGCTCTCAGGGGGGGCCTATAACCCCGTGCTGCGGAAGGTCGATGGCTGGGTGGACGAGCTGCTCCCGACTGGGATCACTGAGCGCGAGCGCAGGGCAGATTTGCTAATCGCATTGGACGACGCGGTCGTCGGAGCGGTGACACGCTTCAAAGCGGCTGGGCTCACCAGCCCCTACCTGAAAAACTTCGTGGTCGCGCGGGTCAATCCGTTGCGATTCATCAAGGGCGATGCTCCAGGCTTCGACGATCTGCTGCACACGATGACCAAGCGCGCCGAGAAGCTCGACGCATCCAAGATCCGCGCGGAAGACCTGGCGAAGTCGGGTGGCGGTCCCGCAGAGGACTAGCTGACGCCACGCTCGAGCACGCGCTGGATGCTGTCGGGTACCAGCCCATACGACTCGGCGGCACCCAACAGGCCGGCGTTGTCTGGCAGTTCGCTCAAGAACAGGTTCGCGTAGGAGGTTCGCTGCAGGCCTTTCAAGCGCCGTTCCAGGTGGGGTAGCCCGCGCCGCACCGCGTCCCGTGCCCCTTCTTCATCACCTTGTTCCGCGCACACGTCGTGCAGCGCAAGATACACGGTGCTCTCGTTGAGCAGGCTATGGGCGCCGCTCTCGAGGAGCTCAGCGGCGCGCTTGGTCAGTTCGAGCGCTCGCTCTCGGTTCCCACAGCGCCGCTCGGCCTCACCCCAAACTCCGAGTGCGACGGGCAGCACATCGCGGTTGTCCGATGCTTGGTAGCCCTCCGCCGCTAGCTGCAAGAGCGAGCGAGCGCGGCCGCAGGAGGTGTCTCCCGTGTTCCGGATCAGCTCCCAGCCACGGTAGAAGAGCACACCGAGGTTGCTGCGGTCGGGCGACGTCCAGACGCCGGTTGCGTCGGCGTCGGCGTCCGCCCGCGATTCCGCGAGGTAAGTATCCAGACGCTTGTCACCACCGAATGTCGCGGCGAAACCTAACAGGTTCATCTGTGCGTGACGCACGGCGCCGCGGCTACCGATCGCATCGGCCAGCGCGAGCCCGGCCTCCAAGGAGTTGCGCGCCTCCTTGCGGGCGCCGATCGTGGTCAGCGCGAAACCCAGGTTCGTCGTCAGCATCGCCTCGCGCTCCTTGAGTCCGGCGCGCTGAGCCGCGCGGACCGCGTTGCGGCGCGCGTCCAAGGCCGCGCTCAGTTGTCCCAACGTCTGGCGCAGAATCGCCAGTGTTTGCCACGCATCTACGGCCGCGCTCAGGATCCCTTTGTCGTTGGCAAGGTCGAGCAAGCGTGACGCTTCCTCCTCTGCTGGTACGAAGCTCCCAGCAAACGCCAGGCGCGACGCTGCTGCAGCGGAGCAGCGCGCCTCCTCGTCATGCAAGCCGAGCGCTGCCGCGCGATCCCGAATGTCCAGTAGGCGCTCGGTGATGTCCATGCCTGCCCCGCGCGCGGCGTCGAAGCGGGCACGAGCGCCCTCGGCGCGCACCTGGCTCGCCTCGTCGTAGACGTTCGCCTCGAGTTCGCTGACGCTCGTTTCACGGTCGCTCGCCCGCGGATCCAGGCGGGCCCATGCCTCGTCCAGGTACATTGCCCTGCGGAAACCTTGCTGGCGGTCATCGGCGAACGCCAGCGCACGTTCGGCCATTTGCAGGGCGTCGGTCAGTGCGTTGGTGGCGAGTGCGCGCTGGGCAGCCCGCTCCCAGTGGGATGCAGCCTTCTCATGCCGGCCGCCGCGATCGTAGTGCCCCGCGACCGTGGCGGCGTCCTCCCCCATGCTCGCGAGCCAGTCCGCAGCCAGTGCGTGTAGCTCCTTCCGGGCCTCGTCGGAGAGCGACTCATAAGCCACCTCGCGCACGAGGGCGTGTTTGAAGACCCACTCTCGAGCGTCGGCGAAGCGACTCGTGGCCTGCTCCACCAAGACTTCCGCGCCCGCCAGCTCCCGCATCAGCGACTCGGCGTCGCCAACATTCATGGCCTCGAGCCCCGCGTCCCAACAGCTCGTTCCGAAGACGCTCAAGCGTCCCAGCGCGTCGCGACACTCCTCGCTGAGCGAGTCCATGGAGACCTGTATCGCCGCCTCGATCGTCGGCGCGTGGGTGGTGTCGCGTCCGGCTGCGGCCAAACGCGATAGCTCCTCAGCGAAGAGCGGGAGGCCTGCGGACTGTTGGGCGATGCGTTCGAGCATCAGCTCGTCTGCTCGCTCGCCGAGCAGCGCTCGAGCGATGGCTTCGGCCGCCTGTCTTGAGAGCGGTCGCAGTTCGAGCCGCGTGTGATCGCGCCCGCTCAGGCGATCGCTGTGCTCCCAAAACTCCGGCCGCACCAGGAGCAGCACCATCAGCGGTTGGCCACTGGCGCGACCGAGCAAGTGGTCGATGAACTCCACCGACTCAGGGTCTGCCCACTGGGTGTCTTCGAGCACCACAATCGTGGCTTCGGCGCGCACCACGCCCATGACCAAGTCCGTCATGGCAAGCCAGAGGAGGTCGCGTGCACCGCGAGGGTCAATGCCTTCAGGCAACGGTTGGTTGGCGAGCATGCGCGCGATCAAATCTCGAGCGCCGTCATCAATTTCCGTGCGGCTTAGCAGGCGAGCATCGAGTGCCGCGCGTGCCTCATCCGTGGTCGTGCCCTTGGAGAGGCCGATGATGCCGCGGACGACGTCTGCCGCCGCACCGAGCGCGTGGCCCTGACCATAGGCGTCACTGCGCTGGAGAATGACGCGCGTGTTGCCGCTCAAGCGCGCCAGCACCTCGCGCCGGAGGCGACTCTTGCCGATGCCCGGCGGCCCCGTGACGCTGACTACGACCGGTGTGTGGTCCTCGCGCGAACGCTCGAAGGTCGTGAGGATCTTGTTCAGCTCCCGGTCGCGTCCAACGAACGGGGCGCCGCCGACGCGTTGGCCACCCTTGAGGATCTCTCCGACCACGGAAGAGCCATCGTCCCGACTGCGGAACTCGTAGCGCCCGCGACCGAGCTCCGCAGTGGTCGCGTCCGCCAGCACCTGACCGAGGTCTGCTTCGCGTGCCAGGGACGACGCGCGGTCCACCACCTCGCCCACAGGCTTCACCGCACCTGAGTCTTGATTGACGTTGACGCGAGCTCGCCCGCTCGCGACGCCAACTCGGGCACCAGCGCGAGCGAGGCGCCTACCTAGATCGAGCGCGGCGCTGGCTTCGGTCCCAACGGCGCGCCTCGCCCCTAGATGCGCAACGATCGCGTCTTGTCCGAGTGGCACCGCATCAGCACCCCGGGAGCGTAAGAGCTCTAGGGCGCGCTCGCGACTCGAGCCTTTGCTGAAGTTGATAGCGACGATGCTGGTGACCAGGCGCGATGCACTCGAGCCCAGGCGTTGAGACACCGACAGGTCCGTGGAGCCAGGTGGGATACTCACGCGCTGGGCGTCCGCCAGCGACTCCTCGAGCTGCCTGCTCAGTTGCTGAGCGTTCTCTGGCCGCTCGCTCGGGCTGGTCGCCAACATATGGTACACCAAGTCATCCAGTATCGGCGGGATTTCCGGGCGGATTTCGCTGAGGCGCGGCGCGGCGGTGGTGACTAGTCGAGCTAGAGTTGCGATGTGACTTGGGCCAACGTGCGGAGGGCGCCGCGTAATCAGCTCGAAGAGCGTCGCACCCAGTGAGTAGATATCGCTACGCGCGTCGACCGCCGCGTCGCCCCGCGCTTGCTCAGGGGACATGTATGCTGGCGTCCCCACGATGTCGCCCGCCTGGGTAACTCGCATGTCGTCGCTCTTCGCGACCCCGAAGTCCACCAATTTGGGTTGGGCGCCGAACGTCGTTTGCGCCTCGCCCTTGGCAGCGACCAAGAAGATGTTTCCTGGCTTGATGTCGCGATGAACCACGCCAGCGGCATGGGCTGCGGCGAGCGCGCGCGCGACGTGCATCGTGAGCTCAACCGACTCGCCGAGGGTTAGTGGCTCCCGCGCTTGCCGTGCGGCAAGGTCCTCGCCTTCGAGCCACTCCATCGCCAGGTAGGGCTGACTCGTATCTGGCAACACACCGCTGCTGATCACCTTGACGATGCCCGGGTGGTCTAGCTCCTGAAGGACGCGCCCTTCACTCATCAGGCGCGCCTCCTCTTCGGGGGCCATTCCGGCTTCCGCTGCAACTACCTTGAGCGCGACGGTGCGTCCGGTGTCCAAGTCGCGAGCGCGGTACACCACCCCGACGCCGCCGCGACCTACCTCACGTTCGACCTCGAAGCGCCCACCAAGGCACTGACCCTCCATCGTCACCCGAGCAGCGTACTTTCGCGCCGTCGATTCTCCAACGCCCTAAAACGTCGCTCCGAAGAACTCCGGTCAGGGCGCGAGCCAAGCGTCAGGAATGCGTCCAGGGTCTTTGCTGCGGAGAAGCGCGGACCTATGCACCGGGTCGGTTGCCCCGCAGTTGTTTTTACGCGGGTTCGCAGCTAGTCAGCCCAGCGTTCGCGCTGGGTCGCCAATGCGCTCGCGCTGTGTTCGTTACTTGGTCATGCCTGTGATGCGCATGATTGCGTTGCGGAAGGCCGCCGCGCCCCCGCTGTGTTTCTTGCTTCGGGTTCGCGGCTCGTTGTCTCGTCGTTCGTTACTTGGTCATGCCTGTGATGCGCATGATTGCGTTGCGGAAGGCCGCCGCGCCCCCGCTGTGTTTCTTGCTTCGGGTTCGCGGCTCGTTGTCTCGTCGTTCGTTACTTGGTCATGCCTCTGATGCGCATGATTGCGTTGCGGAAGGCCGCCGCGCCCCCGAAGTGCTGCCTCACTCGTGCGTGGCGGGCGGTGTCGTCGTACTCGACGTAGAGGTTGAGTTCCGCGCGCACCACCGCGTTGAGCACGAACTGCTTGGCTGCGCGATTGTCAAAGCCCTTGTTGGCTTGCTTGACGCGGTCGAGCAAGCTGGCCACGGCGGCGTCGCCCTCTCCGTGGGCTTTGAAGCGCTCATCTGTGTCGAGGTTGCCAACCACGCTGGCTTCACGCGCGGTGCCTGTGGCGTAGAGCGCGTCCAGCTCTGCGCCGCTGAGCGCGCCGTCGCCGTCGCTGTCGCCGAAGATGATTTCGTCTTCGGCATCTCCATCGCCGTTCAGGTCGAACTCAGCGAAGCGCTCGCTCAGGGTGTAGACGAAGAGCGGCTTGGGGCGCTTCTCGAAGTCGTCTTTTGCATCCAGGGCAACCCGGACGCCGCGCACCAGGACTTCGCTCTCATGCACTGGCTCGGTGCTGCCATCATCCTTCAGTCGCGTGCCGTAGGTGTGCTTGAGCAGCGTGTTGTCGTCGCTCGCGTCGCTCTTGCTCGACTCCGTGCCTTTGCGGTCATCCGTGTCGACCTTGCCATCGTCGTTCTCGTCGAGCGTGTAACGGACGACTTCCATCTTGCGTACCAGGTGGAGCGGCAACTTCGATGCTTTGTCGCCAAGTTCGAGGAAGTGCGCGAAGTACTCACTCGCGTCCTTCGTGGGCTTGTGCTTGCCCCAGCCTTTGCCCTTGGGCAGTGAGAGGCCCTTGAACAGATCCGGGAACTTGAACTTGGTGCTTCCGTAGGTCCACGCGCTTTGCGTTGGTAGCGGCGCGTACAGCTCGCCGTCGTTTCCGTAAAACGCCAGCTCGAAAGGCGCTGCGACCAGGATAAGGGAGAAGCTCGTTGGTTCGCTGGCTTTGGGCTTCGGCGTGCGACGAATGCCGCAGCTGTCGCTGAGTTCTCGCAGTTCCTTTACGAACGCCTTGCCCTGATCCTTGATGCTTGGCTCTGCAGCCTCGTCGGCGTGTGCCGCGCTACCGAAGAACAGCGCCGCCAGCGGCAGCGCGAGTGACTTCCTGCGGCGTACGAATCTCAGTGAAAGCATGGCCCCGGAGTGTCACACGGAAGCGGAGGCCTGGCCAGCGACGCGGACCGCGTACGCTTGCTGACGAGTCTTGAATATTTCGTGGCATCCACCCGTCGCACCGCCCGACACGCTGTCTGCGCAGGCTGGCGCTATTGGTCGCCGCAAGCACCGCCAGGCGCGTTTTCTTCCAGCCATCGGAAGACGTGAACACATTCACCCGCGACCGCTCCGGCGAGAATCTTGGTGGCGCCCGGCGCGCGGTAGGCGACCGCGCCGCCGAGGACCTTGCACAGGAAGTCGTTGGTTCTCAAGCGTCGCTCGCACAAGGCGGGGTCCTTCGGTTGCTTCGCGGAAACGCTAGCAGCCAGGCGCCCTGCGACGCTGAGTTGCGAGCCAGGATCGCGCAGCGTTGGCGACGACGAACTGGCCGGCGACTGCGACATGCTGGTCGACGAACTGGCACCCGACCTGACTGACTGGCCGGGCTCAGAGTCCGATTCGTCTTTGCAGAGACCGCGTTCGTAGTCGTAGTGGCGAGCGTTCGATTGGCGGATGGATTCGGTCATACGCCGGGGTTCGGTTGAGCCGGACCGGAGTTGTGCCGAATTTGCCATCTTTTTCACCGTCGTCGTCTCGGACCAGGACGGCGCCGAGTAGGTAGCGGCAGGGGAGTGCCCAGCTCTCCGCTCACCCCCAAATCCGGGGCTGCACGCTGATCGCGGCTGAAGCCGCTGTTGACTGTTAGGCTATCCGGGCGGAAATCAAGCGCCGCGAGGTCGGCTGGCGTCACCACACTCCCAGCGGCTCGTTGGACCAGCGCCTCGACCAGGGTGTCTAGTTCGCGTTCGTTGCCAGGCCAGGAGTGTTCGATCAGCAGCGCGACGACCCGTGGTTCGACGCCCAATGGCTCCCCGCGTTGACGCAAGCCTTCCCGCGCGAGGCGCTCGATCAACATCGGGCGCAGCTCCTCGGCTCGTTCTGCGAGGCTCGGCAAGCTGACGACCGCTTGCTCTACGGCTCTGCTGAGGCGCGGCGCCAGCGAACTCGCGTCGCGCTCGGTTCCGCGCGAAAGCACCAGCAGGAACTCGCCATTCCTAGCGCGCAGAGCCAGGTCGTCCTGGATGCCGTCCGGCAGCGCTGCCGCGTCTAGCACCATCAAGGTACCGCGCAGGGCGAGCACGCAGGGCGAGGCGTCGGAACTCCAAGCCGTTGGTGAGTGAAACTCGCTCTGCGCAGCGTCGATCACCACGAACCGCGAGCCGCTGCGCGGGCCATCCAGGTGAAGACGTGCGGCCCATGGCACCGGGTCGACGCCGCGAGGGTGCTCCACGAGCAGCGCGCCAGCGGTGAGCTCCCCGGTGCGACGCGCGAGTCGCCCGAGCTCGTCCAGCGCGAGGCGGCTGGCCGGGCTGTACCCCACGCCAGTCAGCGGCTGCGCGAGGAGCTGCGTGTGGCGACGGTTGACATCGCCTTCGGCATCCAGCGCGCGTTCGAGGTCGGCGCGCTGGGCTTCCAGTTCACCCAGTTCCGCCCGCGCAGCGAGCTCCCGTTGCTGCGAACGGCTCAGCGCTGCTGCCACCCCCATCAGCGCGCTGATGCGGTCAGCCAGGTTACGTACAGCGCGCGCTTCTTCTAGGCTCATAGGTGCCGTTCGATTGCCGCGAGGCAAGAGGATAAAGCCGGTTGGACCTTCCTCTTCGCTGATCAGCGTCGCGCTGAATGCGTTGCGGCTCTCGAACCAGTCGAGGAGTGGCCGCACTTCTGGCTTGCGGATTTGAACCAAGCGCAGCGTTTCCGCGCGCAGCGTGCGTTCTGGCTCGGCGCTTGCGAGCTCGAACAGCGACGCTGGCGCTTCAGCTTGGGCCCGATGCAGGTAGCCGGCGATGTCCACGCTGATCGCCTCTGGTGGATCGATCTGCCACAGCTCTGGGCGGTTGCCCGGCATCGAGCTGGTCTTGCTGAGCGCCTCCAAAGTACGCTGGATGGCGGTCTGCGGCTCGGGCTCCAGAGCGCGCTCGGTGGCGCGCTCGATGGCGTCGAGCCAGCGCGACTGTTCTGGCCCGAATGGTCTGGCGACAGCCCGCGCGAGGAGCCCGACGGCAACGCTCAAGACACAGCTCCCGAGCACGATGGTGCCGGCGTACTGAGGTGCTTGCCGTGCGGCAACGCCAGCGAGGAGAGTGACGGGAGAACCCATCAACATGACCGCGAGGACTCCACGCAGGCCTTTGCTGACGCTGGTTGGCTCGCTGGTGGTCGCTGTCCAGGTGGTCGCGAACGCCGCCATCAGGAGCGCGATGGGCAACACGCGGTCTGGCGGAGCGACGTCGAGCAACGCGGCGGGCACGGCGACCAAGAACGCGGTCGTCGATAGGGCCAGCGCCCCTGCCGCGCGATCGGCCACCCCGAGCTCGAGGCGCCTGAGCACGCGTAGGCGCCAAGCGGCGGCGACCAGCACGAGCAAGCTCCCGATGCCAGCGGTCGTGGTTGCGTAGTCGCTTGCGAGTGGAGCCAAGCGACTGGCACCGCTCGAAGTCAGCGCTCGGCTCAAGGGCAACGCGATCGCGATTCCCCAAAGAAACGTCACGAGCCCCGCAGCGTCGAGGGAGCGGGTCGAGGGAGGGGGGGAGAGCAGCCCCTTGACCGGCGCAATGCGCTCTGCGGGCGCGAGCAGTCGTCCAGCCGCTGAAATTCTGGCCAGCGCGACCAGCGCGGCGACTGCGGCGACGCCCACTCCAAGGTTGGCTGCAGCGTCGAGCTCCGGGCGACCCGCAGGACCGGTGCGCGCCATCGCCCACATCGAGCCGCCCCAGATCACCGCCCGCAGCGCCCGCCGGGCGCTGGGGTCGACGTCGTCCTGTCCGTGGACGGGAGCTGACGTTCGCCGCCAGCTCAGCACCAGGAACAGCGGCACCAGCACCAACGAAGCCCAAGCGCTCCAGCTGTCCTTGGCGAGCGCCGCGGCCGAGCCGACGTAGAGCAGCGACCCTACGGGCAAAAACAGCGGGCGCCAGCGAGCGATCACCGGCGGACCATAGCTGACCCTCGACTTCCGGGCCAACGCGGGTGCAGCGGCCGAACCGACCGCAGATCGCTACTTCTTGCTCGTTGGCGCTTTGGCTGCTGGCGCCGGCTGTGGCTTGTCTGCTGGCTGCGCGTCAGCGGCCGGTTTGGCGGCAAAGCGGGCTTCGGGACCCGGGGGCGAGTAGATCTGCAGGGCGACCACAGGCTTGGAGCCGGTGCCATGGAAGCTGTGGAGGTTGCCGGGACTGACGCGCACGACGTCACCCGCTTTGAGCGTCATGGCTTTGCCTTCGCTCGACTTGCCGAAGGGCATCTCACCGGCGCCCTGGAGGATGGCAATGTGTTCCCACTCCTTGTCGTGTCCATGCTCGGGAACGCGCATGTCGGGGCCACCGATCAGGATTTGCAGCGCGCCGATACGTCGCGCCGAGGACGTCATCGTCAAGCGAACTTGCAGCGCCCCGCCCTGATTGGGCACTGCGGCCAGCTGATTCAGCTGACTGATTTCGATCGGGGCCGTTCGCTTCTTCCAGCGCACCTCCCAGGGCTTGGCGCGAGCCACCTCGATGGCGTCCTTGATGGTGTCCCTGGAGGTGACGGCGGCGATCAAGAGCACGCTGTTCTCTGAGGCGCGCACGCTGGCTCCGCCGCCGGGTACGCGCGCCAGCGTCCAGCTTTCTATTGCTTTCGGTGCTCCGCCGTCGTCACCCGTGACGAGCGCCTTCCCGGAGCTGCCGAGCAGGTAGTACTCCAAGTGCTGGTGCCGCGGGAGCACCAGGGTGTTTCCCTTCGGAAGCTTCTCGGTCCAGAGCAGCGCGGGGCTGTCCACTGGGCCCATCGCAGGGGTCTCGAGCTTTGCGTCCGTACCCGCAGGCGCTTTCCCCGGTAGGCTTGCCCAACTCGGATCTGGGATCCAATCCTTCAGCAGGCAGGTCTTCGCCTTGCACTCACTCACAGCTCCCAACAGCGGAATGCTGCTTGGCAGCTCGGCTGACACCGCCGCCTGCGCGGGGGCGGCTGCGGCGCCGCTGTCCGAGCCGACTTCGTCGTCTTCATCAATTGTCTCGTCGTCCAGATCGTTCACTTCCGGAAACGGGATGTAAGGCAGCCCGCCACTTGGTCCGGCTGGCGGGTATTGGGATTCCGGTGCGGTTGCGCTGCATCCGATCACCAGCCCGGCGCTCAGGCAGAGCGTGCTCAGGCGGACGGCCGCGATGGCGCTAACGAAGGGGGCCTTGAGAGACATGAGGCGTAGTCTCTCGGATCGAAATCTCCTTGGCTAGCGCAGCATCCTGCGGCTCACCGGGCGACGAAGCGAACCGCTTGGCTCGGCTTCCTTTCGCCGCGTCGCGCGCACGGCTCGAACCCCCGAGCGCACCCCAGACGCCTATGCCCGGATTCGAGTAGAGGTCACTAATGCCAGTAATTACAAAGGGTTTGGGCCCGGAGACCAAGCGCCACTCACGCTCCGACGAGCGGGATCACGGCTGCGCGTTGCAGACGCCAGCGAGTGGAGCTATCCGCGGCGGTCCCCTCGAAGCACACTAGGCCAACTTGCTGAGAAGGGTAGCTCGATGCGCGGACCGCCACGCGCTCACGCTGTTCGCGCCAAGGCGCGATCGGGCTTCGAACGAGATCTCTGATGAAGAAGACCTACATCCTCGACACCAACGTTCTGCTCCACGACCCACACGCGATCTTCAAGTTCGAGGACAACGATCTAGTCCTGCCGATCTATGTGATCGAAGAGATCGACCAGTTCAAACGGGACACTTCAGAGCGTGGACGTAACGCGAGGACCATCTCACGGTTGCTCGACGGGCTGCGTGAACGAAACGGTTCGCTCTCCGAGGGCGTCAAGCTCGGCGACGAAGGAACGCTCCGGGTCCATGTTCCAACCAAGCGTCCCATCTTGGCGATTGCGTTGAACCCCGACTCTGGGGATCACGCGATCCTACAGACCGCGCTCGAACTCCGTGATCACAACCCGAATCAGCCGACCATCTTCATTACGATGGACGTCAACCTCCGTATCCGCGCAGATACGCTGGGTCTGCGTACCGAGGTCTACGAGAACCAAGCGGTCGAGCCCGAACAGCTCGACAACGGCGTGGTGGAAATCGCGTTGTCGGCCAATGACTTCGACCGCTACTTCGAGACCGGTGAAATTCGTCCGAAGGAGGACCTGCACCTGTACCCGAATGTTTGCGTGATGTTGCGCGACGACAGCCCGCGGTCCCGTACAGCGCTTGGTCGTTACCACGCGGACAAAGGCACGGTGCGGGCGCTCCTCACCCCCCGAGACGGCTTGATGGGGATCCGTCCGCGAAATCGCGAGCAATCATTCGCGCTCGACCTGCTGCTGGACGACTCGATCCGTCTGGTGACCCTCGTCGGTATGGCGGGCACCGGAAAGACGATGTTGGCGCTCGCGGCTGGCCTGAAACGCACCGTTGAGGATGGGGTGTACGCGCGGCTCTTGGTGAGCCGCCCCGTCATGCCCATGGGGCGTGACCTGGGCTTCTTGCCGGGCGACATCAACGAAAAGCTCGGACCCTGGATGCAGCCCATCTTCGACAACCTCGAGTTCCTGCTGGTGGCTAGCGGCGGAAAGCGACGCAACATCCGCGGCATCGATGAGCTGGTGCAAAACGGGCAAATCGAGGTCGAGCCGCTGACCTACATCCGCGGGCGTAGCTTGCCGCAGCAGTACGTGATCGTGGATGAGGCGCAGAACCTCACCCCCCACGAGGTGAAGACCGTCATCACCCGTTGCGGCGAAGGCACCAAGATCGTGCTGACCGGTGACCCCTTCCAGATCGACAACCCGTACGTCGACAGCGCGACCAACGGCCTCAGCGTCAGTGCTGACCGCCTGCGAGGCGAGCAGATCACCGGACATATTCTGCTACAAAAGGGTGAGCGCAGCGAGCTCGCCAACATTGCCGCCAGCAAACTATGACCAGACGCTTCGTCGTCTCCCCGCCTCAGGTTTCATCTCCGCTAGGAAGCAAGCCGGAACCGGAAACCTTCGAGCTCTGCGCCCTCGACGCGTTCCTGCTGCGTGTAGAGGGCGAGGTCAGATTGCTCGACCGCGTGCGGCCGCCGAACGCGGCTCGCAGCCTCGCTGAAGCGCGTAAGAGCTTCGTGGCGGGCCAGCCGCGCGCCCCGGAGCACCCCCGCTTCGAGTCACCGGGCTTCCGCGACCTGCGGCGCTTGCTCGAGAAGCTCGGTCAGCGCCTTGGCCGCGCTGGCCCCTGGGGTGAGTTGTACGCCGCGCGCGTGCATGAGCTGGCGCTCGAGGCGGCGATCGTCGACGCTCTCGGTAGCTCAGACGTCGTGAGTCTCGCCGCGCAGCGCTTCCCCGAGGAATCGGGCGCGGCGGGCCAGCAGGCTCGTGTATGGGCCCGCGCATGGCTGGAACCGCCCGAGGCGAACGAGAGTGAGCCCACGTTCCGCAGCGACGATGTAGGCGCGTCCCAGAGCCTGATTCGTCAGCTAGAGAGCGAGCTCCGAGACAACGCGCTGGACGTGCGCATCCAGCTCGAGCCGGACCTGCAGTCTCGGGCGGCGGTGGGCCAAGGGGTCATCTACCTCAAGCCGGCGCAGTGGCTGACTGAGCGCACCGCGCGTCGCCTCGTGCTGCACGAGGTTCATGGGCACGTGTTGCCCCGCGAAGCCGCGCGTCGCTCCCACGGCGGACTGTTCTTGGTGGGCAGTCAGGGGGGCTCAGACGACGAGGAAGGACGTGCGCTATTGCTCGAGAAGCGCCACCTGTTGCTGGATTCCGAGCGGCGTTTCGAACTCGCGTTGCGTCACGAGGCCGCGCGTCAAGCCCGTGCGGGGGCCGATTTTGTCGAGTTGGTCGAGCTATCGCTGGCGCTCGGTGCGGACCTGGACATGGGGCTGCGCATCGCGGAGCGCGCGCGCCGCGGTGGCGGGCTCGGGCGAGAGCTGGTTTACCTGCCGGCGCTTCAGCGCGTGGAGTCCGCGTTCGCCACGGCTCCTGAGCTCGAGGGCTGGCTTTCTCGGGGGCGCGTCAGCATCGAGGCCGCGCGGGTACTAGCCGAGCTGGGCCCCGCGCCCCACCGACTCGCCGCCTGAACGCTCAGAGATCGAGTTCGACTACGACCGGGGCGTGATCCGACGGCTTCGCTTGCTTGCGTACAGTCTTGTCGATGTGCGCGGCGGTGCAGCGCTCCTTGAGCTGCTCGCTGAGCAAGATCAGGTCGATGCGCAGGCCCAGATTACGTCGAAACATTCCCGCGCGGTAATCCCACCAGCTATAGAGCCCGCCTTCCTGATTGTGGAGCCGGAAGGCATCCACGAGGCCCAGGCTCAGCAAGTCTTGCAGAGCGGCGTGTTCATCGGGATGAAAGTGCAGTTGGCCGCGCATCGCCTCGACGTCGTAGACGTCGCGTTCTTCAGGCGCGATGTTGTAGTCGCCGCACAGGACGACGCCCTTCTTCGCTCTCCCGCGCGCGATGTCATCCGCGACGGTGCGCTTGAAATCTGCGAGCCAGCGCTTCTTCTTCTCGAAGTCAGGATGCTCGACGCCTTTTCCGTTGGGTACGTAGGCGGAGTAGATGCGCACGCCCTTGATGGTTACGGCGAGCAGGCGCTTGTCGTCTTCCGGTGCCGCGTCGAGGAGACCTGCCTGCACATCCATCAGGACGCGTGAAGTCGCAATCGCCACGCCGTTATAGGTCTTCTGACCGCTAATCGCGATCCCGTAGCCGATGCGCTGAAACTCTTCGGTGGGGAAGTCTGAGTCTTCAACCTTGGTCTCTTGCATGCAGACGACGTCGGGCTGCGTGCGATTCATCCACTCCAACACCTGCCCCAAGCGGGCACGAATGGAGTTCACATTCCAAGTAACGATCTTCATGCTGATTCGAGCGCGTGGGGAGGTCGCCACACGGGCGGCCCCGCATACACCGCACGACTGCCCGAGGCCAGGGCGCCACCGGTTCGCGCCGATTCAGCCGCAGACCCGCGACAAACCGTCACCGCCGCGTGCTTTGGCAGTGGTCGAAGCAGCAAACGGGTCCCACAAAGCGCCGGGTCGTGACGCCTCGATTCTCCCATTTCGCTTCTAGAACGCTTCCCCGAGGTGTGGGAGCGCGGTCCGAATTGGGGTCGTCACGCGCGGCGGTTTTCTGTAGTGATCCCGCAGGGCTTGCTTCAGACTCCGGTCGCTGTTCGCGCCTAGCATGGCTCGCTGGGGGCTCTCCCGGGTCTGCCTCGGCATCCCGAACTTGGGCCGCTCGGTGCCTGCACGCAACATGAGGACTCGAAAATTGCCGTCGTCCAGTCGCCGCACTCACACTCCGTCTGCTCCTGGCGGGAGCCCAATCGCCAACGTGCGGCTCCGCCGGACGGTTTCTTTCGGTGTGCTTGCTGCGCTTGCCCTGACCCCAGCGGCTGCCGCCGCACAGGACGAGGGCAGCGGAGCGGTGCCCAGCGGGAGCTCCGGTGCGGTGGTCAAGCCAGCCAAGGACGATCCCAAGGCGGCGAAGAAGCCGAAGCTGGTGCCACCGAAGCTCGTGAAGTTCGCCTCCGCTCCGTATCCGGAAGAAGCCCAGAAGAAGGGCATCCAGGCCGATGTCATCCTCGAGCTGACGATCGACAAGGACGGCAAGGTCACCGACGCAAAGACGGTGGAGCCTGTTGGCAACGGCTTCGACGAAGCCGCAGAAGCCGCGGCGCTCGAGTTCGTGTTCGAGCCGGCCACCAAAGACGGCAAGCCGATTCCGGCCAAGATTCGCTACAAGTACTCGTTCACGCTAACCCCCGCGGAACCGGACAAGCCAGGGCCCGACGCGCCGCCGAAGAAGCCGGACCTCCCCACCACGGGGAACATCGGTGGGAGTCTGCGCATCGCGGGCACGAAGGGGCCGCTCGCTGGCGCTCAAATCCTGATCACCAGCAACGCTGGCATCCAAACCGGGACCACGAGCGACGGTCAGGGTAAGTGGAAGATCGAGGGATTGCCGCCAGGAAAATACGACGTAGAGATCTCCTCGCCTGGGTTCACTACGGGTAAGTTCCCGTTCGAAATCGAACCCGGCAAGGAGTACGAGTTCGACTACGCTCTGCCGCCTGAGGTGGAAGGTGAGGAGGTCACCGTGCAAGGCGTCCGGCCTCCGCGCGAAGTGACACGCCGCACCGTCGAGCGCCGGGAGATCAACCGCATTCCCGGTACCAGCGGCGACGCTTTGCGCTCGCTCCAGTCGCTGCCCGGTGTCGCGCGTCCGCCCGGGCTTGCGGGTCTGCTGATCGTGCGTGGTTCCGCCCCTCAAGACACGGCCACATTCGTCGACGGCTCCGAAGTGCCGCTGATCTATCACTTCGGCGGCCTTTCCAGCGTGGTCCCCACGGAGCTGTTGGATCGCATCGACTTCTATCCGGGCAACTTCAGCGCCCGCTACGGTCGCGTGATGGGCGGCATCGTCGACGTTGCGCTGCGTGAGCCGGACATCAGCTGTACGGGTCCGTACGGAAAAGCTTCCGACAAGAAGGGCTGCTACCACGGCATGGCGCAGGTCGACTTGATCGATGCGCGGGTGATGGCCCAGGGGCCGCTCGGGCCGCTCAAGGGCTGGAGCTTCGCCGCCGCGGGGCGCCGCAGCTGGTTTGACGTGTGGCTCAAGCCGGTGCTCGAAGAGGCGGGGGCTGGCGTCACCAGCGCGCCCGTGTACGACGACTACCAGTTCATCGTCGACAACAAGCCTGACGCCAACTCGCGCCTGTCGATGCGCTTTTATGGCTCCCACGATGAGCTCGAGATCCTGATCAAGGATCCCGCGGCGCAAGACCCAGCGTTTGGCGGCAACCTCTCGTTCTCCACGAGTTTCTGGCGCGCTCAGATGCTCTACGAAACGAAGCTCAGCAAGGACCTCGAGCTCAACACGATGTTCTCGGTGGGAGAGACGAACCTCGCGTTCTCTGTCTCGAGCTTCTTGTTCGACCTCAACCTGGTTCCCATCGAAACGCGCAGCGAGTTTGGTTGGACGCTGACCAAAGGCGCGAAGCTCAACGTCGGCACGGACATCCAAATCGTCCCCTTTGAAGTCGTCGTGCGCGCGCCGCAGCCGCCGCGTCCCGGCGAGCCCGATCCGGGACCGTTCGTCACCAAGCCGCCCCTCGAGCAACGTCAGAAGGGCACTGGCTACCGTCCAGCCTACTACGCCGAAGCAGAGGTAACTCCCACCCCACGCCTCCGCGTAGTGCCTGGCGTGCGCCTCGACTTCGCTCGCGACTCCGGCCACTCGGATCTCGCGCCGCGTTTCAACGCTCGCTACGACATCGTGAACCCGACCCTCGACGGCGACGAGGACGCTGGAAAGCTCGCGCTGCGTACGACCGTGAAGGGTGGCGTCGGCGTCTATCGCCAGCCCCCGCAATTCCAGGAGACGGACGATGTCTTCGGAACGCCAGGCCTCGAGTCGAACCAAGCGATTCACTACAGCGTGGGCGTCGAGCAAGAGTTCTCGCGTCACATCGAGCTGGGTGTCGAAGGCTTCTACAAGGACCTGACGAACCTGGTGAGTCGTCAGGCCTCTGATGGCGGCGGATTCGACTACGGCAACGCAGGCACCGGCTACACCATGGGTCTCGAAACCCTGCTCAAGTACAAGCCGGACAAGCACTTCTTCGGCTGGGTCGCCTACACCCTGAGCCGAAGTGTGCGCCAAGACAGCCCGGACTCGGAGGAGTACCTCTTCCAGTACGATCAGACCCACAACTTGACGATGCTCGGCAGTTATCGCTTGGGGCGCGGCTGGGAGTTCGGTGCGCGTTTCCGCGTGATTTCGGGTTCGCTGGACACGCCGGCGCTCAGTGAACCAGCCCTCACGGCGCTGTACGCCGCCGACGCGGGTGCCTACACGCCGATTCAGGCAGCGCCGTTCAGTGAGCGCCTACCACTGTTCCACCAGCTTGATATCCGTGTGGATAAACGGTGGCAGTTCGAAGACTGGAAGCTTTCCGCCTACTTGGACGTGCAGAACGTCTACAACAACGCCGCGCGAGAGGCGATCTTGTACAACTACAACTTCAGTCGCCGAAGCTACCAACAAGGGCTACCCTTGATCCCAAGCGTCGGTATGCGAGGTGAGTTCTGATGTCTGCCGATCAACGATTCGTTGCTTCGAAAGCAGTAGCCCGGCCGGGCACGCCGCGCAACGCGCTTGGGCTACTCGCCGCCATGACGACCGCCGCCCTCAGCATCGGCTGCGGCGCGGAGTTCGACCCACCGAGCGAGATCAATAGCCTGCGGGTGCTCGCCGTGCAGAAGGACAAGCCGTACCCGAAGCCGGGGGACGACGTGACCGTGAGCATGCTCTGGTACGACGGTAGTGATAAAGCGCCTCGCCCAGTGCAGATTGCCTGGTTCAGCGGCTGCAACAACCCGCCCGGCGATTTCTACTATGGTTGCTACGAGTCGCTCGCGCAGGGGTTGAGCGCGGTCGGCTCGGGGCAGGCGCCGCCGCCCGGCGTTGGCTTTGGGACGGGCAATCAGTTCACGTTCAGCATTCCGGATGACATCATCTCTTCCCGCCCCAGGTCGAAGGACCCCGACTTGATTCCGTACGGATTATCGTACGTCTTCTTTGCGGCGTGTGCGGGTGAGCTCGGGCCAGCGCCTGAAGGCCAGGGCTTCCCCCTTGCCTGCTTTGATGCGTCAGGCGAGCAGGTTGCCAGTGAAGGCTTCGTGGCGGGTTACACCGGCGCCTACGTCTATGACGAGTTCAAGAACTCGAACCCAGTGATCACCGGCTTTGAGTTCAACAACCTCGTGGTGTTCCCCGATTGCGTCGGTGACGCTTGCCTCGCGGACCCTCCTCCGCCGAGCCAGGTGTGTGGTGAAGGGCTTGCCTGCGTCGACGCGTGTGAGGCAGATGGAGATCCGCAGGATTGTCCAGAAATCAAGCTGCGCCCGCTGATCTCCAGCGACGTGGCTGAGACGGACGACGTCGCTGCCGCTGCCGAGGGCCGCAATGTCACCGAGCAAATGTGGATCAATTACTACGCGGAAAAAGGTGATTTCAAATCCGCCGTACGCTTGCTCGCTGACGCCCAGAAGGGCTTCAACAGCGACTACGGCACGAGCTTCTACGCACCGAAGGAGCGCGGCGACATCAAGCTCTGGGCCGTCGCTCACGACAATCGCGGTGGGACCGAGTGGGTTCGCATCACCGTGCGCGTGCAGTAGCCGTTCAGCAGGCTAATCGGCAGTTTCGAGATCGGGGGGTGAGGAGCGCTGAGGAGCACCTCTCCCCCCCAAGAATCAGCGCTCAGCTACAGCCCGGGGCAAATACGTAGATCGTCGCGTTGGTGCCCATGCTGGCTGGTGGCGTCAGGACGTAGCCGAAGCGGGTTCCGCCAGCGACGCCGAGCTGCGTCGTGGAGTACGGGATCACGAAGCGGGCTGGGTCCAGCATGAGAGTTGAGCCGCGGGTGACCATGCGCACCGAGGTCTGATTCATGTTCCCGGGGTCGACCACCGTGGCGATCACCGTGGTCGAGTTCAACACCGCCAGTGGTCCGCTCAGCGCCGTGTTGTAGGGCTGATCGGAGTAAGTCTCGAGGTCCACGCGTTGGGTTGCTTCGAGACTAGCGCTGCTTTCATCGATCAGCGGCCAACGCAATGTGACACCCGTCGCGACGGGGCTACCTGCATCGTCACGGACGACGATGTTCGTGCTCCACACGAGGGCACCGTCGTTGCCCGTAGCGAAGTTGTGGCTGTTCGTACTGGTCGGCACCTCACCCGTTTGACCGTAGAGATTCACCTCACCGTCGTTCTGGGCTTGCGGAGTGCCGGCCGCGCGCTCGAAGCTGAAATAGGGCTCGAAATTACCGGTGCCCGTCTCCGTGCGGAATGTGACCAGGCGCGTGCCGCTCGAACCGATCACGCGTGCGCCCGACGGAATCCCGGCAGATGTCTGCATCGTGACCGTGTCGGTGTTCATCAGCGGCGGCAGCACGCGAGCCGCGGGGTAGAACTCGCCGGCGTTGTTCAGCACGAGGAAGAAGCCGTGGTCAGAGCTCGGATAAATGGCGCTGATGGCGCTGCTGAAGCTCACGCCTGCGGTCTGCGTGGTGGCGTGAGTCGATTTCGCGCTGGGGCGATCGATCCATGCGAGCGAGAGCCGCCCGCCAGCGATGGGACCCTGAAGCAAGATGCGACCTGCCGTCGACGCCAAGCGAGTCACCGCGAAGGGCGGTTGATCCACTTCGAGGGGCACCGGCGACACGGGATTGGTCACGTCCCAGCCGAGAATGCCCTTGGTGGCGGTGCCGATGAACAGCAAGTTGTCAAGCGCCGCGATGCAGAACTGCGCGTTGCCCGAGCAGCCGATGTCATCGGTTAGAGAGAACTGGTGCGCCTGAAAGCCGTAGGTGGTGGCGCTCATCTCGCAGGTCGCAGACCCACCGCATACCCGGCCAGTACACCCCATTGGCGGACACACCTCGTAGACGCACTCGCCGGCGGTGCAAGTCGGTTCGAGACACGGATCCGACGCGGCGGAGCACTCGCTGCCGTTCCCGGTGCAGGTGCCGGCATCGGGCAGACCGCCACCGGAGCCGCCGCTGGCTCCAGCTGAGCCCCCGTCTCCGCTCGCTCCGCCACTTGAGTTCCCCGCGGAACCACTCGATCCGCCGCTCGCTCCGCCCGCACCAGCGGCGCCGCCAACGGAGCTATCGCTGCCACCATCCTGACCCGGACCCTTGCCGATCAAGCCCTCGTCCAGATCGAGGCTACAAGCAGCGAACGCCCCGCTGGCCAGAGCACCGCAGATCAGGGCGAATGAGGTCGAACGATTCATCAGAAGTTCCCCTTTGCCCAGAGCTGTGCAGGCCCGAGTCCGACGCTCATCTTACCTTGCGCACCACCTTCGGACGCGCCGGGCTGCCACACGATCAGCGTCACCCCCGCGGCGGTCAGCACGCCACCGGCGATCAGCATGATGTTCGTCTTGGATTCGAGTCCCTTCGCGTGATCGAAGCTCTCTCGAGTGGGGCCGGCCTTGTACGCCGTCTCCGCGTCCTGCGCTGACAGACCCAGCAGCACGCCGCCGAGTAGGGACGCAACGCCCGCACCTGCCGTTATGAATCCGACCGTTTTCCACGGGGATTCTTTCGGCTCTGGCTCTTCGCGTACTGGCTTCAGCTGGGGTTCCGCGAGCGGCTTCGGCTTCGGTGCCTCTTTCGGTGGCTCCTCCGCCTTGGCCTCGGCGTCGACCTCCAGTACTTCGCCCGCCTTGACCTCCAGGTTGCGACGCTCGACCGAGCCGTCTGCGCGTAGGATCAAGAGCACATGGGAGCCGTCGCTTGCGTGTAGTGTCGCGGGGGCCTTGAACTCGGAGTGATCGTCCAGCTGAACTCGAGTCGTGTCTTCTCCGAGTACGGAGACGACACCGAGCTCCTGCTCGAGGGCATCGAGCCGCTCTCGCGCTCGCGCCGCTTGGGACTCATTCAGCTTCGGCGTCGCCAGCGCCAGCGCGAAAGCGTCAGCCGCGCGGGCCTTCTCCCCGGCGAGCTCCCAGGCTTGTGCGGCGGTGTAGAGCGCGACCGCGTGCGGACGCAGACGACTGGCGGCCTCGAAGTTGGTCGCCGCGTCGCGGTAGCGCTCTTCGCTCAGCGCCTTCTTTGCCTCGTTGTACAGGCGGGCGGCTTCAGCCTTGGTTTCACTCTCGCTCATCCCTTGAGCGCAGACGGGTGCGCTGAAGAGGCCAGCGCCGAGTCCGAGCGCCGTCCAGATCAGGCCAGTCGCAAGCGTGCGACGCCAGGTTCGCGCGCCGATTGCCGCGACCGAAGAACACTTCGTCATCCCCTTGTTCCTACTTCCTGCTCGCGCCGGCGTGGCGCAACTCCTCAATCATCCTCTTACTACGCGTCGCTCTTCAAGATTGCAGCAAAGACGTAGCGATCACGGACCGCTGTGCGCTGTTGCTGTGCGCTCTGCGGAGTGCGCCGTTTGCTCTGCGCTCTCGTCGGCTCAAAGTGGCGAAAGTGGTGCAGTGGCGAACCTTCCAGGGGTCAATCGAAGGGATTGTCTGGGATGTCGACTGGCGCCGGTTTCGGCTTCTCCGCGGGCTTTTCCGGCTTTGCTGCGGGTTTGGCGCGCTCCTCGGGGGTCGCCGCTGGCGCCGCTGCGGGCTCCTCCGCCTTCGCTGGCGCCGCCTTTGCGCTGAGCACGAGGTCGACGGTGGAAGGCGTCTCGGAGTCCAGATTCAGCGTCTGCTCCTCGTACCCGTCCGCACGCGCGATGAGCTTGCGGGTGCTGCCTGGCAGCGGCCGCGGAACACGGTTCACGCCGGGCTTGAGGACCGAGCCTTCGAACTCGAGGGACACGCCGTCGGCCGGCATCGTCCGCACGGTGATGTATTCGACGTTGGCTTTCAGCGGCGCGGGTTCGGGCTTCTGGCTCGCGGCTGGCTGCGCCACGACCGGTGGGGGAGCGACCGTCGTCGCCGCGACCGGCTCTGGAGAGCCTTTGGACCCTCCGAGCAAGTACCAACCGCCGAAGCCCAAGCCGCCTATTAGAAGGAACGCACCGAGACCGATGCCCACACCCATCAACACCGTGCCCATCGCGCTGGGTCGTTTCCGTGGGGTAGAGATCGCGCTCTGGCTTAGCTCCGCTCCGGACGTCGACGTCGGCGCGACGTTGCGGATGAAGCTAGGGACAGACGCGGACTGATCACCGACGCTCTGGAAGCTGTCACGGGGCGAGGACGCCACCCGCGCCAGGCTCTGCCGCATCAGGTGCTTGATGTGCTCCTGGCGCTCGCTGACGATGTGACCCACTCGCGCCTGAAGCTCGGCGCCGATGTGGGTCTGCGTGATGACCGGCCCGGAGCGGGCGAGCCACTCTTCGAGCGCGGTCTTCATGCGGTCCGCGGTGGCGAATCGATGGAAGGGGTCCATCGCCATCGCCTTCAGGATGATTTGCTCGAGCTCTTGCGGGTAGCCGGGAACGTGGGCGCTGGGCGGCTCGAAGTGACCGCTCAGGATCTGCTTGATGATCTGGATTTGGTTTCCGCCTGGAGCGCTGAAAGGGCGCTTGCCGGTGGTTGCCTCGTACAGGCAGATCCCGAGCGCGAACACGTCGCTGCGGCGGTCGATCTTCTGACCGCCCGCCTGCTCAGGGCTCATGTATGGCGCCTTGCCCTTGATTTGGCCCGCGCTCGTGGTCTCGGTGCTCATGCCGAGGGCCTTGGCGACGCCAAAGTCCATCACCTTCACCGAGCCGTTGGAGCCCACCAAGATATTCTGCGGGGAAACGTCGCGGTGAACGACGTCCAGACGCTGCCCGTGATCATCGGTCAGCTCGTGAGCTGCGTGGAGCCCTCCGCACGCCTCTGCGATGATCTTCGCCGCGAGTCGCGCGTTGAGGCGTTGTGGTAGCGCGCCCTCGACGCCGGTGCCTGGCTTGAGCACGCGGGCGAGGCTCTCTCCCTCCACCCACTCCATCGCGAGATAGAGCACGCCGTCTTCTTCGCCGAGATCGAAGATCTCGCAGACGTTGGGGTGATGTACTCCCGCCGCCACGCGTGCCTCATCGAGGAACATGCGCTCGAAGGTTTCGTCTTCCGCCAGGTTCGGCAGAATCGTCTTGATCGCGACGACCTTGCTGAAGCCACGCTGACCGTGCTGCTTCGCAGCCCACACGCGCGCCATCCCACCCTGAGCCACTGCGAGAAGAATCTCGTAGCGACCGAGGCGATCTCCCGGATGAACCTCCCCGAAGCCGCGGCCTGGCGCACTACCGATCACGAACTGCTCATTATATCAAGCTTGCCCCGAACGCACGCCCGAGAGCGCGGTTAGAGGGGTCGAATTACGATTGAGCGTTCGTTTTCTTTATCACTCAGTGACAGCTTCGCGACGTGTAGGGGAATGAAGGCCGCAGGCTGACTCCGGCGTTCATGTTTTCGACCAAACCGCTCGGTTTCCCCCGGAAAGTTGACCCGGAGATCAGTTTTCCCAGGCTCGACGTTCGCTTCGGGCGGACGACGCGTTGCTCCAGAGAACTCAGTACGCTTCAGTCGACGCTCGCCCGCGAGCCATCACGATCTTGTTTCCGTACGCAGGCGGAGGCGCGAGGTGCTCCGGAGTCCGACGTGCAGGCTGGTTCTCCGTTCGCGGCTCGATCGCGCGCGGCGGTTCCTTGGGTGAGGGAGGCGTTGAGGTTGCGCACCCGCTGCCCAAACACAAAGCGAACACGGCCAGTGCTCCGACGCGCAGCGGCGCGAGGGACACCAGAGTGTTGGAGGTGCTGGGCGAGCGGGTCGCACTCGTTCGAGTGATACCCCGCATCTCATCAAGCATAGCTCATCTCCTCTTTCATGCACGCTTCCAGCCTTCTGAACGGCGCAAGTGAGCGCTCGCGATAGCAGGCGGCTCGACGTCTCGCGGGAGGCCTGTCGGCGTCGTGGGTCCTACTCACGCCTTTGCAGGGATCACGCCGAAAGAACCGGGCCGCCTCCAGTGGGGATCCTCTGCCGAAAAGGCTGCTTTGGCGCATGCATGGGATTTTTCGTGCGCAAATTCTCGTTTGATTGCGCGTGGCAGTGCCTTTCGGTGTGGCGTTTCTGAAACCTGGAACAAGCTCGCGACGCACACTCGCGTTGCGCTCGGTGTGAGCAGGTGGCCATGCCTCGCGTCGACGCCGGTCTGCGCCGGCGCCGCCGCCTGCTCGAGCTTGGTGCCGCGCGGATATGTACATGGCGTCAGGTCGTTGCCCCCGGAGGACCCCGGGGTTGGGGGAGAGGAGCGCTGTTTCTCTCCACGACTGCCCGTGGTCGAGATCGGTGTGCTGCGCGTGGCGTGGAAACAGCTCACGCGGAGTCGA
>JBFXBK010000043.1:0-35421 GCA_050183255.1 Polyangiaceae bacterium | reverse complement strand
ACCAACGCGCAGAAGCTCGCTTCGGTGGGTGGTGGTGGCACCAGCCTCAGCGCGCCGCTCGAGAAGCTGAACCGCGAGCGCGCGACGGCGGATCTGGTGATCTACGTCTCGGACAACGAGTCGTGGGTCGACAACAAGCGTCACGGCGCGACCGAGATGCTGCGACAGTGGGAGCAGTTCAAGCTTCGCAGCCCAGCCGCGAAGCTCGTCTGCATCGACCTGTTGCCGTACGGCACGACCCAGGCAATGGATCGCGACGACATCCTGAACGTCGGCGGCTTCTCCGACCAGGTGTTCAAGGTGATCCGCTCGTTCGCCCTTGGCAACCTCGGCGCCGAGCACTGGGTGGGTGAGATCGAGAAGGTCAGCCTCGAGCTGAACTGATCGACTTCAAAACAAGCGGGTTCGCGCGCTGGGCACAGGTGTTCCACACCTCAAACTCCAGCGCGCTGGAGCCAGCACCTCGTTACGTGAGTGTCCCTTTTTCGGCGACTCGCCGTGGCTCTTGGAGCGCGCGAGCCAGCCAGCAGATCTCGGTGGGTTAGAGCGGAACGAGTCTCCTTTGGGAGGTCCCGGAACGGACCGGGTCGCGGTCAGCCTGTGGGCGCGCGAGCTCTTCCGATCCACCGAACCAACTCGACAATCCAACCCACTCCAATCCGCGCGCCCGGCAAGAGGCGCAACACTTGAACTTTTCGTGACGAATGCCTTGAGGACTACATGGCTTTTAACCCGTTGGTCGTTGGTTCGAATCCAACCTGCACCTCCGAACGCCTCGGCGTTCCAGCCTTCGGTGCAGTAGCTCAGTGGGAGAGCAGCGTACGTGTCTTCGAAATACTTGTCGTCACACTTTTTCCTAGCAGCGAAACACTGCTCCTCACCCCCAAACCCACATCCAGTTCCTTGGGGAACTATAACGTTTACGCAGCAAATGCCGACGCGGACTACAGGTCTAACAGGTTCGAATCCAAATCGCCGCTCCGCCTCTTAGCAGGCGACCCGCAAGGGAACCCGCGGCGAGAAACTCGTCTCGTCACTCTCGTTGCTGCATCTTTCAGAACCATTGACACAAGGAAATATCAACATGAACACCGTGACCCTTTACCGTCCGGTGGGGCCGGTGGAGCTCCAGCGGATCCGTGAGCGGAACAACTTGGGCTTCCCTCCTCGTCTGCCGGAGCAACCCTTCTTCTATCCCGTTTGCACCGTCGAGTACGCCGAGCAGATCGCCCGTGACTGGAACACCCAGGCGGGTGGCATCGGCTTCGTGACGCAGTTCGATGTCGCGCAAGCGTTCCTGGCGAACTACGAAGTGCATCGGGTGGGAGCTTCCCCACACCGCGAATACTGGATCCCAGCGGAAGATCTCCCGGCTTTCAATCAAGCCATCGTGGGGAGCATCCGGGTGATCCGTCGTTATGAGACTCTCAAGCAAGGGCCTGTCGTCAGCGTTCACGGCTGAACCGACGCGCCCTCGAGGATCTCCCAACCCCAAACTCAGGCTTCCGAGAGCTGATAGACTCACGGAAGCCTTGATCATTGGCGTCTCAACCAGCGCCTGAATCAGACTCGAAGAGGAACCATGTCACTCAAGTATGCAGCGCAAGCGATCAGCGCGAACCACTACGTCTTGCCGAAGACGGGCACGATGCGCACCGACGCTCACGCGTTCCTCTCCGAGGAGCTCTACGCGGAAACGGATGAAGGCACGTGGCGTCAGCTCTTCGACGCGGCGAGCTACGAAGGCGTGATCGGCGCGTATTTGATGCCCGACTGCCATGCAGGCTATGGCGTGCCCGTGGGCTCTGTCGTGGTCACGGAAGACACCGTGATCCAGGGAGGCAGCGGCTACGACATCAGCTGCGGCGTGCTCTACATGCGCGTACCTGGCTTGCACGCGACGGACATCGCTGACGCAGAGAAGCGCAAGCTGTGGATCGATGAGGTCGAGAAGCGTGTCGCCACCGGTGTTGGCGCGGCCGCACCTCGCTTGGCACCAAAGCTCAAGGGAAACAAGAACCTGGAGGCGGTGCTGCGCTACGGCGCAAAGGCGATCGGCGTGCACGCGGACAAGTGCGAACGTCAGTTCATCGAGATCCCGGAGGATACGGATCTCGACCTGGTGGAGAAGGCGCGCAACAAGGCGCTGCCACAGCTGGCGTCGGTCGGCGGTGGCAACCACTTCATCGAGATGCAGGTCGACGAGAAGTCGGGTGAAGTCTGGGTGATGGTGCACTGCGGCTCCCGAGGCTACGGCTGGCAGACGGCGAACTACTTCTTCTATGAGGGAGCACGGGCGCGCGGGATCCCGACGGCGCAACGCGAGCGCTCGTGGCTGCGCATGGACGAGCCCCTCGGCAAGCAGTACTGGGCACATCACAACTCCGCCGCGAACTACGCCGTCGCGAACCGTCACCTGATCGTGAAGGGGATCCAGGATTCCCTGGAGAAGGTGTTCAGCGAGCAGGGCGAAGTCTATTACGAGATCAGCCACAACTTGGTGCAGGAGGAGACGCTCTTGCTTCCCGACGGCACCACGAAGCGCGGCTTCGTCCACCGCAAGGGCGCGACGCGCGCGTTTCCCGCGGGGCACCCCGACCTCCTGGGCACCGCCTGGGAGCAGACGGGTCACCCGTGCTTGATCCCGGGTTCGATGTATCACGGCGCGGCGATCCTGTTCGCTCAGGCGGGCGCGACCAAGAGCGCGTGCTCCGTGAACCACGGCTCGGGACGCATCCTTGCGCGTGGCGCAGCGAAGCGTGAGCTCAGCCCGCGTCAGGCGCAGATCGATCTCGAGATGTCCGAAGTGGTACGCGAGCTCGGCGGCGTTGCCGTGAAGGGCATCGTTGGCAACACCAAGAAGACGCCCCTCGACGAGTGCGCACACGTGTACAAGAACCTCGACGCCGTGCTTGACGTGCTCGAGGCGGAGGGCATCGCGAAGGTGCACCACCGCTTGTATCCGGTCGCGAACCTCAAGGGCACGGACTGAGCTGAGAACTCCACGGCGCGAAGCCGAAACCGACAGTCGGAAGTCGAGCTTCGCGCCGTGCCTGCGTTTGGTGCTACGGTCATCGGCCTCATGCCCAAGCTCTACGTGGTCACCGGCGCTGCGAGTGGAATCGGCCTGCAACTCACCCGTGATTTGATCGCCGCGGGGCACTCCGTGGTCGCCGCCGATCTGAACATCAGTGGCCTGGAGAGCCGCGCGGAGGAGTACGGCTTTGAGCCGAAGAGCAACGGCGCACCGCGAGGTAGTGGACGCACCACTTGGCTGCGGCGCCTCGACGTGCGCTCCGCGGCCGAGTGGGACGCTCTACTGGCCGAAGTCAGCGAAAGCCTTGGAGTCCCCGACGCGGTGCTGAACGTCGCTGGTTACATTCGCCCGGGCTTGAGCCACAAGAACCCCGTCGAGCTGATCGATACCACGATCGACGTGAATCTCAAGGGTGTGATGCACGGCACGAACGCTGCCGCGCGGATCATGGTCCCCGCAGGCCGCGGCCACATCGTGAACATCGCGTCCCTGGCGGGGATCGCCGCGGTGCCCGGTATCGCCGCTTACTCGGCCTCGAAGCATGGAGTGCGCGGCTTCACCCTGGCGGTCGAGCGCGAGCTCGCGCCTCACGGCATCGCCGTGACCGTGGTGTGCCCAGGGTTGGTTGATACACCCATGCTGGACGCCCAGGTGGATCACGATGAGGCCGCCTACACCTTCAGCGGCACGCGCGCACTGACCACCGAAGAGATCTCGAGCGCGATCCTGAAGGCCCTCGAGACCAAGCCCCTCGAGCTCATCCTGTCGTCGCCCTTCTCGGCACAAGGCGCGATGAGCAAGCTGGTGAACACCTTCCCGGGGCTCGCCTCAGTCGCCGAACCGCTGATCAAGCGCATGGGACGGCGCCAACAAGCCAAGCTGAAAAAGCGCGGGCGCTGAAGGACCAAGAGCCAGGAAACATCATGCCTAACCCCCTGATCCAAGATCGCAATGTCGAGTTCCTGCTGTACGAGCTGCTGGACGCGGAGAAGCTGTGCGAGCTACCCGTGTTCTCCGAGCACTCGCGCGATACGTTCGATCTCTTCCTTGGTTCCGCGCGAAAAGTTGCGCGGGAGCAGCTCTTCCCTAGCTACCGCGCGTTGGATCTGGAGCCCCCGGAGTTGACGCCCAGCGGAGTCAAGGTGCATCCGCAGCTCAAGCAGCTCTACCCCCAGCTGGTGGAGCTCGGGATCTTGAACGCGACGCGTCCTGAGGAAGTCGGTGGGCAAAACCTGCCAGCACTGATCAACGCCATGGCCAGCGCCTACCTGATGGCTGGCAACCTGGCGGTGTACGCCTATGCGGGGCTCACCACCGGCGCCGCGCGCTTGATCGAGTCCTTTGGCTCTGACGAGCTCAAGCAAGAGTACATGCAGCGCATGTACGGCGGCGAGTGGACCGGTACCATGGCGCTCACGGAGCCCCATGCCGGGAGCAGCCTGAGCGACGTGCAAACCCGCGCGGAACCGACCGACGCAGGGCACTATCTGCTGCGCGGGTCCAAAGTCTTCATCTCCGGAGGCGACCACGACGTGACGGAGAACATCGTGCACCTGTGCTTGGCCCGCATCGTGGATGCGCCTCCGGGCATCAAGGGTGTGAGCCTGTTCGTGGTGCCAAAGCGGCGTCGGGAGAACGGCGCGCTGGTGGACAATGACGCGGTCGCCGCAGGGGTGTTCCACAAGATCGGCTGGAAGGGCTTGCCCAGCATCGCGCTCAACCTGGGGGAGAACGACGCTTGCCACGGCTATTTGGTGGGCGAGCCGAACCAGGGCATTCGCTACATGTTCCAGATGATGAACGATGCGCGGCTGATGGTCGGCATGAACGGCGCCGCGACCGCGTCCGTCGCCTACCTCGAGTCCCTCGACTACGCGCTGAATCGCCCCCAGGGCCGCGCCATCGGGGCGAAGGACCCGACCGCACCCCAGGTCCCGATCATCGAGCACGCTGACGTGCGGCGCATGCTGCTGCGCCAGAAGGCCATCGTCGAAGGCTCGCTGAGCCTGCTGGCCACCGCGAGCCTGTATGCGGATCTCGAGGAGCACGCGGCTGGCGAGACGGAGCGCGCGGAGGCTCACCTGCTGCTTGACCTGCTGACTCCCGTCGCAAAAACATTCCCCGCGGAAAAAGGTTTCGAGTCGAACGCGCTCGCGGTGCAGATCCACGGTGGTTACGGCTACACCAGTGAGTACCTGCCGGAAGCATGGCTCCGAGATCAGAAGCTCAACTCGCTCCACGAAGGCACTAGCGGCATCCAGAGCCTAGACCTCTTGGGGCGCAAGGTCGTCGCCGGCGGAGGCAAGGCCGTCCAGCTCTTGCAGCGCGAAATCAGCAACAGCGCCGAACGCGCTCAGCGAGCCGGCGTGCCCGACGAGTGGATCGCAAAGGTGCAAGGTTCGACCCAGGCGATGCTCGCGGTCACGCACCACCTCGCGGGGCTTGGCCTCCAGGGTGACGTGGAGGGCATGCTGCTCCACAGCAGCGACTACCTCGACCTGTTCTCGACGCTGGTAATTGGCTGGCAGTGGCTCGCCCAGGCGGCCGCAGCGAAGGAAGGCTTGGCGCGGATCGGCAGTGACCAGGCGCTCGCGGCTTTCTACCGTGGAAAGCTGGCTGCGGCTCAGTACTGGATTCAAAGCGAGTTACCGCGCATCGGATACCTCGCCGCGCTGTGCAAGAGCGGCGAGGACAGTTACCGCGATATCGATCCCAGCTGGTTCTGAAGTTCCGAGCGCTTGGGACTTGCCCACGTGACGACCGAGCCGTAGGGTGCCCGCCCCGATGCACTCAGCTCGTCCCGGTGATCTCGTCAGGCGTCGCTCGGTGCCACCGTCCGCACAGGGTGATGCACCGCGGGTGCGGGTGGTGCCCGGCGGCTTGTGGCTGTGTCCTGGGGAGCATCCAACGCTGCCGCGCCCCAAAGACGGCGTGCTGCGCTTGGTGGCTGGCTCGGTGCATTACTGGCGCCTGGAGCCCGAAGTGTGGCGCGCGGCTCTCGAACAGACCCGCACCCTTGGCTGCAACCTCGTCGACGTCTACGTGCCCTGGAACGTTCACGAGACGGCCCCCGGTGAGGTCGACTTTGGTCGCTTCGATCCGCGTCTCGACCTCGAGCGCTTCCTGAAAATCGCGGCAGAGTGCGGCCTCTACGCCATCGTGCGACCCGGCCCGCACATCAACTCGGAGTTGACCTTCTTCGGCATCCCCGAGCGTGTCGTCTGGGACGCGGACTGCCAGGCGCGGTCCGCCGGCGGCAAGCCAGTGATCCTGCCGATGCTGCCCCGCAGCTTTCCGGTGCCGAGCTACGCCAGCAACCCTTTCTTCGCGGAAACAAGGCAGTGGTTCGAGGCGGCCCTCCCAGCGCTCGAGCCGCTGTGCTGGCCCAACGGGCCGATCGTGATGCTCCAGGTGGACAACGAAGGCGCCTTCTACTTCCGCGACGGCGTCTACGATCAGGACTATCACCCCGACGCGGTCGCCGAGTATCGCCAGTTCCTGCTCGCGAAGTACCACGAGGTAGGCAAGCTCCGGGAGGCACACGGAGACGCTGAAGCGAGCTTCCCGAAGCTCGAGCCGCCGAAGCAACTCACGGCCAAGCACGCGGATGAGCTGGTACCTCACCTCGACTGGGCGGAGTACCAGGAGCATTTACTCACTGCGTCCCTCAAGCGCATGACCGATGCCATGCGCGACTGCGGCCTCACGGGGCTGCCGGTATTTCACAACCTGCCGCCTGCCGACCTGTCCACGCCGCTGGACCCAGCGCTGCTCTGCCAGGAGCTGGAGATGATCGGCGCTGATTATTACCACACGGCAACACCCGATCAGCTGCGCGGGATCGGCTACCGCACGACGGAGCTCGCGGCGCGCGCGGAGGTGCTAGGCTTCCCCTGCTACGCCGCTGAGCTCGGCGCCGGATTTCCGCCGTTCATGGCCCCGCTCCGCTTGCGTGACAACGCGTTCAGCGCGATGTCCGCGCTCGCCTATGGCCTGCGCGCCTTCAATCTCTACATGGCGGTCGATCGGGATCGCTGGGTCGGCGCACCGATTACGCCCAAGGGCGAGGCGCGCCCCGAGGCGAGCTTCTGGCGCAAGTTGATCGAAGCTCTGGAGCGCCTCGACTTCTGGGAGCTCGAGCGGCGCGTCGATGTCAGCGTGGTGGTTCCCCGCAGCTTCCGTCGCCTGGCGCGGGTGCTGCATGCGTTTGGTCCCGTCAGCCAGGCCGCATTCGACGTGATGGGACGCGGCCTCACTCAGTGCGTGGCCGAGGCTGGCGTGGATCGCGCAGGCAGCGCCGTGGTCGCGACTCAAGATCTCATGGACCAGCTCTGGGATCACTTCGGCGCCCTGGGTGTTTCCGCGGGGTTCATCGGTGGAGACCTGCTGGAGCAGGCTCTCGAGCGGTCCAAGTGGGTCATCGTCGCAAGCTCTGGTGGTTTGGATGATGAGCTGCTGGCGCGTTCGCTCAGCGCCTACGAGGCGGGGCACGCCATCAGCGTCGGTCCGTTCTTGCCTACGCGCGACGCCAGCATGCGCGCCGCCGCGCACCGCATTCCAAGCAACGAAAAGAGCGAGCAGCCGCCATGGCAGCTGAACCTCGGCGGCGCGCTGCAGAGCAACGTCGCGCGCTGGGTGGAGGCACTGGGGATCCCGCGCGCGAGCGTGGATGCGCCGCTGCACCTGACGCTTCACCACACCAAGGCCGGCGCACCAAAGGTCGTCTTCGTGATCAACGCTGAGCTGGACGCGCACAGCGCGCGCTGCCGTATTCCAGGTGTCGAGCGTGCGACCGATTGCCTCACATCCGAAGTATTCGTGGCAAATTCAGGGGAGATTAGCCTGAACGTGCCTGGTCGTAGCGTGGCGATGCTGGAGCTTCACGCCAAAGCGTAGTAAGCGCCGCCGCCATGTTGGTGGAAGTCAATCCGCATCATCCCGAGCCACGCAAGATCCGGCGCGCGGTGGATGCGCTCGAGTCGGGGAAAGTCATCGGTTACCCGACGGACACGGTGTACGGCCTCGGCTGCGATCTGTTCAACAAGAAGGCGATTGAGCGCCTGCATCAGATCAAGATGATGCCGAAGGACAAACGTCTGGCCTTCGTTTGCCCAGACCTGAGCGAAGCCGCGAAGTACGTGGTGCTCGACGATTACGCGTACCGCATCCTGAAGAAGTACCTACCTGGTCCCTACTGCTTTATCCTCGAGGCAACGCGCGAGGTGCCGAAGATCGTGCAGACCAATCGCAAGACGGTCGGGGTGCGCATTCCGGACAACGAGGTGGCGTTGGCCCTCACCCGTGAGCTTGGGCGCCCCATCATCTCCACCACCGCCGCGCGCGAGGGCGAGGATCCTTCTCCGGATCCCAAGGACGTCGACACGGCGTTCCCTCAGGCGGAGATGGTGCTGGACGCTGGCCCCGGTGGGCTGAACCCGACGACCGTGATCGATCTGACCGGCAAGGAGCCCGTCGTGGTGCGCGAGGGCGCCGGCGACGTCAGCCCCTTCGTCTGAATCACTCTTCCATGTCGTCGTCGGGCGGCATCGCACCGCCGCCCTGCATGCCGCCACCTTGCTGCTGTAGCTGGCGCATCCGCTGCTGCATCTGCGCTTGCTCGGCGGCTTGCGCTGCGCGCGCCTGATCCACAGCCTTCGCGAGCGCCATACCCTTATCGCCGAAGGCCAGCTGGGTGCTACCCTGCATGCTCATCTGTTTCTGCGGATCCGCGCTGTCCGTCATCATGATCAAGGTGGAGATCGAGGACAGACCTTCCGGCGCAGGCTTCCCCGCGTGGAACGTCAGCACCGCGTGGCCTTCCGAGCGGAACTGCTGGATCACCGGATTCACACCTGCGGGGATCCCAAGGCGCTTAATCGAGCTATCCGCGGCGTAGTACTTCGAGCTGATCTCGAGCTCGACCACCGTGTCGGCTCCCTCGCCGGTGATCGACGTCACCTTGACCATGCGATAGGCGAGGCCGTCGACGCCCTGGTGCGGGTCTCGCACGCTCGCCATCCACACCGCGTCCTTGCCCACGGGCTTGTCCGGGTAGGCAATCAGCGAGGCCATCACGTTCTCCGCCACGCCTCGCGCGAGGTCCTCGACGTCGGGCTCAGCGTCCTTTGAGAGCTCGAGCTGCAGCGCCATCGCACCGCCGTTCGCGGCGAGGGGATACGTCACCTTCGAACCCTTGAGCTTGGCCAGGCTCTTCGCGAGCTCACCCGTCACCGTCGAATCGAGGGTAACTTTGACGAACTTCACCACCAGGTCGAGGTTCTCCTTCGGCTCCGCGCCTTCGGCGGCCTTGGGCTTGACCAGCTCGAACGCGAGTTCGAAGTCGACGTTGATCGGAGGTGTGCGTGGGCCAGGCTGAAACTGTAGTCGAACCTTCTGCGTCTGCTTCGTACCCGGCTTGAAGAGCAGCTCCGCCAGGTTCACCTTGGTGCCGCTCCCTTCGTTGCCGAGCTCTACCTTCGGCAACGAGCCCTTCGCCAGGCGCTTGTCCGCAATTCCCGGAGGAAATACGCCGTTCTCCGGCGGGCCGTTCGTGTCAATCGGGCTACCACTGCCCATGTTGGCGGAAGCCGCAGCCACCGCCTTGGCGAGGTTCGGGTCCACCGCCGTCTTCGGCGGGCCCGCATCGACTTCCTTCGCCGTGGTCTTCGGCTTGTCTTCCTGACACCCCATGTTCAAACCGCTCAGGCCAAGCCCAAGCAAGACCACCAGGGCGGTACGCACGCGAACACTCTTCCTCGCTGACATCGAGGCCTGGTTTACCCGCTTGCGGGGGCGAGTCCAATGCCCGACCTCGGGAACGCGTTCAGAAGGGGGGCGGAGCATCGCCCAGGGGCGGGTCCGAGAATATTCCCGCATCCGGTTCGGGCAGCACGCCTGCGTCACGACCGCTCGGCGGCGTCGGCTCGTCCTGAGGTTCCGACGTGTTTTTCGGGGGTGAGGCCCCGGCATCCAGCAGCGCCTGCGCCCCAGCGTCGGCGCCAGCATCTGCGGCACCTGCGTCCGGCGCCCCCGCGTCGGCGGTCTCCGTGGGCACCGTTCCGTCGAGGAACTCCTCATCGATTGCGTCGGTCTGCCCCGGATAGGCGAGCTTGCCCGTGGCGGGATCAATCTGCACCACCACGATGCCGGACGGTCGAATGAACTCCGTCTTCGGGTGTCCCTCGTGGGCTGCCTTCATGAAGCTCACCCAGGCAGGCAACGCGCTCACAGCGCCTTGCTCTCCCCAACCCATCGGCGAGTTGTCGTCGTAGCCGGCCCAGACGACCGCCACGAGCTCCGTACTGAAACCAGCGAACCAGGTGTCGCGCGCGCTGTTCGAGGTCCCCGTCTTGCCCGCCACCGGTCGTCCGAGCGCTAGCGCACGTCTGCCGGTGCCCTCCTTGACCACGCTCGTCATCAGGCTGGTGATCAGATACGCCTCAGCCGGATCCATCACGCGGCGCTTCGGCGGCTGCTCCGGGAGCGCCAGCTTCTTTCCGTTCGGATCCAGGATCTCGGTGACCACTGTCCAAGGTTCGTACTCCCCGCCGCTCGCGAACGTTGCGTACGCGTTGCAGAGCTCGATCGGAGTGACCTCGTAGGCGCCGAGCGCCGCGGACAAATCGGGCTTCACCTCGGATTGAATACCCACCGCCTTGGCCCACTCCACCACGTTCGCCGGCCCGGCCTGCTTGAAGACCTCGCGCGCGCCGTCGTTGTCGCTCTTGGCGAGCGCGGTGCGCAGGAGCTCCGTGCGGCCTTCGGGGTGCTGCTTGTCGCCGGGCAAGGTGAGCAGCGTCGCCGGAGTCATGCGCCGGGAGTGCAGCGCGTAACTGTAGACGAACGGCTTGAAGGACGACGCAGGCTGACGCAGCGCGCGCGTCGCGCGGTCGAGACCGCCTGCAATCGCGTCGTAGCCGCCAACCAGCGCGACGACCTGGCGTGTCTTGGGGTCGATGGCGACCAACGCCGACTGCGGCCCTAGCTCGAGGCGTAGCGGCGCCTTGCCGCCGGGCTCCGGCTCTGCCTGCATCACGACCCGCATCAGCGCACCGACCTTGGTGAAGCCACTCGGGGGCAAGCGCTGCTGGTTGAAGCGTGTCTCGCGGTCGAGCTGCACTTCGCCGAGCACGTCGCCGACCTGAACGTCGATGGTGTGCTCCTTCTCGTTCAGCGCCTTGACCACACCGGTGTAAATACGATTGGTCTTAGGAGTGCCTTCGAAAGCCTTACCCCACAGGTTGCGCTTGGCGAGGGTGTAGGGCGGCGCCAGTTTCTGGCGCTTCATGTAGCTGTCCAGGTTCTCGCGCACGGATTTCCGCGCGGCAGCCTGGAGTCGCGGGTCGAGGCTGGTCTTCACCGTGTAGCCTCCACGGCGTGCCCGAGGACCGGCGACCTGTGAAAGCATGGCTTTCACCTGCGAGACGACTTCCGGCGCAAGCTCGCTCTCAGCGTCGGAGCTCGGGGCGGTGTGCAGCGGCGCCACGAGCGCGGACTCGTACAAATCCTGCTTGATGAACCGCTTCTGCAGCATCTGGCCGAGCACATAGCGGCGCCGCTCGGCGTTCTTCTCGGGGTCGCGGCGCGGTGAGTAGTGCTCCGGGGAAGCGACGAGACCTGCCAGCGCCACCGCTTCCGTGAGGTTTAACTCCTTGGTCGGCTTGCCGAAGTAGAAGCGCGCCGCCTCTTCCACGCCGTAGCGCCCATGACCGAGGTAGATGTGGTTCAAGTAGAGCGAGAAGATCTCGTCTTTGCTCAGGTGTTGCTCGAGCCGGCGCGCGAGGATGGTCTCACGCATCTTGCGTTCGTAAGAACGCGTGGAGTCGAGCAGCAGGTTCTTCACCACTTGCTGGGTGATGGTGCTACCGCCTTGCACCGTCTTTCCGGCGCGCAGGTTTGCGGCGAGCGCGCGCAGCATCCCGACGTAGTTCAAGCCTTGGTGCTCGTAGAAGCGCGCATCTTCCGCCGCGAGGAACGCGAGCTTCACGTGATCCGGAACCTTGTCCAGGCTGATCACGGTTCGGCGCTCGGTGAACAAGCTCGCGAGCTCCGTACCGTCCTTGGCGAGGATCTTGGTGACTTGCGGTGGATCGTAGCCCTTGCGCAGATCCTCCACGCTCGGGAGATCCTTCGAGTAGTACTCGACGGTGCCGACCACGCTGAGCACGGCGAGCAACGCGCCGATCACCGCTGTGATCAACAGGCGCTTGGTCCATTTGAGGATGCGGCGCTTGAGCGGTGGCTTCGTCTTCCTCTCCGCTTCGACGATGTCGCTCAGCGACTTTTGTGGTGCGTGCTTGACGTCATCGATGATGCTCTGTTGACGCGGGCGGGGGGCTGACATTTGAACATCCAGCATGGTCGGCGCGTCGCCGCTCACCGGTTCCGCGCGGGAATGAATTGGGGCAGCCGGCTCACCGCCATCCGGGATCGACCGCATGGTCTCGTGACTATCGAGCGGATCGGACGCCGACGAACGCGAGGCGCGCTCAGGTAGCGGGGCAGCGCCAGGCTTGCCCAGGTCGAGCTGGGTGGGGTCCAGCGGACCTACGCCAGCGTCCGCCTCGGACTGGCGCTTGGGATCGGCGGGCGGCTGCTTCTTGGAGTCAGGCGGTTCGCTCACGAAAGAGGTCCTACTGCCCAACGAAGCGCATGACCACCACCGCGAGAATGACCCCTGCGACCAGACACGCAGCCGCCACACCGATCAACAGGCCAGCGCTCGGCCCGCGACGGTTACTGGGAAGTGTCGGAGCGTTATTCACTGGATTCGAGAGCGGCGCAGGCGACGCCTGGGGCGAGGAGACTTGGGGCGGGATGACCGGCATCGAGAGCGGACGCGCCTCTCCCGACATGGGCGCAGAAATGAACGCCGAGAGCGCGTCGGCGAATTCCCGCGCGGTCTGGTAGCGGTCAGCCGGCTTCTTGCCCATCGCCTTGTTGAGGACCTCCCCCAACCCAGGCGGAAAGCGCAACTCAGGCACCCGTTCGTCGAGGGGAATGGGCGCCGCAGTGACGTGCTTCTGGATGTACTCCATCGGCGTCTTCGCCATGAACGGCAGCTTGCCGGTCATCGCTTCGTAGAGGATGACCGCCAGCGAATAGATGTCGCTGCGCGCGTCCAGCGTCTGCCCTTGCGCTTGCTCGGGACTCATGAACTCGGGAGTGCCGAAGACCATGCCCTCTTGAGTCAAGATGATCGAGCCGGGCCGCATCTGCCGCTCGGTGACCTTCGCGAGGCCGAAGTCGAGCACCTTGGGGAACTCTTTGAGGCCACCCTGGTTGCAGATGAAGATGTTCTCGGGTTTGAGATCGCGATGCACGATGCCCATGTCGTGGGCCTCTTGGAGCGCGCCACACACGGCCACCAAGATCGGGATCGCGCGGTCGTACGCCATCGGTCCACCGCGGCGCACCGTTTGGTTGAGGTTCTTACCCTCGAGGTACTCCATCACGATGTAGAGCGAGCCGTCATCCTCGAGCTCGCCGTACATGAACACCTTCACGGTGTTGGGATGGGTCAGCTGACTCATCGCCCGCGCTTCGCGGCGGAAGCGCGACGTGAGGTCCTTACGACCAGCCAGCTTGGGATGGAGGATCTTGATCGCCACCATCCGGTTCATGTCGGGCTGGGACGCCTTGTAGACGGACCCCATGCCACCAGTTCCGATCTTCTGGAGGATCTTGAACTGCCCGTCGAGGATCTCCCTCCCGATGAACGGATCCTTGGCCGACATGCGACCTCATCTGATACCAAAGTTGAACCCTTGGCACGAGCAATCGTGCAGAACAGCCCCACTGGCGGCCAAATGACTCGAGATCCGGCTGACTTCACCCTACCCATGACGCCGCCCTCGCAGGCACAGTTCCGCGAGAGTCGTGTGCTAGCGGAGGCAGGTTTTCGCCACGCATTCTTCACGCGCCAAGGCGGTGTTTCCACGGGACCGTACCGCTCCCTCAACTTTTCGTACGCGGCGACGGACACTCAAGAGAACGTCCACGAGAACCTCCGCCGCGCGGCGGAGGCCCTCGAAGTCGACGCGAGCCGCATGTACTTCCTCTCCCAGGTCCATGGCCGCGACACGCGCACGTTGAACGGCAACGAAGATCGCGAGCAAGTGTTGTTCGAAGAGGGCGACGCGCTGGTGAGCCTAGCGCCAGGCATCGCCTGCGGCGTGCGCACCGCGGACTGCGTTCCAGTCCTGATCGCGGATCGCAAGCGCGGCGGCGTGGGAGCGATTCACGCCGGCTGGCGCGGCACGGTTCATGGAGTCGTAGGTTCAGCCGTCGCGACCCTCAGGAGGATTTCCGGGGGTGAGGGAGATCTGATAGCTGCCATCGGACCCCACATCTCTCGAGCGGCTTTCGAAGTCTCCGAAGACGTCGCCGCGGAGCTCGCCCAGTGCTCGCCCCTCGACGACGTCATCGACAACAGCTTCGGCCCAAAGCCCCACGTCGACCTGCGTCGCATCATCCGCGGGCAGCTGCTCGAGCTCGGTCTGAGCGACGCGGCGATCGATGACGTCCCTGGCTGCAACCTGCTCGATGAAGCTGACTTCTTCAGCTATCGCCGAGACGGCAAGGCCAGCGGACGTCACCTGAGCGCGATCGTCCCACGCGGTTAGTGCCACGCGGTTAGTGCCACGCGGTTGAGCCTACTGCCGCGAGCTAGCGACGGCGGCGGCGCAACAGCGCCAGTCCACCCAGCCCCAGGCCAAAGAACCACCGGCCTCCACTAGAACCCCCAGCTGCCGAACCTGACTCGGAGATGCTGCAGCCCGAGGTGCTTCCGGCATCGGCGCTGGTCTGCTTGTCGGCGCTGCCGCCAGCGCCCGCAATGCCATTCCCCGCGGAACCACCGGTCATCGCACCAGCCGTGCCCGCCGCACCGCCGCCAACGCCGGCGGTTCCGCCGGTGCTCGCGCCGCCTGTCGCCGCGCCACCGGTGCCCGCTCCGCCAGCGCCGCTGCCTCCAGTGCTCGCACCGCCTGCGCCAGTCCCCGCCGTACCAGCCGTGCAGCCGTTGCAGACATCCTTGCAGTCGGTGAGGCAAGTGCAGTTCTTGAGCGAGTTGAACGCGTTCGCGCCGTTGGGGCTCGCATCTTCGCAGGCGGTGACGCACGCTTCGTCATCGGCGTTGCAGCCGTCGACGCAGTCGGCGATGGTGACGCAGTCTGGGTTCGCCAGGCAGTCCTGCGTGCGCAAACGACAGTTCGTCGCCCGGCAGCTGTAGCAGCTGCCGTCGTTCGGGATGCTGACGCAGAGGTCGGAGTCGACGTTCTGACCATCGACGTCAAAGGAGCTTGGCACACACATCATATCCGCGGGGCACGATGACGTGCTGCCCTTGGAACAGAACTTCGTGCACTCACCCGGAGTATTTTCCCTGCGACAAATATCGCCGGCGCACTCCCAACCCGACGTGCAGTCGTCGCCGTCGGCTTTGTTCTTGATCGGCGACGGCACGGGGTTGCCCTCGAGGAGCGCCGTCTTGCCGGCGGCGGCGAAAGCCGCTTGAACCAGTGCGTCATGACCAAACAGCGAGGTGTCGATCAGCGGTCCGACGTTGCAGTTGCCAACGCGCGACGAGACGCCGATCACGGCGCCTGTGGTTGAATCGAACGCCGGGCCACCGGAGTCGCCACTGCAACCCGACGGTCCGAGCTGGAACTCAGAGGTCGCCAGCAGCTCGTTCCAGTCCTTACCCGCTGCCAGGATGGGTACGTTGTCTCGGCGCCGGCGCGTGCCGCTACCGCCACCGCCGTTGCTGGTGATGCCGTAACCCACGACGGTCACCGTTTCCCCGGGGACTGCTACGTAGTTGGTGCGGATCTTCGCTGGGGTGATTCCCGTGATCGGCGTGTCCAAGACAACGAACGCCAGGTCCCTGTTGCAGAGCTGCTTTCCGGCCTCGTGCAGGATCTGCGTGCCGCGCGCCACGGTGCTGCCGGGGTTAGCCCCGGTGTGCACCCGCAACCGGTTAGGCGTGAAGTCGTCACCCACGTGGTCGCCGTTCGAGGACGCGCCGTTGGGGTCGCAGCCGATACCATTGGACGCGCTCGGAGCGACGCAGTGCCACGCGGTCAACACCAGGTTTGACGCCACCAGCGTGCCCGAACAAGCACCTTGGTCAGACGTCAGGTAGATCACGTTGTTGTGGGCGTTCGCGTCGTTGTCTACGACGCCCCCAACGATGGCATCGTTGCGAGTTTCCGTATCAGAAAGCGGCTTCTCACCCGAGCAACCGGCCACCAAGGTCAACGAGAGCAGGCCAAAGCCGGCAGCAAACGTGCGCATTCTAGATTTCTCCAAGCAGTCATTGAGCGGCCTGCTGGGCCACCCGCGTGAGGGAACGAAGGATCCAACGAGGCTACGCCCCAGCATCGAACCGCGCTAGCCCGGAGTGCGGCTCTCAGGGGGTCGCGAAGTCCAAGTGACGCCGCGACGTGTCACCGCGAGCGCCTGTCTCAAGTTGCATCTGCTATCTCAAGTTGCATCTGCTATCTCAAGCTGCATCTGCTGTCTCAAGCTGCATCTGTTTGTGAGAGCAAGTGCCGGTGTGTGGGTCTCGCATTCTGTTGCTATCTCAGGTACTCCAAAGCTGATGGTGGCCGATGCATTTCCGCGCCCCGAACCGGGTGACCCTGAAGAGCTCAGCTGGGCACTTCAAACGGCCCACAACATGTGGAGCCAGGGCGACGCGCGAGAGGCGGTACGGTGGCTGCAACGAGCGGCGCTCACCGCCACCGAGATCGGGATGAACCAGCGGGGCCAGAGCATCGCCCAACTCGCAACCCACCTCAGGAGCACGACCCGCAGCCAACCGCCCGGCACACCCGCGGCAGCGCAAGCTCCCCAGCTCACGCCGACGCCGCAGCGTCCGCCAACGGCTCAGCCCCCGAGCCGCCCCCTCGACCGCACGAGCGTGAGCCAAGGTGCGGATCCCGCACCCGCCGCCGCTCCACAGCACGCGGGGCACGCTGCGGTCATCGCAGGCGCAGCCGCCCGACACGCGCTACGGGTCTGCTTCGTCAAAAACCAGGATGGCAGCTTCCACGTGATCCCTCTGGCCGAGGGAGAAGCCAGTCGCACCGGCATGCGCGAGGCACTGCTGGTCGAGCTGATCCCGGGCTCATTCGGCTAGAGCGCCAGCCATCTCGCAGTAGAGGGCCCCTGACCATCCGCGCAGCTGAGGAGCGATCAGCCAACTTCTGCTACAAGTTTCCGTTATGCGTGTACGCTTGGAGGCGTATGCCTTCTGCTGTCACATGTGGGGACTGCGGTGCCCAGTTCGAAGTGACCCAAGACCTTTGGGAGTCGAAGATCGATGGCAAGCTCGTGCGCGTGCGCTGCAAGCGCTGCGGGGCGAAGATCAAGCTGGATGGCCGCGATCCTAGCTCCGCGCCACGGCTCTCGAAGCCACCGCCGGCCAACGTTCGCGAGAAGCTGACCAGCATCGTCGACGCCGAGCCAGCTGAAATCCGCGAGGAAACGCCGACGGTGCCCCTCACCAAGCCGGAGCAGGTGAAGCCGACAGGTGTGCCCGCGTCCCACATGGACGCAATCACGAAGGCGACCGACGACGACCCGTGGATGGTCTCCTACGCAGACGACGACGACCGCGAGAAGACCACGGAGCAGGTCAAGGCAGCGTTCAAGCAAGGCGAGATCCACGCCGATACTCTGATCTGGCGCGACGGCATGGACGACTGGCTGGTGATCAAAGAAGTCCCCGTCTTCGCCGAGCTTTTCCCCGAGGATCCGCCGATGGATCAAACCGGGGGCTTCTTGGGTACCGGGATGGGTTTGGGGGGGAGGGACAGCGCTCCCGACTCCGGTAACAAGCCCACGTCCCCACAAATCAGCGACGCGGAGGACGACGAAGAGCCGCCCATCAGCCTGGCGCCGGAATCACTCCCACCCGAGTCGATCGACCCAGAGTCCGTCGATCCTGACTCGCTGCGTTTCGGAGGCATGGTGGCGCTGAGCGCGGGCACTCTGAAGGACAAGGGCAAGGGCAAACCTCCGCCCCCAAGGCGCCCAGAGGCAGCGGAGAAGCCCGCCGCGAAGGCTGAGGCGCCGCGCGCGAGATCATTCCCCAAGCCGCCACCCGCTCCACCAAAGACCAAGGCCGACTTCCTCGTCAGCGAGCCGAACAACGAGGCACCTCAGCGGGACGAGTCAAAGAAAGACGAGTCTGCGCGGCGTCCGATGGGCTCCACCCCAGACGTCGAAACACAGGGAGAAAAGCCGCAAGGAAAAGCCAAGCCAAGACCACCGGCGAATCTCAAGCGACCGGAGACGATCAGCTTCGACAAAGAGGACCTCCCCCCGGACTCCGCCCCCGACGTAGGAGCGCTGAGCCGCAAGTTCGCAGAGCAGCCCAAGCTCGACGCGGAAGCGCTGCGCAAGCAACGCGAGGACGAAGAGCTCTTGCGCATGGGCGCCGTGAGCCTCGGCGACAGCGTGCTCGGAGTCGATGAGAGTGCACCACAGGTACCGACGATCGACGTCTCCGATCTCGACAAGCCCAAACCGAAAGAGACCAGCGCGGCCACCGCCGAGCCCGCCAAGGCCAGCAGCTCCGACTCAGCGCCTCCCAGCAGCAAGAAGAAGAAGAAGCGCAAAGCGAAGAGCGGTCCACCGTCGTCGCGACGCGTGCCCATAGACATCAGCGAGACGAAACCCTCGAAGGCGCGCGAGCCCCAGAGCACACCCAGCGAGGCACCGGTCTCCAAGCCAAACACGGAGAAGGGCGTTGCAGCAGTCCCCGCCAGCGGCGAGTCTGCAGGCGGCTCCAAGCTCCCGCTGTACGTTGGTCTGGGTCTAGTTGCTGCGTTCGCCATCTACTGGTTCGGCTTGCGAACAACCCCTGAACCCGAGGCAAACACCACAAAACCGGTGGCCACGGATCTCAAGCCCACCGAACCTGAGGTCAACACGGCAGAGAAGCCACGGGAGCCCACCGCGGAGCCGACGGAGACCGCGGAACCGGCGGCGAGCGCAGAAACCGAGAAGCCAAGCGAGCCAAGCGAAAAACCCACCAGCACGGCAGCAAACCTCGCGGAAACAGCGAAGCCGCCCACCGCTGGCGAACCCAAGCCCGAAGCAACGACCAAGCCCGAAGCAACGACCAAGCCCGAAGCAACGACCAAGCCCGAAGCGACTGCGGAGAAGCCAGCCGAGAAGCCGGCAGCCGCCGAGGCTACGGGGCCGTTCGACGTGGCAGCCGCTCGGGCAGCGCTGGCGAGCGCAGCTGCCGCCGCGAGTTCTTGCCGGAAAGACGGCGATCCATCGGGCATGGCCCAGGTGACGATCACCTTCGCGCCGAGCGGCCGCGCAACCAGCGCGAACATCAGCGGCCCGCCCTTCGCTGGCACCCCGACGGGTGGCTGCATCGCGGCGACCATGCGTCGGGCCTCGGTTCCCCCGTTCACCGGCGGCATGAAGACGGTGAGCAAGACCGTCGTGATCCACTGACACTCTACCGCCTGTTTTCTGCTTCAGCTTCGCAACAAACTCGGCGCGTGGGTGCGCTGTGCCATCGGTGATTGACGCGCAGCCGTGCGGCGGGATTCACTTACCCGCCGAGCACCACAGCAACCTGGGCAGCCACCAACGCTTTGCCGTTCTTCGCGCGCACAAGTCGCGAACGCGCGGCGGTTCGAGCGGACGCGTGGACCAGCGAAGGCATCGAGGGATCACACGCGATGAAGAGCAACGCGCAACGCGCACACGCAGCGCATGGACTGAGCATCTGGCTCGATGGCCTGCGACGAGGGACCCTGGCCTCCGGAGAGTTCGCGCGCTTGATTCGCGAAGGTGTGCGTGGTGCCGTGATTGACGCCCGCGTCACCGAACAAGCCATCAGCGGTGCCACGGATTACGACGACGGCTTGCGACGTCTGGTTGGTGAAGGCGCGAGCGTGCAGCAGATCCAGCACACCTTCTTTCTGGAGGATGCACGCGAAGCAGCCGACGCTCTGCGTCCAGTCTTCGAGCAGTCGAAAGAGAGCGACGGCTATGTCTCCTGCCCGCTGCCCGGCGCGCCGCGGGACACGGAGTCGATGCTGTCCGCGGCCACGGAACTACTCAAGGCTGCGCGCCGCGAGAACGTGCTGGTTCAGATCCCCGCAACACCGGGCGGCATGCGCGCCTGCGAGTTGCTCGCGGCCGAAGGGATCTCCGTGCACATGACGCTGGTCTTCGACGTGGAGCGCGCTGAACACGTCGCGTTCGCCTTTCGCCAGGGCTTCGCCAAGCTAAAGAACAACCGCGCGCGACTGTGGCTTGGTCCCACCATCAACCGCTTGGACGCGGAGATTGATCGTCAACTGAAGGAGCTGATCCAACGGGGCGGCGACGAGGCAAGCTTGGAAGGCTTGCTCGGCAAGGCCGGTGTGGCTACCGCACGGCAACTTCTCGATCAGATACAGAGCTGGCCGGAAGCGCAAGGTGACGCGCCTTGGATTCGTCTGCTCGTCCACGGCACGGCGACTACGGATCCGCATCAGCCGAGCGACCTCTACTCGAACGCATTGTTGGGCCCCCTGGTCCGCAGCCAGAGCTTCGCGGATTTCAGCGCGTTTCAAGACATCAATGAGCTCTCCGCCCCGATCAGCGAGCAGCGAGATCCAGCGCCGGTCCTCACTGCGTTGAGCCGGGCTGGTGTCCAGCTCGAGAACGTAGGCTCGGAGCTTCGCAGCAGCCTGAGCCACGAGCAGGCGCGCGCCGACGAACAACTGCACTTGGTGATCATGTCTCGGCGCGAGGCGTTGCTCGAACAGGCTCCAGAGCGCCAGCGCCTGAGCCTGGGAGACGCACCGCGTCCGGTTGTGGAAGCACTCAAGAGCCTGGGACGCCAGCAAGCACCAAGCCGGTTGTGGAGCGTCGACCCAACGCTCTTCACCTCCGACCCGGCTCACGAAGCCAGCATTCGGTCGCGGCTCGGCTGGCTGCAATCCCCAGCCCGTATACGGGCGCACCTGGACGACTTGAGCTCGTTCAGCCGTGAGATGTATCGCGCTGGTTTCCGTAGGGCACTACTACTTGGCATGGGAGGTTCCAGCTTGGGTCCGGAGGTCCTGGCGTCGACCTACGGTTCGACTCCTGGCTTCTTGGAGCTGCGCATCCTGGACAGCACCGATCCAGACGCGGTGAATCGCGCAGCAGAGTGGGCGGATCTCGAGCAAACGTTGTTCATCGTCGCGAGCAAGAGCGGTGGAACCATCGAGGTGCGCTCGTTCGAGGCATACTTCTTCGAACGCTGCAAAGAGCGCTTTGGTGATGAGGCTGGCGCGCGCTTCGTCGCGATCACGGATCCGGGCACGGCCTTGGTCGAACTGGCGAAGCAACGGGGCTACATCCGCGTATTCGAGAACGATCCCAACATCGGAGGCCGCTACTCCGCAGTGTCCTTCTTCGGTTTGGTCCCGGCGGCGCTGATCGGCGCTGACTTGGAAGCCCTGGTCAGTGATGCCGAGCGCATGGCCGTCGGCTGCGCCCCCGTGGTCCCCAGCGACGACAACCCGGGCCTGCGCCTTGGAGCCTTCATGGCGGGCCTGGCCAAGAATGGCAGAGACAAGCTGACGCTCATTTGCTCCCCTGAGGTTCAAGGCTTGGGCTCCTGGGTCGAGCAGTTGGTCGCTGAGAGCACCGGCAAGCAAGGGCGCGGCATCGTGCCAGTCGACCTCGAACCACTCGGTGCACCCGACACCTACGGGGACGACCGCGCCTTCATCTACGTGCGTTTTGGTGGCCGTGCCCAGACGCCTCTCGACCTCGAGGTGGAGCAGCTAGTCACCGCTGGCCACCCCGTCGCACGCATCGGCATGCTCGCCCAACACGACCTCGGCGGCGAATTTTTCCGCTGGGAAATTGCCACCGCGTTCGCCGGAGCGCTGCTGGGAGTGAACCCGTTCGACGAGCCCAACGTCACCGAAGCCAAGCAAGAGACCGCCAAGCTGATCAGTCAGTTCGAGGCGACCCACGAGTTGACGCCCACCGCGGCTCACTCCCCCGCCTCAGAGGCGCTCGCGCTGACGCTCGACGGCCTCAAACCAGGGGACTACCTGGTACTCTCGGCCTATTTCGAGCGTACACCGGAGCGAGACGCGCTGTTCGCGAAGATCCGCGAGCGCCTCCGCGCTCAGTACCGCGTGGCAACGACTTTGGGGTACGGGCCGCGTTTCCTGCACTCCACCGGGCAGCTCCACAAGGGTGGCCCTGACTCTGGCGTCTTCGTCGTGCTGACCCGCGACCGCTCGGTTGATCTTTCGATACCTGGTAAAACGTACAGCTTCGGCGTGCTTAGAGACGCACAGGCGTTTGGTGACTTGGCCGTGCTCGAACGCAAGCAGCGGCGCGCTTGCCACGTGACTCTGGGTAACAACATCGACGCCGGCCTCGAGCAACTGCTGAGCGCACTAGGGTGAGTTCGCTGGGCTGAGCGAGCGGAGCCTGAGAGCGCTAGCGAGGGCGACATGACGCGTCGCGTGCAACGTTTGCCTAGGATGAGAAGTTGTTGATGGGGTGTTGGGCGCTATAACGGGCGCGATGCCCTCTCCCCTCGACTACTCCTCCTTTGCTGATGCGTTTCACCAGCATTTCTCGAGCAACCCGAATCGACGCGCCCAGCTCGGTATCAACCGCAACCTCGGAGAGCTACCCGATCCGAGCCTCCAGGCTGCCAGCGCCCGAGTTCAGCAGGCGAAGCAGCTGAGCGAGGCTGGCGCCGCGATCTCAAGGGCGGAGCTGGACTTCGATCAATGCCTGGACCTCGACCTCGCGGACCTGACTCTCCGCGCGGAAGCAGTTCGCGACCAGCTGAGCTGGGGAGGGCATAGTCGACTCGAGCGCACCCCAACCGCCGGAGACGAGATCGGCGACGGGCTGTTCACGCTCTTCATCAACGATCCGCGCCCGGCGGAAGAGCGCCTCGCCGACATCACTCGGCGCGTCGAAGCCGTCCCGGACTTTCTGGAGGCTTTGCTTGGTCGCCTGAAGCTACCCGTTACGCGTTGGGTCAAGATGGATCAGACCAAGACGAGCGGCTTGCTCGAGCTACTGGACAATCTCAACGGTTGGGCCGAGCAAGAGCGCCTCGGCGCGAGTGATCGACTGGCAACTGCAAGCGAGGGCGCGAAGCAAGCGCTGACGGACTACGGGCGCAAGCTCGGAGAGCTCGAGTCCGCGCCCGACATTCACATCGGGGACGCAGCGATGCGCGAGGTGATCGCTCTGCGTGGCATCGAACTCAGCCCGGAAGAGCTAAAGACCATCGCCAGCAACTTCCTCAAGGATACGTTTGAGCAGATTGAAGAGCTGCGCGGCAAGCTGGTCGCCAAATACGATCTCCCGTCGGACACCAACAACGAGCAGCTGCAGGACTTCCTCGCCAAACGCTACAAGGTGAGTCTCCCGAACGGTCGCCTCGAGGACATCTTGGATCGCTATCAGCGCGAGCGCGGCAAGATCCTTGACTATATCACGCAGCACAACCTGTTCCCCGTGCCGCAGGATCAAGACATGTTGATCCTGCGCACTCCCGGGTTCCTCGAGCCCACTATTCCCGCCGGCGCGATGAGTTCACCAGCTCCTTTCCGCGAGGGAACGAAGCGCAGCTTGGTTTATCTCACCCTGAGCGATGAGCTAGTGGATGAACACACCGAGCTCTCGATCCCCGGAATGATGGTGCACGAGGGGATCCCTGGGCACCACCTGCAGCTCAGCTGGGGGGCGCTGCATCCGTCGCTGATTCGCAAGCACATCGACGCCATGGATCACGCTGAAGGCTGGACCACGATGCTCGAGGACTACATGCTCGACGTCGGCTACGTCGGTGATCTGGTGGATGAGGTGCGGTTCACCTCCAAGCGCGATATCGCCCGCATCGGGGCCCGGGTCGCGATCGACCTGTTCTTCATGAGCGGCGACAAGAGCTACCTCGAGGTTGGAGTCGACTGCGATCTCAGCAGCGACGACCCATTCGTCGCTGCTGGCAAGTTGCTCTTCGAGGTCACGGGCTTCGTGCCCGGCCGCGTGCAGGCAGAACTGAACTGGTATTCTCAGGAGCGCGGCTACCCCCTCTCCTACCTCACCGGCAATCACCTCGTGTGGTCACTGAAGCGCGATCTCGAGCGGGCACAGCGCGGTAAGCTCGAAGGGCGAGAGCTCGATCGCATCTTCCACCGGGTCTACCTGGAGTCAGGCAATATGCCCGTGTCGTTCCTGCGGCGCGTGTTCGAGCACCAGGGGCTCCTCGGATGACAGCGAACGTTCACCTTCGCGGCGCGACCCCCGATGACTGCGAGCTGATCTTTCAACTGATCACAGAGCTCGCCATCTACGAGCGTGAGCCACAGGCTGTAGAGACCACGCCAGCGGTGATTCGCGGGCAACTCGAGAGCGGCAAGTGTCCTTTCGAGTGCTTGATCGCGGAGCTGGCAGGCGAGCCGGCAGGGTTTGCGCTGTTCTTCCAAAACTACTCGACCTGGAAGGGCCGCCCCGGCCTCTACCTCGAGGATCTCTTCGTCAGAGAATCCGCAAGGAAATCGGGGGTTGGCGGGGCGCTGCTCGTCGCGCTCGCGCGCATCGCCGTGGAGCGCGGCTACGGGCGCATGGAGTGGTCGGTGCTCGACTGGAACCAGCTCGCAATCGATTTTTACAAGAGCCTTGGAGCGTTCCCGATGAGCGACTGGACGACGTTCCGACTCACCGGGGAGCCCTTGCGCGAGCTTGCAGCGCGCTGAATCGCACCCTCTCATCTATCACTGAGCGCCTCGACACTCCCGTCGGAAACGTGCCCTGTCGTCGAGCGGGTCATTCGTGACACCCTAGCTACATGGGGACGCACGCACGAGTCATCGCATTAGCCCTGGCACTCTTCACGACTACCGTCTGCCAACGCGGGCAGGCCGAACCGAAGACCCACGACGGCTTCTACTTCAAGGCGGCAGGCGGCATCGGTTACCTCTCAACAAGCATCCGTGCGGCGACTGATGACAGGCTCTTCGGTGGCACGAGCGCCAGCGCAGTCGGGTTCAGCGGTCTGCTCGCAGTGGGAGGCACACCCGTCGAGCACCTGGTCCTCGGAGGCGCGTTCACCGGGGGTCACTTCGCGACGCCTACACTGAAGGATGGAAGCTACGAGACGGACGCACCCGACGACTTCGTCTTCAGCCTCACGGGACCATTCGCAGCCTACTACTTCGACCAGCATCAGGGCCTCCATGTCTTGGGCATGCTCGGCTTCGCTTTGCTCGATCCGGCAACATCCGGGGACAACTACGCCCAGGGTGCAGGCGCAGCGATCGGCGTGGGCTACGACCTTTGGGTCGGCGATGAGTGGAGCATTGGGGGCGTCGCGCGGGCGGTGATGATGCGCACGTCCCACGACGTGGACGGTACCTCCGTCTCCTACGCCACGCTTTCCCCAGCCCTGATGTTCAGCGGGACCTACCACTGAGCTCAGCGGCTCGTCGCCACCCCTGCAGTATTTTCGCGGAAAATGCTTTGGCCATTTCCGCGCGTTACCGGCGAAGGATCTTGCTAACGCGAGCCCCCCTGAGTGTCCGCGCATGACACTAAGAGGGCATATGCTGAAGCGCTCACTCCTTGGCCTGGCGGGCGCACTCCTGCTGATCCCTTCCACCAGCTTCGCCGCCTCTAAGGCACCTCACGACAGCTTCTACTTCTCCGCGAGTCTGGGGCTCGGCTACTTAAACGCGCATGCGAAGGGCGATGGCGATCCCTTCGTTCCGATCGATACAACCGCATCTGGTGTCCCCGTAGTGGGCGCGTTGATGGTGGGTGGTACGCCATCACCCCGGCTCATCCTGGGTGTAGGGAGCATCTTGAGCTACTCCCCGCTGACTTGGCAGCAGTCGGAGGTGATCGGGGTCGAGGATACGACGAGCTACTTCGGCACGCTCACGGGTCCGTTCATTGACCACTACTTCAGCGAAGCGGTCGGAGTTCACGGTCGGCTGCTCGCCGGCTTCGCTACGTTACAGCCCCATGGAGGCTCGTTCGCTGCGGGCTATGGCGCGGCGCTGACGCTCGGCAAAGACTGGAGGAGCTCCGACGAGTGGACCCTCGGCGTCGCGGCGACGCTTCAGTATTCGTACACCCACGGCGGGTCAGCCAACACCACCACGTGGCTCCCCGCCCTAACCTTCGACATGAACTTTCGCTGACTTAGCGGCAGTCGCTGAACACGCTCTGATACAGCACCTCAGCGACGCGCTTGTGTCCCGCTGCGTTCCAATGGATGCGATCCGTCGGGAAACGCCGGTAGCTGGGGCATAGGTCACCTGGCGCAACTCCAGGTCGCTCGTCGCAGCGCAGCACCGGCCCCAGGTCGACGGCGTACTCAGCTTCCCCGTGACCTGGTCGACTCGCGATCCAGGAGTTGAGATCCAGCGTCGCTTGCACGCGCGCGTCTCTGACCCCTCGCAGAAGACCCCACGGTGGCACCTCTACTGCGACGACCTCGAGTCCCCGTTCGTGAGCCTCGCGGTACATGTAGCGAAGGTTGTCCCGGATGCGCCCAGTGCGCGTGTCGGACAGCGAGCCCGCGCTCAAGTCGTTGATGCCGCCGAGCACGATCACGTGGGTGTACGCGGGAGGTTTCCTCGCGGCACCAACACCGAACACGTCGTGCAAGAAGCGCCAGCGCATGTGCTCCGTGCGTTGCCCACCAACTCCGTAGGCGTCGAAACGGCTCTCCGGACAGCGCTGCGACAAATAATTCAAATAGCGACCGCCGCCGACGCGCGTGTCGGTCAGGGAGTCTCCCACTGCCGCTACGACGTAGCGCTTCGGTGCGGGCTTCGGCGGGGCGACTTCGCAGCGCGGCGAGCCGAAAGCGCTGAAGCCGCTGCTGCGGGCCGCAACCGGCGCGCTCGCGGTAGCGATGAGCGCTCCGGCTAGCCAGGCCAGAGTCTGCAAACGCAAGCGTCGCTGCGAGACCTGCGCTGGCAAGCACTGGGAGCGCCCTGACGCGGTGCCGGGCACGCTGGAGTCGCTCACAGGCGACGTTCGCCGCACCTGCACTAAGTAGCATGCATCAACCAGCAGGCCCAAATCCTCGCATGGCGCGATGAGTCACGCAGGGCTAGACGGCTGGACCACGGCTCCAGGCAGCGGCCAAAACCAGCACAATGCTGCAATCCTGCAGGCTGAAACGGCGCCGGCGCAGTGCAGCGCTTTTGGACTGTGGCGCTAGATCCTTATGGTAGCTTTCGCCGCGCACTGTCATCGGTTTCGCGCGCTTCGCGCGCAGCCGACACGCAGAGTTTACCCTCTCGGCAGGCTACGCTGACTTCCCGCTGACGCACATTACCATATGGCAAAAACGTCTCTCGCGCGGACTTGCTGAGCCGCACGGCGACTGGTCAGCGCACCTCACCCCCAAACCTGAAGCGTCCAAAGTCGGGCGCCTACAGCACAACAAAGACAGAGCATCGGAGGATCCCGCGATGGGCGACGCATTCATCATCGACGCAGTTCGTACTCCCCGTGGTCGTGGCAAAGCCGGCAAGGGCGGGCTCAGCCACATCCACCCCCAAGAGCTGCTCGCGCAGACCCTGAATCAGGTCGCGGAGCGCAACAAGCTCAACAAGGAAGACGTCACCGACGTCGTCGCTGGTTGCGTCAGCCAGGTCAACGAGCAGGGCGCGTGCATTGCGCGCAACTCCGTGCTCGCCGCGGGTTGGCCCGACATCGTCACCGGCGTGACCTTGAACCGCTTCTGCGGCTCGGGTCTGCAGGCGATCAACTTCGCCGCGATGGGCGTGATGAGCGGCCAGCAAGATCTAGTGATCGGCGGCGGCGTGGAGAGCATGAGCCGCGTCGGGATGGGTAGCGACGGCGCGGCCATGGACGGCAACAACATGCAGCTGCGCGAGAAGCTGTTTCAGGTTCCCCAGGGAATCAGTGCCGACCTGATCGCCACGATCGACGGCGTGACCCGTGAGCAGGTGGACCAGTTCGCGGTGGAGAGCCAGAACAAGGCAGCCAAGGCGATCGAAGAGAAGCGCTTCGCCAAGAGCCTGTTCGCCGTGAAGAACCAGGACGGCAGCGTCGCTCTGGACCACGACGAACATCCCCGCGCCGGCACCACCCTCGAGAGCCTCGGTGGCTTGAACGCCTCCTTCGAGATGATGGGCCAGGCGCCCATGGGCCCCAACGGTGAGACGCTGGATCAGCTGGCGCTCAAGCGTTACCCCGACGTCGCCAAGATCAAGCACGTGCACCACGCGGGCAACTCGAGCGGCATCGTGGACGGCGCCGCCGTCGTGCTGATGGCGAGCGAAGACTACGTGAAGAAGAGCGGCCTCAAGCCCCGCGCGCGCATCATCTCGATGGCGACCGCTGGCGCTGAGCCGGTCATCATGCTCACCGCGCCCACGCCTGCTTCCGAGCGCGCGCTGAAGAAGGCGGGCATGAAGCCGAGCGACATCGACCTGTGGGAGATCAACGAGGCGTTCGCCGTCGTGCCCCTCAACACCATCCGTCGCCTCGAGATCGATCCGGCGAAGGTCAACGTGAACGGCGGCGCCATCGCCCTCGGTCACCCCCTCGGCGCAACCGGAGCGTGCCTCCTCGGCACCGCCCTCGACGAGCTCGAGCGCACCGGCAAGAGCACCGCACTCATCACGCTGTGCATCGGCGGTGGCATGGGCATCGCCACCATCATCGAGCGCGTCTGAGTTAGCTAAGCGCTGCGATTCGATGGCGGCATTGCGAGCGCCCGAAGCCTCATGGCTCTCGGGCGTTTCGCTTTTGTCCCACGGATATTTGGGGGGGGAGGCTGCCGCAAGGGCGCCTCAGCCAACCGTGGCAGAGTGGCGAACTGCGCCATTTCCAGCTATTTTTGGCCAGCTCAAGACAAACCGCAGGCTCAGGGGTGGCGCCAAGAAAAGGCGGACTTACGCTCTTGGGAGTCGACGACTCCGGAGACTCGACGTGTCCAACCCACACGCCGCCCCATCCCAACAAGCACTCCACGCGAATCCGCCAACCCAACCCAAAGCCCGGCACTTCGGTGCCATCGCGTGGCCCGGAGTCGTCGGCGCCTTTTTTTTGTGCTCAACGCTGAGTCACCGAAAACTAACGAAGCTAATCCCCGCGCCATTTGTTTTCCTAAGCGCGTGAAATAAACCCGAACCTTCCCCGAAGAGACATAGAAGCCCGTCTAGATTTGTTGATAGACCGCGCCCGAACGACGCAAACTCCAAACAACTGGATTACCTGCCATGTTTGACCGTATCCGAGCCTCCTGGCGGTTCTTCCGCGATCCCAGCGCCTCCCTGTCCGTGAAGCTGCTCTTCGTGACAGCACTCGCGTACGTGGTGTGGCCGGTCGACTTCGTTCCGGATTTCGTGCCGGTGCTGGGCTGGCTAGACGACCTGGGCTTCTTGGGTATCGCGACGGCGTTCTTGTTGTCGTCGATCAGTCCATACCGCAAGGGCGGTGAGCGCGCAGCTCAGTCCGAAGGGACGGGTGATCGCTCACAGCTGACCACCCGACGTCAGCGTGGAGACCGCGGCGAACGCAAGAGCGAGCGCCCCATCGTCACCGAGGTGTGGAACCGTGGCTACCCGAAAGAAGGCACCTGGGGTCACTTCCGTGGACCACATTACCAGGTGGAAACCGAAGGCACCGAGCGCTAGCGGCACGCTAAACAGAGCGCGAACAGAGCGGGAGCCGATGAGCTGGCTCCCGCTTTCGCTTTGTGGCTATTCGTACTGACCCTTCTGATAGGTGAGCCGCTGCTCGCTGTGCTCTTCTTCGCACGCTTCGTCGGGGTCCTGCCCCATGCTGCGATCGCAGGTCACGTCGGTGGTCACGAGCAAGCTCTTGGGCGCTTCCCCGACGAACTCAAGCTTTCGCTCGAGAGTGCGCAGTGGAGGAATGGGCGAGGTGTACCAGGCGTCGAACGTCTCGGTTTGGTAGAGACGCTTGAACTCCTCGCCTACGAAGCCCCACAGCTCGACCTCGTGATGCGCCCCTCGCCCGACGGAGTACCCATCGCAGCGCCCCGAACGCAGGTTGATGACCAACGTGTCCCAGCTCTGGCTCACGATGCGTTGACTCTCGATGCTGAAGGGCGGCTCCCCATCGGAGAGGCACGAAAAGCCATCGATGTCGCGAGACGGCTCGAGGCTCAGTGGGCACAGCGCCTTGCCTACACGTTGCAAGATCGCGACGCGCATCGCGCTGCGAAACATGCCGTACTCGAAGCGCAAACTCAGCAGCACCTGCTGCCCTTCAGGCTTCAGCTGCAGGTCCTGAAGCTTCGCATCCTCTAGGCTCCATGTTGTTTCCTCGGGGAGTCCGTCGATGCTCTCCAAGGGCGCGAAACCGACGCCTTGGAGCAGCTCGTTGTAGCGCGCTTCATCCCCTTTGACCGTGCGGAGGTCTGAGAGCAACTGCTCTGTATCGAGGGTCGGGGAACAGCTCGGCGCGGCGCTGGGCTCGGGCACAGGCGGTGGAGCAACGATTTGCGCGGTGGGAGTCGCCAGATGGGGCGCAACGGGCTGAGCGCAGCCAGCAGCCAACACACCCAAGAGCAACCAACGTCGCGAACTCACCGCATCAGAGTAGTCGCAACGGGCCTCTACGCTAGGGGCTGTGGCGCCCTACGGGCAGCTCGCCGGTGCGATGCGCACGTCGTCGACGGTCCAACCGGGCTTGTTCGGGTGGCAGGGGTCAGCCGCATAGCTCGCCGAGTGAAAGCGCACCTGGAACTGAGCGTGGGCATAGCCAGAGATGTCGATCTCCTGCTGAACCCAACCACCACTCGATCCGGAGTAGCCGGTCTGGTTGTCGATCGCGCACGGCGAGCAGGTCATGCCACCGTCGCTGTCCTGGTAGTAGCACTCGAGCTTCTTGCCGCTGCTGGGAGAGACCTTCACCCAAGAACCACCGGAGTTTTTGACCTCGACGACGCCTCCCGCGTAGGCGCTCTGATCGATGCAAGCCAGGTTGCAAATCAGCGGAATGGCGCCCGAATCACAAGGGCGGAAGTCGTACCAGTGCCAGTAGCGCAGCCGAAGGTTCGCGCCCGCACCACTTAGATCGATGACCGGAGACTCGATAGCGCCATCCGTGCAGTTGCCCTGATTGCCGCTTGGGTTCGTGGACCAAGCCTTGCCAGCACCAGAGGTGTGATCGCTACCTGGGCCTGAGGTGGGATTTCCACAAGCCCAGTCAGCATTGCCGGTGTTGGTCCAACCGTCGTTGCAGTTGTCGAAGTTGTACTTCGCGATTTCGCAGCTGGTGCCGCCGCTGCCACCTGCGCCGGTACCTGCGTTGCCCGAACCGCCGCTGCCAGCATTGCCGCTACCAGCATTGCCACTACCCGCAGCGCCGCCGTTGACCGCACCACTGGTCCCGCCGTTGCTAGCGCCTCCAGCGCCAGCGCCCGCGCTCCCTCCATTACCCCCATTGCCGGCGCCGCCGGTTCCGGCTCCTGCCGTGCTGGTACCACCAGTGCTGCTGCCACCATCGGCTCCCGAGCCACCCACGGTATCGCCACCCATCGCACCGACACCCGTCCCGCCGCTTCCGCCGTTCTCGCTTCCGCCGGTGGCGCTCGCATCGTTTCCGGTGCCCGCGGCACCGCCATCTTGAAAGGGCTTCTTGGGGGGGAGGGCGCCGCCTTCGGCGCACGCCGCAATAATCCCTGCGGAAAAGATGGCTGCTCCGAGCGGACGCAGCAACGGCAACAAGCGAGCCATAGCCCAGCTACGTTATCGCCGAGTCGGCCCCGGAGCCAACGGAAACCGAACAACCGTTTGGTGTCGGAGGTTCACCCACATGGCCAGAAAACCAGCGGGTTTCCCTCAGGTTTCTAGTTTCATCGGAGCCGGTGTCCACAAACAGAGCGGCACTTTGGCAAGCGACCGCCGGCTCCAGCCAGCGCGTTCAGTCGAACGGCGGCGCCAGGAAGTCGCCTCCGGGCTGCAGCACTTGTTGAGGCTCGACGTCGCGGGAGGAAACGGCCGAGGCGGACGTCAGGATGTCGGGATTCAGCGCGACCTCCTTCTCCAACCCGCTCACCGAGCCATGGCAGCCGCCACATAGGCCATTGAAGAACTGCCGCTGGAACGACTGCTTGACCCACTCACCGGGATAGAACTGCATCTCTTCGCGCTGGAAGTGCGTTCGAGGTTCGGAGTCTCCCGCGAGGGCGATCTGTGGAGCGAGCACGATCGGCATGCCTCCGGGGATCTGGATTCGCGCGGAACCGTCCGCCGCAGGGTTGATGGTTCCGAGCAAGCGGCGCCGGGCGTACACCTGACCAAAGTCGTCTGACGCAACGAACTTCCCCCCCTGATCGAAGCTCGTCACACCCGGCTCCGGAGGCAGACTCTCGTAGACGCCGATCGGACCGTTTGGCGGCAGAGCACGACCGCTGCGCGTGTTCTGGAACAGCAGGCTGGTGAGGATTGGGAAGTCGAGCACCGTGATGTCTGAGCGGTCGGAGCGAGCCGCATCGGTGAAGACGCGGGTGGAGCCGTTCGCCTCGTCCGCGCGAGACTTGAACACCTCGCGATTCTGCCGCTGGTAGATCGCGACTGGCCAAAGCAGGTCCTGCGCGTCCTGAATCAGGGCGGAGCGACCTCCGGTTGCTGGGTTGACCTCGTAGATGTCGAAGTTGCCGTTGAAGTTGCCGAGGTCCGTTACGCCATTCGCATAGCTGACCACCACGTGACCGTTCGGCAGTGGCGATGGGCTGCGGTACGCACCGTCCGTCTGATCCAGCTGACCCGTGGCCCGCGCGTCCGGGATGCGGATGGAGTGCTGATAGAAGTTGGGCGAGGGATAGCCAATCGCTGCAGGGTCGCGGGTGTAGTCCGCCGCGTCTTGAGAGCGCTGATCGATGCCAATACTGCGATTCACGATGCCAAGCGTGCCCGCCCCGTGAGCTGCGCCCCGCTGACTGAAGATCGCCGCCAGGTTCTTGTCTGACAGTTCGACGATCTCCGTGAACTGATCGAAGCCAACCGTCGCGCGCTGAGCGAACAGCGGATGGTAGTCGCCGCCGTCTAGGTTCTGACGGCGGCCTGCCAGCTGGTAGAAGCCGGGCGTGCGCTTCTCCGTCGTGAAGATCAGGCGGCCGTCGCTCATGAACGAGGGCAGGAGCTCCTGGTTCAAGAGGAAGGTCAGCTGACGCACCTTTCCATTCTCAGCGACGTAGAGGTTCACGTTGAGCTTCGAAGGGTCCGCGGGAGTCCGTTGCGGTCCTTGATAGCTGAACGCTTGGACGTTCTTGATGTTGCCGCGCGTCGACGAGAAAACGATGCGGCCATCGGGAGCAAACGTAGGATCGAAGTTGTGAATCAACTCGCCATTGCTCGGAACAGCGTTGCCCGCGTCGTCTACCGGTGCCGCATCGATCGTGGGCTCGACGGCGCACGAACCGCCGTCGATCACGTAGACCCGGAACGGCTGATCTGCACCGCTCCGCGCGGAAAACGCGATGCGTTGTCCGTCCCAGGAGACCTGCGCTCGACGCACGTCAGCGCTCGCGACGGACAGCCCGCACCCGCCCAAGAGACTCTCGTCGGTCCCGTCCACGCTGATCGCGCCATCCGCGGCGATACTGGCGGTGCGTCGGATGAGATCCGCGCCGGGTTGATAGTCCGCCCAGTCCTGCGGTGCGTCGCGTCCACTGCGCGGCGGGCGCTTCACGAAGACGAAGCCTGAGAGCGGGAGGGCACCGCTCAAGCGCTCCTGCCGCTCCAAATCTATCCATGCGGCAATAACGCAGTACGGGGGCTGATCATCCAGCGGCCCTGTGGCGGCGGCCGTCAGGTCGCAGGTGGTCGGGTCGGCGCCCTGCGAGGCCAACAGTGCGCCACCGCGGTGCAAGATGCCGTCTTGGGTGTTCGGGTCCAGATTCTTGCGCACGAGGCGCGATGCGTTTGGAGTCGTAGTCTCCAGCGAGACTTGCTCCAGGGTGAGCGAGTAGTTGCGGCGCGTCGCGGGTAACCCGAAGTGCCCGCCGCTACCACCCCGCAGCCGGTAATCATGAAACATCGCTGGCGAGTGACAGCCGATGATCATGCAGCCCTTCTTCGCGAGCATGGGCTGAACGCGGCTTGCGAAGAACTGGAACCCAGAGTTGGTCGGAATGCCGCTCGGTCCGCCTTTCTCCGTGGCCCACGCCAGGATGTCCTGATAGCCAGAGTCCGACGTCGTCTCGAAGATGGTTCCGCCCTCGTGATACGTACCGCCCTGAGTGGTCGACAGGGTGCGACGCAAGATCTCACTCGCTGGCGGATCGGCGGATACATAGCCGCTCGCTGCGAAGTAATTCCAGCGCACCTCTTCAGGTGTCGAGCCGCAGGTCAGGTAGAGCGAGTTGGGCGGCGAGCCATGACAGTTCCCCGCGGCACAGTTCTGAGTCAAGACCGGGTTCACCGTCTTCTGGAACGTGCCAAAGTCCGGATCACTGGGATCCATGGTGGGGTCGAAGTCGGGATCCGAACCAAGCACGTTGGTGCAAGCCGCCTGGGTGACTTTGGGCTCCTCGCGCACCCCGTTGTTCTCGGTTGCGCCACGCTCAATCCAACGCAACAGAGCCAGCAGGGAGGCGCTGGAACGATCCAGGATGGACCCACCCGCGTGTGGGATGTCGGTGGTAATTATTTCCACCTGGTTATCCCAGCTAGTGAGACGCATCTGGAATGGCGGTACCGTCTTCAGCAGCAGGTTCGGGAGGCCGTAGGGCCCGTAGTTCAGCAACAGATCCCGGCGCAACGAGAGGTCGTCGTAGTTCTCGAGGCTCAGGTTGCCCAACGCGTTACCCCGATCGTCCGCCGTCACGTGACACTGCGAACCAGACGGGCTCGTCACGCAGCTTTGAATCAACGTGGGCGCGATGTTTCGATCGTAAAACGTGGTCGTCGGCCCGCTCTCTTCACGGCTACAACTAAACGCCGAGACGAAGACCAAGAGCAGCCACGCCGCCGTAAGTCCCTTCCGCATCTGGAGAAACATAGCACCAAACCCCAAGCGTCGGGTCAGCTCGCGTGGGCTGCTGTTTGCTGCCCGGCCGCAGGCACTTTCTGCGTAGCCCCAAAAAAAGACGGGTCGCGCACACCCTCGTGTGTCGCGACCCGGGCTTGCTCGATGCGCGTCTGCCGCCTAGTGCGGCCACCTCCGAGGTCGTCCCCTACCTCGGCACCCAGAGACGCTGATACTGCCATTTCAGAAGAGCAAGCCGACAGTATCGAAGCCACCTGCCCAAGGCGGCTGCACCTTCCGCACCCACGCTGACCAGGTCAGAGCGAGCGCAAAGCGATTCGAGCAGCGTCTCGCACGAGGGAGTCGCTGTCTTTGAGCGCCGCTTCCACTGCGGGCCGCGCCGA
>JBFXBK010000042.1:12054-36199 GCA_050183255.1 Polyangiaceae bacterium | reverse complement strand
ACGATGCTACCAATGGTTTCGGATTGCGAGGCGTGTTGGCATACCGTGAGTGGTCCACGGGAGGGCTGCGGGTCAAGGGTGGTGCGGCAGATCTGTACCCCTGGCAAGCTCCGAGTGCCTGCTCATGCTTCCAGCTTTGACCGAGCGACCTCGTCAGGACGACACGGCTGTCCTCCGCCGGCTCGGTTCGAGTGAGGCCCTCCACGCTCGCGAAGACGCGAGTCTTGCTCATGATAAGTTTCCACGCTGGATTTGGCTCACGCAGCTAGCCAGCCCGAGCGCGTCGGCGGGTGGGAGCGCGTCGGCCGGTGGGAGCGCGTCGGCCAGTGGGAGCGTCGGTCGGTGGGAGCGCGTCGGCCAGTGAGAGGCGTCTGCGGCTCGAGCGTCCGCGTGTAGGTGTCCATCCGCCCCACGCCCGCGCTGTGCCATGGCTGACCCCTGGACGAGCACCCGCGAGGTTGCGTTTGAGCTGGGTCTTTCGTGTACACTTCCGACGTGCGCCTCGCTTACGGTATCCTAGCGGTTTTTATTGTTGGTTGCGGTTCTGACGGAGACGCAGGACCGGGCCAGACTCAGGGAAGTGTCATCGAGCTGCAAACTGGTGGCGCCCACGTGTGCGTGCGCTTGACCAGTGGCGCCGTCCGCTGCTTTGGAAGCGGGGCCAAAGGGCAACTTGGCTACGCTAGCGTGGAGGCTGCGCCACCAAGCACCAACGACGTCCAACTCGGCGGCTCCGCGACTAGCTTGTCGGTCGGCGACAACTTCACGTGTGCCGTGCTCGACGGAGGAGGCGTCCGCTGCTGGGGCGACGCGACGTCGGGCGTGCTGGGGCAAGGGAACGCGCAGGCCATCGGCGACGACGAGACACCGGCAGACGCACCACTGCTCGACCTCCCGGTGGCGAAGCAAGTTGCCGCGGGGCAAGAACATGCCTGCGCGCTGCTGGAGGATGGCAGCGTCCGCTGCTGGGGTGCGGCGCGCTTCCTCGGTACCAAGGCGCAGCAAAACATTGGAGACGACGAGACGCTTTCGGCGACTCAGTCGGTGGATTTGGGGGACAGAGCGACCGAGATCTGCGCCGGTTTCTTCCACACTTGCGCGCTGACTGAGACCGGCTCCGTGTTCTGTTGGGGAGGAGACTCTCCCGGGCCTCTCGGCAAGGGCGGCATGCTCGTTGGGGTCACCGACACGCCACGCGAAGCGGGCGCCGTTGAGCTGCCAGGACCGGCCAGCGGGGTCTTCTGTGGCTTCTTGAGCACCTGCGCTGAGCTCGCGGATGGTCTCTATTGTTGGGGCGAACAAAACGGTTCGTCGGATCCCGACGCCACCGCTCCCGTCGGGCCGTGGTTCTCCGGTGGCGTGATGGACTGCGCGGGTGGGCGTGACTTTCAGTGCGCACTTCAGTCGAGCGGCGATCTGAGCTGCTGGAGTGTTCGTGGGTCCAACCTTGTGGCCAAGTCCCTTCCAGACTCGGCTTCACCATTGGACTTCGGAGTACCGATGACGAGCTTGAGCGCCGCGCGAGCGTCTATCTGCGGCGTCACGAGCTACGGAACCGCTAGGTGTCTGGGCGGCGTGCCGGAGGGGGTTGAAAATGGCAAAGATATCCATGTGGAATAAAAAGACCTCAGCCGCCCTCTACTTGGTTCTCCTGACCATCTGTGTCGGGAGCTTACCCCTAGGCTGCTCGTCCGCGGACCCGCTACCTGATGAACCCGTGGATTCCCAGAGCGCGGCCGTTGGCTTGTTCGCGAGCAAGGACGGTAACTGGCACCGGACGGGGAGTTTCACCGGGTACAACAACGGCGCCTCGACCCAGTTTTGCGTGGGCTACACCGATGACACGGCGTCGCTCGGTCACGATGGTCATGAAATCCGTGCGGCTATCGTGTTCGATGTGTCAGGGATCCCCACCGGGGCTCAAGTCGACACGGCCACGTTGGAGCTTTACCAGCTGAACAGCCCAAACACGAAGATCAGCGTGACCGCTGCCAACGACAGCAGCTGGGCGGAGGGAGGCGGGGGCTCCAACTGCAATGGTGAGGACGTCAACGGTCTCGATAATGGCAGTGCCCCAGGAGGAGCCAGCTGGGCCACCGCCGTCAGCACCACCACGGACACTGGTAAGGTGAGCTGGACCGTGACCAGCATCGTTCAGGCGTGGGTTAGTGGATCCAGAACGAACCACGGTTTCCTGCTCTCCGCTGACGACAACGTGAAGCACAACGCGATCAAGTTCGCGTCCCGAACCTACGCCGTTGACACCGCGAAACGCCCCAGACTCCAAATCACGCTCAAAGGTGGTTCGGTCTGCACAGATACGAATCAATGCGCCACCGGCGTGTGCTCGTCCCAAGACTCAGTGTGCTGTAGCTCCCACTGCACCACTTCCTGCTACGACTGCAACGGCACGGGTAGTTGTGTTGCCGTTGGCCAGGGTCTGACCGACAACGGCTGCTCTGGCAGCATGCGCTGCGACGGCAGCGGTACTTGCAAGAAAGCCGACGGCCAGACTTGCGGCAGTGACAACGAATGCGCGAAGGGCCACTGCGCGCAACCCGAAGGCATTTGCTGTGAGTCTGCCTGCGGCTCGGAGTGCCAGGCTTGTAGCAACGCCAAGACAGGGCAAGCGAACGGCCTGTGCCGCAACATCACGAACCTCACGGATCCAGATACGGAGTGTCAGCCACCGGGAGACTTCACTTGTTACAATGGCGCTTGTAGCGATCGTTGCGACTCGGACGGAGACTGCACCCAGGGCGGCAACAACAACTACTTCTGCGACACGACGGACAATCGCTGCAAGCCCAAGGCTGGTGCTGGCGGTGCTTGTAACGACGACGCGGGGTGCTCCGGCGGCAACGTCTGCAGCGCGGACGGCACGTGTTGCGACATCCGCTGCGACGGCCTGTGTGAGACATGCGCAGGTACCGCTGGCGTTTGCACGCCCTACTCGCTCCACTCGGACCCCGAAGGCGACTGCGCGCCCGGAAGCTGCTCCGGCAACCTGAACAGCTGCACCACTGCGTGCACACAAGACTCCCCAGACTGTGACGCTACGGCGTGGTGCAACGGCACGACTTGCGTCACGAAGTATCCGAACGGAAACGCCTGCACGGAGACACGCCAGTGCCAGTCCGGCCTGTGCGTGGACGGAGTCTGCTGCAATCAGGCATGCGGCGGGCAATGCGAGGCGTGTGACAACACCGGCAGCGTCGGAAGCTGCACCCCGACGAGCGGCGCTCCTCACGGAGCGCGTACTGCTTGCGCCGGGGACGGTACCGCGTGCAACGGCGTGTGCGACGGAAGCAATCGCACCCAGTGCGCGCTGCCTGGCGGGAGTGTCGAGTGTCGCCCCGCTAGCTGTAGCGCCGGGCAACAGACGCTACAGACCTTCTGCGTCGGTAGCGGCGCTTGTCCCGCGGAAACGCTGCAGCCGTGCACGCCGTATCAGTGTGGCGGCACTGGCTGCTTGACCACTTGCTCGGTCGATACTCAGTGTCAGCTCGGGTTCCGCTGCGACGCGGGATCTTGCGTGCCCGCGAAGACGAACGGCGAGGCGTGTACCGGGAACACGGAGTGCGCCAGCGGTTACTGCGTAGACGGGTTCTGCTGCAACTCGGCGTGCAATGGTCAGTGCGAGGCTTGTAACCTCAGCGGCGGCGAGGGCGCGTGCAGTCCAGCGACCGGGGCGCCTGTTGGCAATCGGCCGTCGTGCGCGGATGATGGCAGTGTGTGTGGTGGCAGCTGCAACGGCGTCGCCCGTACTGCCTGCGCCTATCCCGGCTCGAGCACCGAGTGCCGCGCGGCAAGCTGTGACACCGGAACGGGAACGGCGACTCTGAACGCAGGCTGCAACGGTGCCGGCGCGTGTCCGGGTGTGCAGACGCTGAGCTGCCCCAGCGGCATGTGCGTCGGCGACGCGTGCGGCGGCGACTGCACCGCGGACGGTGACTGCGGCGTGGACGAATACTGCGCCGCGGGTGTGTGCCAACCCACGGAGAACCTCGGGGCGCCCTGCTCTCGTAGCGCTCAGTGCGGCAGCGGACGCTGTGTCGATGGCTACTGCTGCAACAGCGCGTGCAGCGGTCAGTGCGAGGCGTGTGACATCAGCGGCAGCCTCGGCTTGTGCTCCGCTGTCACCGGTGCACCCCACGGTGCGCGCACCGCGTGCACGAACGACGGCACTGGCTGCGGCGGCACCTGCGACGGCACCAATCAAGCGGCCTGCGCCTACCCGGGCAACAGCACGGTGTGCCGCGCGGCTGCGTGCAGCGCCGGCATCGCCACGGTGGAGGCGCGCTGTTCTGGTAGCGGCAACTGCCCGGCGTTGCAGCAGCAGACGTGTACACCGTACACCTGTCACCCATCGCTGCCGCTGTGTGACGGCGACTGCACGGTCGACGGGGATTGCCCCTCACCGCAGTATTGCCTCGCTGGCATTTGCGCGAATCCCCAGGGCAATGGTGCCAGCTGTTCCGCGGCCGCTCAGTGCGCCTCCGGAAATTGTGTCGACGGGGTGTGCTGCGACGACGCCTGCAACGGACAGTGTCAGAGCTGCAATGAGCCCGGCTCGATCGGCACCTGTACGCTGGTCAGCGGCTCGCCGCGCGGGGGTCGCGCTGCCTGCACTGGCACCGGGGCGTGCGCTGGAGCATGCGATGGCACGAACTCCGGATGCAGCTTCCCTGGAGGTGAGACGGTTTGCGGCATCGGAAACTGCACCAACGATCTCTCGGTTCCAGATGCTTCGTGCAACGGCGCGGGCGAGTGCGGGAGCCAGACGCCTCAGAGCTGCGCCCCGTATCACTGCGGAACCGGTAGCGCCTGCGCCACCAGCTGCGTGACCGCCGCGGACTGTCAAGCCGGCTACGACTGCAACAACGGAGCCTGTGAGGCAACGCCGTCCGTGGGCGGCGCGGGTGGAACCAGTGGCAGCGCGGGCGCCGCGGGAGCAGGTGGGGTAGGCGGCGCGACCGCAGGAGCAGGCGGCGTGAACGCGGGTGGGGTTGGCGGTGTCGGTGGTTCGGCGGGTGCGCTGCCAGATGCAGGCGTTCCCACGCCGGACGCAGGCAACGGATTGATCCCGGCGACCGACACCGGGTCCACCTGTAGCCTGAGCCAGCGCGCTCCGGAGTCGAATCCGTGGGGAATCTCCGGGCTCGGCCTACTCGGGCTCCTGCTGCTGCGACGTCGGCGAATGCTGCAGCGCGCCGTGACCCGCTAGCCAGTGCGTAACGCGCGACCGGTTCCCGCGTTCACGCGCGGGAGCCAGCCCCGGGGCGCAGCGCGCTTGCCGTCTTGGTAGTTTTTTCACCCGGATTTTGGGGGGAGGAGCGCCGTCTCGGCAGTGCAGTCCACCTGCCACGAAGAAGCAGCATACTGCCGATCTGAGCAGCCTTGCAGCGACCCCCGCCGGCAGCCAATCTCCCGCCCATGAAAACGACTCCTCAGGACAATGGGCACCCGTCCACGCTGATCGTGCCCAACGTGATTGATGGGCAGGAACGCGAGTCCAGCCACACCTACGCCAGCCGCAGTCCCTCCGAGCGGGACGACGTGGTCACCCTCGCTCCGTTGTCTAGCAAGGAAGAGGTCCGCGAGGCTTGCCAGAAGTCCCGCGCGGCACAGCGCGCCTGGGCGCGCACACCTGCTCCGGGACGCGCACAGATCATCGGTCGACTGGGGCAGCTTTTGCGTGAGGAAAAAGAGAGCCTGTCTCGCTTCGTGAGCCGTGAAATGGGCAAGCCCATCCGCGAGGCTCGAGGCAGCGTTCAGGAAGCCATCGATACCTGCGATTTCTTCCAAAGCGAGGGACGCCGCCTGTATGGCCAGACGGTACCCAGCGAGCTACCGAACAAGGAACTCTTCACCTACCGGCGCCCGGTTGGAGTGGTCGGCGTGATCACCGCGGGCAATTTTCCCATCGCGGTCCCCAGCTGGAAGATCGTGCCCGCGTTGCTCTGCGGAAACAGCGTTGTGTGGAAGCCGAGCGACGACGCGCCGGGTGTTGGCGCGCTGTTCGCCGACCTGTGGTACCGCGCTGGCTTGCCTCGTGGGGTGCTGAGCGTCGTCCACGGCGGTGGCAAGGACAGCGCTGGTCAGTTCCTGATCGAGATGATGGACGAGCAGCTGCTGGACAAGATCTCGTTCACTGGTTCCACCGAGGTGGGGCGCGTGGTGGGTGAGGCCTGTGGGCGCAACCTAAAACGCCCGTCCCTGGAGCTGGGCGGCAAGAACCCGCTGGTGATTCTAGCCGACGCCGACATCGAGCTGGCGGTCGACGGCGCGCTGTGGTCGAGCTTTGGTACCGCGGGGCAACGTTGCACGAGCTGTGGCAACATCATCGTCGACCGCAAGGTGATGCCCCAGGTGCGCGAGATGTTGGTGAAGAAGGCGTCCGCACTCAAGATCGGTGATCCGCTGGACGAGTCGATCGCGTATGGCCCCTTCATCAACGAGCGCTTCCTCGAGCGTTGGGTCGCTCAGCGCTCCGTCGGTATCGAGGACGGAGCAAACCTCTTGCTCGACGGTAAGCGCATCACGCCTGGCAACGAACCGGCGAACTTCGCCGGCAACGCAGAGAAGGGCCTGTATGCTACTCCGCGCATCTTCGACCACGTGAAGATGAACATGCGCGTTGCCCAGGAAGAGTGCTTCGGCCCGACGGTGAACCTGGTCGAGGTCGACGGCATCGATGAAGCCATCGAGGCGGCCAATGGCACGCAGTATGGTCTCTCCAGCGCGATCTACACCCGCGACGCGCGCGCGATGCTTCGCTTCAAGGAGGAGATCAGCGCTGGCATGACCAGCGTGAACAACTCGACCACCGGCGCGGAGGCGCACCTGCCATTTGGTGGCAACGGGGCGAGCGGCAACGGCACCCGCGAGAGCGGGATCTGGGTGATCGAAGCGTACACTCGCTGGCACTCGGTCAACGTCGACTTGGCGGGCAAGCTCCAGCTAGCGCAGATGGACCTGGAAGAGGTGGCGTTGCCGCCGAAGCCTGATTGGTCCAACCTGGTCCGCTGAGGTTAGCGACGAGACAAAACACGAACGGCCGCCGTTTTCGCGAGGAAACGACGGCCGTTCCGTTGGTTCAGTGGCGTTCGACGATGCGCCTGACGTCTTCCGCTGCCTTCTCCAGCTTTTCCACACCCTTGCCAACCGCTCTATCCGTCGCCAGCTCCTTCCCGAGGTGTTCTGCCACGTGAAGCGCCTTCTCGGCTTTCGTCGCGGCTTTTCTGGCGGCTAGCTCCGCATCCGATGCCTCGGCCGCGAGTCCCATCCCAAGTCCAAGACTTGCCGCAGTGATCAGCACCTCCTTCACCACGTGCGGTACCTGGTGATCGAACTCCTTGTTCGCTGCCTTGAGCTGATCAGCAAGCGCGTAGAACTGACCGACCTGAGCATCGACCAGCTTGCTCGCTGCGTTCGCTCGCGTTGCCGCCTTCTCCGCTGTCAGGACGTCGGGCGGGGTCTTCGACATCGCCGCTAGGTAGTCGTTTGCTGCGTTGCCTAGACTCTCCAGCGTTCCTTGGAGCTTGAAGTAGGCTGAGCGAGTACGGGCTTGGAGCTGCGTGACGGTGCCGGACAGATAGTCCTTCGTTACGCTCGCTTCGTGGCCGAGCTTCTTCAACGGCTCTGCTGTCAAACCCTCGGCCGCGTCGACCACTGCGTTGAACGTCTCGATGGGTGCGGTGGTGCTCTTGACCAGTCCGAGCTGGAGTTCTGCGTCTCGACTGATGACCGGGATACGCATCCAGGTGTTTGCAGCGTGCTCTCGCAGCTTTGCCACTGAGGCACTCAAGGCTTTCGCTCGATCGATGGGGCCCTGGGTCTGCGCCTTGAGCGACTTCGGAGCCACGTAGGCGACGGGCCGCTTCAGCTCGGCCTGCTCGTGCGCCATGGCCTTACCGAAGGGTGTGCCTGCGTTGACCATCCCTAGGATGTCTTTCAGCTGCTCTTCGGGCAGGTGCTTGATCTGCTTGGCTACGTCACACCCCCGCGCATACAGCTTGTCACCGCCGTAGCCGATGACGGCGCGGCGCACGATCTGCTTCGCCGTGTCCGGCAAGTGAGACACGATGTCCTGTTCCAAGCGCTTCCTCCAGCTTGCGCCGCTCTGGGTCTTGCGGGCGAGGTCGCTGCTGGAAGCGCCTTCGGCGTGAGCGCGCTGGCGCGTTTCCGCCTGGCGATGCAGGTCCTCCGCGGTTGGCGGCTTGGACCGGTGAGTTTGGGCGCTGTCATCGCTCGCCTCGTGGCGGCGGCGCTGGGCTTCGGTGACGTTCATGGCGGGCTCTTCGGAACGTCCCGCGGTCAGTTGCTGCCTTAGACGCGCGTCCGCGCGGGCTGGCGACTTCGCGCTCCGAGGCACGGCGAGATCCATCGGGATTGACGATGGATTGTTCGACTCCTACTCCTTGGGGCGTGGACGACGTCGCTCGCGCAGTGGATGAGTTTTCCCGGCTATTTCCGGCGGTGTACTTGCGGTTTCATCGCAGAAACCGCAAGCGACCACCGGTTGGCCCACAAGCTTGGGCCGCGCTGCAGCACCTGCAGTGGACGGGCCCGGTCACCATCGGTGAGGCGACGAAGCACCTGGGGCGCGCGCAGTCGGTGGTGAGCGAAATCGTGGAGGGGCTCGAAGCCAAGGGGCTCGTTGCGCGGATGGATGATGCGCGCGATCGGCGCCGCAAGCTGATCTGGCTGACGGACGCCGGGCTCGAGTTGATCGAGCGTCAGCAAGAGGTGTTGTCTCGCGAATTGCTCGCTGAGGCCTTCGAGCGCCTCAGCCAAAAGGAACGCACGGCGCTCGTGTCGGGGATGAGAGCGCTGAGTGAGGTGAAGATGTCCCCTCACCCCCAAATCCAGGAGGAAAAATAGATCATGAGTAACCATCCGTGTGAGAGCTGTGGCATGCCGATCGAGTCAGGTCCGTATTGTCAACACTGCGTTGATGAGAGTGGAGAGCTGCAAGGCTTCGACGAGCGCCTCGAGCGCATGATCGGCTGGCAGCAACGCCAGAAGCCCGAACTGAGCCGGGAAGAGGCTGAAGCAGCGACCCTCCAATACATGGCGCGCATGCCCGCGTGGAAGGATCACCCTCGAGTCAAATCCGCGCGGTCGTGAATCAGCAGGCGTTGGTGAGCGCGCCACCACGGCCTATTGCTGAAACAAGACGCAACCGAAGCAGCCTCTGGCCGAACCACGGCCCATGCGCAGCGTTCGTCTCGATCTACACTTCCATCCGGGTCCCCTGTCGGCGCCTGGGCAGCAACGTTTTCGCAGTGGAGAGCTCCTGAGCGGCTGGCTCGACGTCGAGTGCCCAGAGCCCACGCCCTGCCGAGCGCTCACGGTCCACGTGCAGCCCCACGTCCTCGGGCCGAGCCTGCCCCAGGGCTACTATCCCGTACCTCCAAGCCTACTCTTCCGAGGTGAGCTCCCGGCGGGCCGCCATCGCTTCCCGTTCTCGCTGCGGATGCCGGTGGGTCCCGTCTCCTACGAGGGTGAGTTCGGGAGCTTGAGCTGGCGCCTCCAGGCGCACCTGGATCGGGGCGCCCCCATGCACGACTTGTTGCTGCCTGCAGGGACGGACGAGCGGTTTCAGCTCGTCCCGCCGAGGCCCCATGCTTTCGGAGGGGAGAGTTCGGAGCCAAGCGAGGTCGAACTCACTGGGGAGCGCTTGGGTCCGCGGCGTCAGGTGCCGTGGCTGGACGAGGCCGCCGACCCTGGGTTTTTGGCTTCGCTGGCGAACGATTTACGGCGGGTTCTGGGGCGAGCCGCGCCGCTCATGCTCGCACCCAAGGTTCTCAGCTTGGGAGACGCGTTCGATGTCTACTGCCTCTGGCCGCGGGGCTGGGCCGCGCCGAAGCGCGTCGATGTGGAGGTCTTCGCGCAGGAGAGCCGGGTCACGTACTACCGGAGCTACATTCCGCCGTTGATCGAGCGCGCGTATCCGTTTGGTGTCGCCGCGGATTTGGAACCGGTGCCCGTCGAGAGTGTCGGGGCCATCTCCGATACCGCGAGGAAACAATTCGGAGCGGCGTTGCATGCGCGCCTTCAGCTGCCCCTCGACGCCCTCCCGACGCACCCGTTGATTTCCTGGGGCGTTCGTCTGAGGGCTCGATCCGCAGGCAAAAAGCCAGGTAATGTAGTCGGGAAGGGGCGCCTGTGGGAGTGCGAACGTGATCTCCACGTGGCGCCCTGGTGGGAAGGCGCTGTAGTTAGAGGCGCTGTAGTTAGAGGCGCTGTAGTTAGAGGCGCCGTAGTTAGAGGCGCTGTAGGTAAAGGTGCTGGTTCTGCATCCCAGTCACTTGCGCTGCCCGTTGCCGAAGCCCCGCGCGGGGACAAGTCAGCCGAGGTCAGTGTCGCCGCTTGAGCCTAGCCTCGCGGAAACGACTAAGGCGTCGAGCCAGACATTTCAAATCTGAAGGACCTCTGGGACTCCAGATCTGAAGGACGAAAATTGTCACCCCCTTATTGGGAGACACATTTCGAGGGGTTGCCCCTGAAGAGGGTTGGCACGATAGCTGCTTGTTGGTCTGCGACGGCTCAGGCGCCCTCTGCCCAGACACCTCCTGGGCCGTCGCTTTCTTCCCTGTTCAGCCCTGCTGCCGATCGCCCGTATGAGTGACAGACCCTCCGTGCCTCAGAGTGGACCCCGCCCCGCCCGTCGTCCTCGAGTGCTCATCGCCGACGCCGATGTCGTTGCGCGTGGGTGGCTGAAGCCCATCGTCGCTCACCTCGACGCCGAGATCGTCGAGGTTGGCACTGGACTCGAGCTGCAGCTGATGTTGAGCCGCAAGGGTCCCTTCGACCTCGTCATCACCAACGCGCGGTTGCCGGCGCCCAGTGGCCTCCAGGTGCTGGCCACGGTGCGTGCGGCTGGGTCGTCTACTCCATTTATCGTGGTGACCTCGTTCCAGCAGAACGTGCTGCGGGTCTTCGTGAGCGACGCCGAAGGCACGGTCCTCTCAAGTCGTGTGGTCAACGCGGACAACCTGAGCGTGCTCGCCAGAAATCTGATCAGCCTGACCACGAACGGTTCCAACGGAAGCGACGGCGCCCGTAAGCTTGGCTGAACCAGCCTCCGGTCCACAGCTCTGTTAAGCTGTAGCCAATGGAGCCGAAGACGCAGGTCGAGATCCAGCTCGGCCATATGTGCAACAACCGTTGCGTCTTCTGCGTTTCCGGACAGCAGACCGCGTTTGGACGCGCTCGCCCGCTGCCGTTCGAGCCGCTGCTGACCAGCGTTCGCGATGCGTACGCCAAGGGTCACCGCAAGCTCACGTTACTCGGCGGCGAGCCGACCTTGCAGCCCGCGTTCAAAGACGTGGTGGCGGAGGCCGTCCAGCTGGGCTTCGAAGAAGTCGTGATCTTCACCAACGGAGTGAAGACGGCCCGCGAAGGCTTCTTGGAGGAGATCCTGGCGCTCGCGCCGCGGCGCGGATTCTTCACCTGGCGGATCAGCATCCAGGGGGCAAACCAGGACAGCCACGAGCGTACGACGCGCAAGCCGGGATCGTTTGCTCGCATCCTGCGCACCATGGACAGCCTCAAGGCGCGCAACGAGCGCATCACGGTCAACATGTGCGTGGTGGGTTCGAACTTCGCGTCGGTGGACGAGTTCCCCGCGCTAGTTTCGCGCTACGACGTGAAGCAGTTGCACTTGGACATGGTGCGACCCATGGACGCTGGCGAGCGCACCGACGAAGAGTTCGCGGAGATGATGCCGACCTACACCGAGATGGTGGGGCCGCTCTCACGGCTCTGTCGTGGAGTTCCCGACGACTTCGACCTGAACATCGGCAATCTCCCGTTCTGTTTCGCGCCGGACCTGGCGCGCTGGATCCATCACGACGGGGAGGCGACGGAGACCATCGCCGTGGACGGTGAGCGAGATCTGAGTCGTCCGTGGGACAAGTACTTCGTCAAGCGTCGGGACAAGTTCAAGCCTCCGCAGTGCGAGCGCTGTGCGTTCGAGCCGCGCTGCAGCGGGATCTTCCAGAAGTACGCTGAGCTTCATGGCACTGACGAGGTAGTCCCCGTGTTGCCCGAGCGCTTGCCATCGCTCGATCCTGGGCGAAGGGTGTTCTGGGCGCACCTCACAGAGGTTGCGCGGCGCTTGTCCGCTCTGGGAGAAGCCGACGCGCGTCCCAGCGTTTGGCTCTTTGGTGACAACGAGCTGCGTGTGCGGTGGGCGTTACCTCGGGGAAATGATGCGCTGTTGCTCGCCTTGCGCCCCCCGGGCCCTGGGATTGGCAGCACCGATGTCTTCAGTCTGCACGTGCTCGAGGTGCCAGCGGATCGAGAGACAGCACGGCGCTTTCTCTCCCAGGTCTGGCACAGCGCCAGCGCAGGCCAACGCCTGCTCCATCCGTGCGGGGATGACGCGCTCACGCCGATTTCCCGCTTGCTCGCGGCCCGTCTCGCTCGCCTACGAGCTGCGGCCCCGTTCAGTGGGGTGGTGTGGGTCAGCACTCGAATCGTTGGCACGCGTCGGGCGGAGGTGTTGTTCCGCGCGGACGACGGTGGAGAGGCCCAGCTGTGGCTCGACGAAGCCCAAGGTCGCGCTACCGGCGGCTACCGCCTGCTGGGTGAGCCAACGCCAGATTTGCGATCCGGCCTGCGCGAAGTGCTTGGTTCCCTGAGTGCTAGACAGCCTCGCGAACCGGCCGTGCTTAAAGTGGCCCCCTAGTCTGCCGTTCATGGGTTTGGTCGTTCAGCTTTGCTGGGCGAGGGAGCCATGGACCAGCAGGACGAAACAGACGAGATTGTTCAGGAGTTTCTCACTGAGAGCTTCGAGGGACTGGACCAGTTGGACCGTGAGTTGGTCGAGCTGGAGGAAGGCGGTGAGCCCACCGCTCGACTCGCGTCGATCTTTCGCACCATCCACAGCATGAAGGGCACCGCGGGGTTCCTCGGCTACGAGCGCCTCGAGAAGGTGGCCCACGCCGGAGAGACGCTGCTCGCCAAGCTGAGAGATGGAAAGCTCAGCCTCGACAAGCCGATCGCGGACGCGTTGCTCAGGATGGTCGATGCCGTCCGCGATCTGCTGACTCAGGTGCAGGAATCAGGGGCAGAGACGGGAGGCGACTTCCAGCCGCTCGTCGAGCAACTCCTGGCGTTGGCCGATGGTCAGGCCGTCGCCGATGCGCCAGCCGCGATGAAGCCCGTCAAGCCTGAGCTGATGAAGGAGCTGGTCCCCGAGGGCTTGGTGCCGCGGGCTTCTACCAACACGCCACCGACTCCGGCAGTGCAGCGAGCGGAGGCGTCGAAACCACCTCCGGTCGATCCCAAGGAGCCACCGCCAGCGCCTCAGAAAGCGGTTCGTAGCGCTCCGGCAGTCGAGGCCAGCGTGCGCGTGGATGTGGGCCTCCTCGATCGCCTGATGAACCTGGTGGGGGAGCTGGTGCTCGCCCGCAACCAGTTGCTGACCTTCGCGACCGGCGCCGACGACCCATCTTTCCTCGCGGCAACGCAAGCCATCAACCACATCACGAGCGAGCTTCAGGAAGGCATCATGAAGACTCGCATGCAGCCAATTGGCAGCATTTGGGGCCGACTACCCCGTGTCGTGCGTGACCTCGCTAGCGAACTGGGCAAGCAGATCAAGCTGGACACCTCGGGCGCGGAGACGGAACTCGACCGCACCATCATCGAAGCCATCCGGGATCCGCTTACCCACATCCTGCGCAATGCCGCCGACCACGGCGTCGAGATGCCAGACGAGCGGGTCGCGAAGGGAAAGCCCAAGCAGGGCACGATTCGACTGCGCGCCTACCACGAGAGCGGGAAGGTGAACGTCGAGGTGTCCGATGACGGTGCCGGCATCAACGTCGATCGCATCCGCCAGCGCGCCATCGAACGCGGCATCATCACGCGTGACGCGGCCAAGCTGATGAACGAGAGCAAGCTCGCGAGCTTGATCTTCGAGCCGGGGTTCTCCACGGCAGCGCAAGTCACCAACGTGTCTGGTCGAGGCGTTGGGATGGACGTCGTGAAGACGAATATCGAGCGCATCGGCGGACGCGCCGAGGTGCTCCCTGGAGAGGGTGGGGGCACCAGCGTGCGCCTGAAGATCCCGCTAACGCTAGCGATTGTTTCCGCGTTGATCGTGAACGTGTCGAATCAGCGCTTTGCGATTCCGCAGGTCAACTTGGTCGAGTTGGTGTGGCTGGATCCGACTCAAATGGCGACGCAGGTGGACGAGGTTCGAGGGGAGTATCTGTATCGGCTGCGCGGGAACCTGATCCCTCTGGTGCACTTGGGCCGCGTGCTGAACCTCCCAAGTGTCGAGCGTGATCCGTCGCTCGGAATGCACATCCTCGTATTGCAAGCCGATGGTCGGCGATTCGGGTTGGTCGTGGACGACGTGCTCGACAACGAGGAGATCGTCGTGAAGCCGCTCGGGCCCGAGCTCAAGTCGTTGCGTGTCTACGCCGGCGCAACGATCCGTGGTGATGGTCGAGTGGCTTTGATCCTGGATGTTCTGGGGTTGGCCCACGAAGCTCATGTCGTCCTCGAGTCGCAGTTGCGCGGCCGTGACGCTCTGCGCCGCACCACGGGGCCGACCACTGCCGCTCGTGAGTCGGTGCTGCTGTGCCGATCGGCGGAGGAGCGCGTGGCGATCCCCCTCAGGATGGTGACTCGCCTCGAGGAGATTGATCTCAGCGCGGTCGAGCGCGCGGCTGGCGCCGAGGTGGTGCAATACCACGGGGAAATAATGCCTCTGGTGCGGCTCGCGAGCCTGCTCGGAAAGGACGTCGCCGCGAGCCGCGGTCCGATTCAGGTCGTCGTCTACGCGGAGAATGAGCACAGCGTCGGGCTGGTCGTGGATGAGGTCGAAGACATCATTGACGAAGAGGGAATGTCCGTGAGGAAAGGCAAGCCCGGGTCGTTGTTCGATAGCGCCGTGGTCAAGGGCAAGATCACCGATCTGCTCGACTTGCGCGCCCTTGCGAACTCGGGTGTCGAGACCCCCTTCGCCGCGGTGGGGAGCTTCTGATGGGACAGCTTTGCACGTTCTACCTCGACGGGTCGCGATTCTGCATCGACGTCGCCATGGTTCAGGAGGTGTTGAAGCCTCAACCCATGACGGAGGTGCCGCTGGCTTCTGGGCGGATCCAGGGGCTGATCAACCTGCGCGGTCGCATCGTCTCCGCGATCAACTTGCGCAAGTGCTTCGGGATGGATCCGGGAGGAAGCGAGTCGCGGGACATGAACGTCGTAGTTCGCGTTGGCGAGTCCGTGGTGAGCCTGATCGTCGACCAGATCGGTGACGTTGTCGAAGTCGATGAGGAGCAGTTCGAGCGGGTGCCGGACACACTGAACGCCAAGTTCTGCGATCTAGTACAGCAAATCTGCAAGCTGCCCAACGACCTCTTGTTGGTGCTCGACCCATCGCGGGTCGTGGCGGGGATGGAATAGAGAATGAGTACTACGACTCAAAGAAAGCCAAAGACTCGGGCAAAGGCTAGCGTGGAGGCGGAGCCGACGAGCGAGGCGAAGATCAGTGTATTCCCGCTGCAGCGCAAGACGCAGGAGTCTCTTGCGTCAGCTCTGGACGGCGTTCCTCTGCAGCTCATGCTGCTCGACCCAGAGCTCACGACGAACTACTTGAACGCCCGGTCGCGGCGCTGTCTGCGACGCGTGGACGCGCTGCTCGAAGTGGATGAGGACCAGTTGTTCCGCGCGCTCATCGAACGTTACCATGAGGATCCAACCGAGTGCTTCAGGCGGTTGCAGGATCCCGCCGAGTCGGAGTTCGAGTTCGTGCTCAGGGTCGACAGCGAAGAGTGGGTCTGCAGTGTCAAGCGCCAGGCCGCGCAGTTCGTCGTAGCCTGGTACACCCGGGCTCCGCGGCTCGAGCTCGAAGCCAAGCTTGGGCGCCTCAGAGCAGCCATCGAACACGCGCCAGCGCCGGTGGTGATCTGCTCGCCTGACCTCATCATCGAGTCTCTCAACGCAGCCGCGCGCGCCAGCTGGTGTAGCGTCACCCAGGGCTCTGGGCTCAGCTTCGAAGCTGCACCTGGCGCGTCGCTAGCTTCTGCGCTGATTGGTTCGAGTGTGGAGACGGGTTCCCTGACACTCCTCTCGGAGCTACCGACGACTCGAGAGGCGAAGTTCGGTGACCAACGTTACGTATTGCGCTTCAGCCCTGTGCGCGATGGCGAGCGCTGGATCGGTACGAGCCTGACTTGGGAGTCCAGGCTCGAATCCGTTTCCGTGGAGCAACGAATCGCCGACGGCGTAGCAGTGGAGAAGGCTGCAGCGCGTGCGCTCCGCGCGGATATTGATGCGCTGGTCTCCGCCCTGAGTCGAGTGGCGCAGGGCGAGCTCGGACTCGAACTTCCGCGCTTCGAGGACGCAGCCGTTCAGCGGGTGGTGGATGCGATCGAGCACCTGCTCGGCGGCCTGAAGCGCAGTATCAACAGCCTGGAGTCCACGGCGGACTCCCTCGCGGCTTCAGCGGATCAGCTGACCAACGTCGGTGAGCGGATGCTGAGTGGGGCTCACAGCACGCGCGAGCGCAGTGAGTCCGCGTCGATCGGTTCACAGGACGTACACGAGCACGTGCTCTCGGTTGCGACCAGCGCCGAAGAGATGGCTGCCAGTGCGCGGGAAATTGCCATCAGCGCGTCGAAGGCTGCCTCCGTCGCAACCCACGCGGTGGGTGTCGCCCAGTCAACCAGTACCACCGTTGATGAACTCGCAGAGAGCAGCGAGGCGATCGGCAAGGTGGTGAAGGTGATCAACTCGATCGCGGAGCAGACCAACCTGTTGGCGCTCAACGCGACGATCGAGGCCGCGCGCGCGGGGGACGCCGGCAAGGGATTCGCGGTCGTCGCGAACGAGGTGAAGGACCTGGCAAAAGAGACAGCCAAGGCGACCTTGGAGATCGGCGATCGTATCGAGGCGATTCAGTCTCACACTCAGCGCGTCGCCCGCGCGATCAATGAGATCGGAACGGTGGTCAACCAGATCCACAACTTCCAGGCGACCATCGCAACTGCCGTCGAGCAGCAACACTCCGTCACGAAGGAGATCAGCCAGCGCGCGCTGGGTGCAGCTGAGTCCAGCGCCGACATCGCGGAGAACACCCGGAGCGTGCAGCACTCGGCGTCGTCCACGGCCGCAAGCGCTCAAGAGACGCAAGTCGCCGCTCGCGCCGTCGCCTCCACCGCCTTCGAGTTGAAGCGCATCGTGTCGAACTTCCGCGCGTAACCTCATGAACTCGCAGCATCAGTCCCTCCGTGTGCTCGTTGCCGATCGATCGGTCGCGCTCCGGAGACTGATCGCCGCAGAGCTGAATGAGGTGAGTGGCATCGACGTCCTGAACATCGCCGCCACGGCGGAGCTCGCGATCGAGCAGGTGGTGTCATGTAGCACTGACGTCTTGCTGTTGGACGTGAAGATGTCAGCAACGGAAGTCGTCGAGGCCTTGCGCGCGACCACGGCGTTTCCAGCGATCGTCCTGCTTGCAGACACCACTCCCAGTGACGTCGCTGTCTCGCTCGAGGCGATCGAAGCGGGCGCAGCGGACGTCGTCACGAAGCTCCCTGGGGGCAGCCTTGAGTTCGAGCTCAAGCAGTGGGTCCGCAACGTGCTCGCGCCGCGTATCCGCTCGGTGCGCCGAGTCAACCCGGACCAGAGTGCGATCGACTCGCTGTTCACGGGTCGAGCTCGGCCGAATCACGCGGTACCCACGCCGATCTTGGTACCGGCTGGGGGAGAGCTGGAACGTCTGCCGCCGAAGCGCTCGATCAAGCTTGTCGCGATCGGCGCCTCTACTGGTGGACCAAAAGCGCTGGCCCAGATCATCCCGGCACTGCCCAAGGACTTTCCGACACCGATTGTGGTCGTCCAGCACATGCCAGCTGCCTTTACCGGCCTAATGGCCTCTCGCCTTGCGACAGTATCCAATGTGGAAGTGGTTGAAGCGAGCGCTGGCGAGAGGCTCAAGCCCGGTCGCGTTTACATTGCCCCGGGGAATCGACACTTGCTGGTCGTCGGGAGTGTCGACCAGCCGCGCATCGAACTCTCTGACGCGCCCCCCGAGAACTCCTGTCGGCCAGCGGTCGACGTGCTGTTTCGCTCGGTTTCTAACGTCTACCAAGCGCGTGCACTCGGTGTGGTTCTGACCGGCATGGGTCAGGATGGGCTACTGGGCGCCGAGGCGCTTCGCCGGCGTGGCTCATCGATCATCGCTCAAGATGAGGCGAGCAGTGTGGTCTGGGGAATGCCTGGGTTGGTGGTCAAGCGTGGCTTCGCCGAGCGCGAGGTGCCGCTCTTCCGCATGGCCCAAGTGATCTGTGACGAGGTGCTCGGTCTCCCCCGTAGCCCAGCTTTGAGGGTGTCGTGTCCTTGACCGAGCCCGACTTCGCCTTCGTGCGCGCGCTCGTCAAGCGCGAGAGTGCAATCGTGCTCGGCGCCGACAAGGACTACCTCGTGAAGGCGCGCCTGACCTCTCTGGCCCGGCTCGAAGGCTTCGGTTCTCTAGAGCGCTTCATGTACGAAGTTAAGAATTCAGCCAGCGAGGAACTGCGTTTCCGCGTGGTTGAGGCGCTGACCACCAACGAAACCAGCTTCTTTCGCGACCAAACACCGTTCGACCTCTTGCGAGACGAGCTTCTGCCGGCGCTGGTCGCAGCTAGACAAGCTGAGCGCAAGCTTCGGATCTGGTCCGCGGGTTGCTCCTCTGGTCAAGAACTCTACTCCGTCGCGATGTTGCTCCACCGGGAGTTTCCCAAGCTCGAAAACTGGGACATCGAACTCGTCGGTACGGACCTGAACGCCGAGATGGTCAGGCGCGCTACCAGCGGCGTATACAACGGTCTCGAGGTCAGTCGTGGGCTCGGTGCAAGCTACAAGGCCTACCTGTGCCCGCGGGGACGCGACTTTGAAGTCGACCCAGTCCTGCGGCGTCGCGTGCGCTTCATGCAACTGAACTTGATCGAGGCTTGGCCCGAAGCTCTAGGCTCATTCGACGTCATTCTGCTCAGGAATGTTCTCATCTACTTTGATGTGGATAGCAAAGCGGAGGTCTTGTCCCGCATTCAGCAGAAGCTGAGGACGCCTGGCTATCTGTTTCTGGGCGGAACTGAAACGACGCTCAACGTGCACAGCGGTTTCGAGCGCGTGCAGACCGAACACGCCAATTGCTACCGACTACGCGAGGTAACATGATTGATGAACAACGAATCGGGGAAGTCACCCAGGAAGTCTGGAGCACCATGCTCGGGGGAGAACCCACGCCGGCGGAGCCTGCGCCCGTACAAGGCTTCGTGTCAGCCAGCGTGAGCATCAGCGGAGCCTGGAACGGTACGGTGCTCATCAACTGCTCCGCGGAGCTAGCCTCGAACGTGGCGTGCAGGATGTTCGACCTCCAACCGGAAGAACTCGAGGATGAGCTAACGGCAGACGCGATCGGTGAAGTCGCGAACATGATTGGCGGCAAGCTGAAGGGCATGCTGCCAACCCCTTCCACGCTCTCGATGCCAACGGTGATCAAGCACCTGAGCCTCGAGGACATCCGCTATCCGAACCAGACCCCAGGCCCCATGCGCACCTTCGTCGTCGACGGACAGCCACTCCGAGTGGTGGTGCTGCGAGGCGACGGTCAGGCTGTCTCCGCCGTAGCGTAAAGTATCCGCGGGATCGGTCGTTCTCACTCTTGGAGTATGGCGAGATCTGAACCCACCGGTGTCGAGCGCACGTTTGATCCGTCGGACCTGATCGTGTCCAAGACCGATCTGCACGGGCGCATCACGTACGTGAACCGAACCTTCTGCGAGGTCTCGGGGTATTCAGAGGCTGAGGCCCTCGGACAGCCCCACAGCTTGATCCGGCACCCGGACATGCCTCGCGCAGCGTTCGCGCTGATGTGGGAGACGATTCGCAACGGCAGGGAGTTCTTCGGCTACGTGAAGAACCTCTGCAAGAACGGCGACCACTACTGGGTCCTCGCGCACGTCACCCCGTCTTTTGACGCGAGCGGAGAGATCATCGGCTATCACTCCACGCGACGCGTCCCCGACAGCCACGCGGTGTCGCTCATCGAGGCGACCTACGCGGACATGCTGGAACGGGAAGCGCGTGCTGACAGCAAGGCCTCCGCGGTGGACGCTTCGCTCGGGCTTCTCTACGCGACTCTGGCGCAGAAAGGCGTCGAGTACGACGAGTTCGTACTGACGATCTGACTATGGCTATTGCACTCGACCAAGACCTGAACCCGAGCGTCGAGCCACGGCGCGCTTCGCGTGTCCCCAAGAGCGCCGCCGAGCAAGAGCTGCGCACAGAGCTCGAGCTCTACAAGCGTTGGTTCGGTGTGATTGCTGACATCTGCGAAAGCGCCGCAGCGGGCGACCTCGAGCCGCGCGTCTTACGCTGTGAAGAGCCTGGGGCCATCGGTCGCGCGGCCCACGCGGTCAACGACTTGCTGGACATCACCGAGTCGTTCATTCGGGACACCAAGGCCACGCTGGAGTACGCGGGGGCCGGAAAGTTTTTCCGCAAGGTACCGCTGGACGGCTATCCCGGCGCGTTCTGCGCCTCTGCGCGCGTCATCAATCAGGCGACCGTCGCGATGCATGAACAAGCCTCTGCACTGAAGCGCGCAGACGAACGGCGCTTGCAGCTGGCGGACGAGTTCGAGAGTCAGATCCAGAGCGTGATCGCGAACGTCGCGACGTCATCCACGCAGATGCAGTCGACCGCGGAGTCCCTCGCGGCGTTGGCCGCTACGACGAATGAAGAGTCTCGTTCGGTCGCATCTGCTGCAGACGAAACCGCACTCAGCGTGCAGACCGTGGCTTCCGCGATCGAGCAGCTCAGCGCCTGCGCGACTGAGATCGGTCGCCAGGTCCAGGATGCAGAGGGCATCGTGCGCGACGCCGTGAAGGGTGCCGACGATGGTTCCGCCGTAGTGGGTGGCCTAGCGAAGGCGAGCTCAGAAGTCGGTGATGCGATCGCGTTGATTGCCCACGTTGCCAAGCAGACCAACATGCTCGCGCTGAACGCCACCATCGAGGCTGCGCGCGCTGGAGAAGTCGGCAAGGGCTTCGCCGTCGTGGCGAGCGAGGTGAAGAGCCTCGCGCGTCAGACCAGCTCCGCTACCGAGAGCATCTCCGGACTGATTCAGTCGATTCAGCAAGCAACTGGAGAAGGCGTGGCTGCCGTAGGCAACATCGACGCGACGATTCGTGGCCTGGACGTCATCACCAACGTGATCGCCAACAGCGTGCGGGAGCAGCGCGCGGCGACTCAGGAAATCAGCGTGAACCTGCAGCAGGCAGCGATTGGCACTCAGGAAGTTTCACGCAGTGTCGTGGTGGTGAGCCAAACCGCAGACGAGACCAGCACCGCTGCGAGCGCGCTGCTCAAGGCCGCAGAGGCTCTGTCGGCCCAGTCGGACACCTTGCTCGAGGCGACCCAGAGCTTCCTCGCCGCCGTGCGCGCTTAATCCACGCGGGTTCGCTCCTCGCAAGTCTGGTTTGGGGGTGAGGGAGCGCCGCATGCGCCGCCCCGGCGTCTAGTGCCCGATCCCGAACAGAGCGAGGCTCACGCAGGCGAACAGTGTCGCGTACTCGAGTCGATTCCCAGGTATCCGGGAGGAAACGTTGCGTAGTCGACGCCCGATGAAGTTTCCGCTGAGGATAGCGGCAGCAGCGACGAAGCTTAGCCAGGCGAGGTGCGGCGTGAATAGCCCGCCAGCCCCGTAGCCGATGATGCGCCCAAAGTGCATCGCCACCGCACACGCCGACACGCTCGAGACGTACACCTCACCCGACAGTCCCAGCGCGAGCAAGAGCGGCGCTACCAGCAGGCCTGCGCCGCCCGCGGCACCATTCAGCGCACCGATGAATCCGCCCGCCGGAACCATCGCCCACGCGCGCGGCTTGAGCTTCACCCACCCGAGGGCGCGTGCAATCGCCAACAAGGTCATGAGCACCAGGAGCCAACGGGTGAGGGTCGGTGGCGCGACACTAACCAGCAGACCACCCACCAGGCTCCCTGGAATGGCCGCCAGCGCAAACGGCCCGATCACGCTCCAAGCCACGCTGCGGCGAAACAGGTACAGGCGATGGAGGTTCCCGAGCAGCAGCGCGGGCGCCGTACACGCCAACGCCTCAGCCGGACTCCAAACCAACGAGAGCACCAGTAACAGCAGCATTCCGCCGCCCATCCCGCTCAGGGTCGTGAGTACGCCCGCGAAGGTACCCATCGCAAACAACAAGAGCAGCGTCTCCATGCTCTGGATCTGCGCCTCTCGTGTACTTTCGTCCAATCGATACTTCGTGCATGTTCCATCGACAGAACCTATGGTAAACCATGCTCGACGACCTCCGGCACCTCTTGCTCGTGGTGGAGCACGGCACCTTCACGGCGGCCGCGCAGCACGCGCACCTCAGTCAGCCAGCGTTTAGCGCCTCGATCCAGCGGCTCGAGGAGCACTTCGGCGCCCAGCTCCTGCTGCGCGGGCGTCGTGGCGCGTCGCTCACCGCTGCCGGGCGCGCGCTCCTGCCTCGCGCTCAGCTGGCACTCAACGCATTGAGCGACGGTAAGCGCGCCATCGCCGAGCTGGAGTCGCTCGCGCGAGGCGAGGTGCGCATCGGCGCAGGCGCGACCGCAGCGACGTATCTCCTGCCACCGCTCCTGGCGCACTACCGCAAGTCCTATCCAGGCGTGCGCATCGTGATGCGCGAGCTGAGCACCCCGGCGCTCGAGGCACAGCTTGCGCAAGGCCAGCTCGACCTGTGCGTGGTGAGCGGCCCTGACGGCGAAACATGGCAGTGGGATGAGTTCATCCTGGTCGCGGCGCCCGGATCGGAGTGGGACATGGCACAGCCAGATGTTCCGTTCATCACCTTTGGACAGGGCACGACGACGCGCTCCGTGCTCGAGGAATATTTTCCGCGTGCGGAAATCGTGATGGAGCTGGGGAGCATCGCGGCGGCCAAAGGCCATGTACGTGAAGGCATGGGCGTGGCTCTCATCAGTCGGGCTGCGGTGGGGAGGGATTTGAGCCAGGGGCACCTGGTTGAGCTCCCTCACCCCCAAACCCCGATCCCTAGGGAACTGACGCTGCTCCACCGGGGCAACGAGAGCTTGCCTCCCGCGGCGCGCGCCTTGCGTGAGCTGATGCTGAGCTGGCCGTGCGGAGAGCAACCGGCACCGCCGCGCAAGCGCAGTGTAAAGACGCGGAAAAAGCGCCTAAAGTAGCTCGGAGAGCTCGCGAATCGCCTCGGGCGTCTGCGCGTCTTTCATGAGCAGCGGGAGCCGGACCCGATCGGCCTTGAGCTGCTCGAGGCGCACCAAGCTATCCGCTTGCACCCGCTCACGGATCGCGCGCCGCACACCACCGCTAATGGCTTCGTCACCGGGCTTGCTACGATCCAAGTCGTGATCCCCGAGCAGCGTCTCGCGTTCGGTTTCACTGAAGAGTTCGTCGATCACGCCGTTGATCACCAAGCGCGCCACAGGCAGCTTGAGCTCTGACTCGAGGGCTTCGAAGAGCTCGATGGTCTCGTTGGTCGGCATGTCTTCAGGCAGCGTCACGACCACGACGCCGCTCTGTTTCGGATCCTGGAACATTGACCACGCGCGCTCGGCGTCGCGGCGCAGGATTCCGGGAGGAACCACCTCGGTGATGACCTTGGGTACGCGCAACATGTCGAGGCCATGCCCTGTCGCGGGAGCATCGAACAGCACAACATCGAAGCGCTGCTGGCCGCTCGGGAGCTCTTCGATGGAGTGGTACCAAGCTTTGCCCAGCATGGACCACTCTTGCAACCCGGGCACACCCTTGAAGAAGCCGCGCGTATAGCGGTTGTCGAACACGGCTTTGTACGCGGTGCGGCTCTTGAGAATCATCAGGCCGTACTCCTGCATGGCCTTTTCCGCGGTGATTTTTACGGCCCACACGTTCTGGCCCACCGAGGCGATGTCTTCCCCGATGGAGGGCACGCCGAGCAGCGAGGAGATGCGCTCCTTCGCGTCGCAGATCCCGATCAGCACGCGCTTCCCCTCGGCGGCGAGCTTGAGCGCGAGGGCGGCGGTGACGGTGGTCTTGCCAACGCCACCTTTGCCGGTGATGAACAGGAAGCGTTGTTGGGCGCGATCGGACGGGGTCATGGTAGGG